>MHDY01000141.1:4641-8968 GCA_001803705.1 Nitrospirae bacterium GWC2_56_14 | reverse complement strand
CAGGTCCCCGGCGATCATGCCCATTTCGCCTTTTTCTTTTGCAGCCAGATCGCCGGCAAGTCCGTGCAGGTATACGCCGAGACAGGCTGCCTGGGACGCGGTGTAGCCCTGCGCAAGGAGGCTGCCGATCACCCCGGTCAGCACATCGCCCGTGCCGCCGGTGGCCATGCCGGGATTGCCCGTGGAATTGATGAAAACCCTGCCGTCCGGGGTCGCGATCACCGTACCCGCGCCCTTCAGCACCAACGTTACCTTATATTTCATGGCGAAACCGGTTGCACAGCTGACCCGGTCTTTTTGGACATCGCTCGATGAGCTGCCCAGGAGCCTGGCCATTTCGCCGGGATGAGGCGTCATGACGATGGGCGTCTTCACCTTCTTGAGGATGTCCAGAGAGCCGACGAGAGCGTTCAGTCCATCGGCATCGACCACCATGGGGATGGTCAGCCGCTGAACAAGGTTCCGTACGACCTGAACTGTTTCATAATGGGTCGAAAGGCCGGGGCCGATGATGCAGGCATTCATGCTGCCCGCGCTTTTAAGCAGTTCCACATCGGATCCGATCCCCAGCGTGCCTTCTATGCTCTCTGCCGAGGGCACACCCATGGCCTCGACGAGCTGCGCCTGGACGATCGGAACAAGACTGTGCGGAGTTGCCACGCTCACCAGCCCTGCACCGGTCCGGAGCGCGCCGCGCGCAGTCATGATGGCCGCGCCGGTCTTGCCCGGCGATCCGGCCACGACCAGCAGATGGCCGAACGTTCCCTTGTGCGCGTCGCGGTCCCTCTGGTGAAGAAGCCCCCCTGCTGTTTCCGCAGTCAGGTAGCCCGCTGCGATTTTCTCTTTATCGATCACCTCGGTCGGAATACCGATATCCACGACCCGGACCTCACCGGCATAGGTTGCGCCGGGATAGAGCACCAGGCCGCGTTTCAGTGCCGCCATGGTGACCGTCAAATCGGCCCTGACCGCTGTGTCCATGACCTCACCGGTATCAGCATTGATGCCGGTGGGGATATCGACGGCGACCACGGGCTTGCCGGACGCGTTCATCAGTTCCGCTGCAAAGGCGTAGACCCCTTTGAGCGGGCTCGAAAGCCCCACGCCAAGCATGGCATCGACAACGATATGGGACCAGTCCACCACGTCGGAGATATCACGAACCGATGCGTTCTGAGCGAGTTCCACATCCATCTTGCGCAGCGTGAAAAGATTGGCCTTGGCTTCCCCTTTTAAAACACCGAAGGACGCGAGCAGCGCGACGCGTACGGCAATGCCGCGGATACTGAGGCGGCGGGCCAGCGCCAGGCCGTCGCCGCCGTTATTGCCCTTGCCGCAAATTATGGCCACACGCATGCCGGACAGGCCGTCAAAGAAACGATCCATCTCAGCCATTACCCCGGCTGCGGCGTTCTCCATCAGGACCGGCCCGGAGATGCCGAAGTCCTTGATCGCCCTGCGGTCAATGTTCCTGATCTGTTGTGCGGTGACGATCTTCATAAATAGATATCCCTGACTCGGGCAAGCCGAAAGCAAAAGCATCTCTCGCAAAACTCGCAAAGGACGCCAAGAAAACCCAAAGCCACGGCTTTTTTTGCTTTTAAAACCAAAAGACTCCTGGTTCTAAGGTTTCCTTTGCGAACTTTGCGAGAGACATTCTTGTCCCTAATATTTTCAAAATGTTTTCCTACTGCCGCTCCGCGTGTTCACTGGGCGCATGGGATGCGCTCCCGACAAGCACCACCTGCGCCACAGCATACCCTTCATCGTGGGAATAGCTGAGGAGTATCTGTTTCACGCCCTTGAGGTCCATGAGGTCCTTGACCCTGCCGGCGATGTTGACAATGGGGCCGCCGCCCTCACCGTGGAGCACTTCCATATCGGTCCATTTCACACCAGCACTCCAGCCGGTGCCGATGGCTTTGAGCACCGCTTCTTTTGCCGCAAACCGTCCCGCGTAATGTTGCGCGGGAAACTTCTGCTTTGAGCAGTACTCCTGCTCACGTTCGGTGAAAACCCGCTCCAGAAAACCGGGATGATTTTTCCCGGCCTTGTCGATGCGGTCGATCTTGACAAGATCTACCCCGATTCCAACGATCATGTCCCCCCCATTTTGAATAAAAATCAAATTTCAAAAAACAAATTCCAAATAAGCTCCAATTTTCAAGCCACTATTTCCAAACGTTTTGAATTTAGAATTTGTCGTTTGGAATTTATTTATCATTTGTTATTTGGTGCTTGATGTTTGACGGTTGTAATTGGTGCTTGTCATTTGGTTCCTATGAGGGCGATCATTTCCCGGACAGCGCGCTCAAGCCCCACCAGCGACGCGCGCGAAATGATGCTGTGCCCGATGTTCAGCTCCTCCACTTCGGGGATCCGTGCGATGGGCTTTACGTTCACATAATTGAGTCCGTGTCCCGCGCCCACACGCAGACCCAGGCTCGCAGCGAGCTTCGCGGCTTCAACGATCTTGTCGAACTCACGGGCGCGGTCCCGGTCGGTCCTGGCATTCGCATAGGTGCCGGTATGGACCTCTACCCAGTCGGCGCCGGCTTTCTTTGATGCGGCGATCTGTTGGTCATCGGGGTCCACAAAGAGGCTGACGCTGATATGACCCTGCTTGAGGCGTCCGATATAGTCGGTAAGAAAAGCGATACGGGAAGCAACTTCGAGACCTCCCTCGGTGGTCAGTTCTTCCCGCTTCTCCGGCACCAGTGTCGTGATCTCGGGTTTCACCTCGAGCGCAATGCGCTGCATCTCGTCCGTGGCGGCCATCTCGAGGTTCAGCTTGGTCTGCACGGTCTGGCGCAGCAGCCGCAGGTCGCGGTCCTGGATATGCCGCCGGTCCTCGCGCAGATGAACGATGATCCCTTCGGCGCCGGCCAGATCGGCAAGCACGGCCGCTGCCACGGGATCCGGCTCCATCCCCCGCCGCGCCTGGCGCAGCGTGGCAATATGATCAACGTTCACAGAAAGCCTTGGCAAAGCTCGTATCCTCCTCGTTGCTGTTTTTTTGATATTAGCATCTCTCCTGTAAAATATCCAGAAATTTGTATTTGCTTCCTACGTTGCACCGTCAAAGGGAACGGCCTTGACCGCACCTGGTGTCTCTGATATAGTAACGCAATCAACGCTCTTACCCAGGAGGTAGCCACATGGTCCGCATATTAAAATGCAGCATGGTGTTCGCACTGATCTTCCTGTCTGCTTTCCAGGCCCCGGCCCAGGAGACCAAGACCGTCTCTGCGGAAGGTGTGGCGGCAGTGCAGCAAAATGCCGTGGACATTGCCCGCGATGCAGCCATCGAGGACGCCCAGAAAAGGGCGGTCGAGCAGGCCATCGGCATCATGATCGATTCCCAGACCCAGGTGGAGAACTACCAGGTCATCAGCGACAAGATCCTGTCGCAGATCAAAGGATACATCAACCGCTACAATGTCACGGGCGAGACCCGGGACGGAGCGCTCCTGCGTGTCCGCATCACTGCCGATGTCTCGCTGGGCAAACTGAGCGACGACCTGTCGGCCGTCGGCGTCCTTATGGGCCAGATGCACAAACCGCGCACCATGATCATGATCGCAGAACAGAACCTCGGGGAGGAAGTGAATGCCTGGTGGCTCGAGCCCCACGGAGGGCAGGCTGACCTGAGCGTGGTCGAGAACACCTTCATGGACAGGTTCACGGAAAAAGGATTTTCCTTCATTGACCACCAGACGGCGTCTAAAGAGATCCACATGACCGCGGCCTATCGTGTTCAGAACCTCTCAGCAGCCCAGGCACGGACACTGGCGAACCAGGCCGACGCCGAGGTCGTGATCATCGGCAAGGCCGTGGCCAAGCTCTATGGCGACGTGGGGGGCGGGCTCAAGTCCGTCCAGGCCGACCTTTCTGCCAAAGCAGTGCGCACCGACACGGGCCAGGTCATTGCCGCGACCACCCAGCATGCGGCGGGCGTCCACATTGCCGAGACCAGCGCCGGGACCGAAGCGCTCAGGAAAGTGTCGAACCTGGCCGCAGACGACCTGATGGCCAAGATCCTTGCCGTCTACTCCAAGGAGACCGGGGGCACGCGGCCCGTGGCCATCACCATCACCGGGCTGAATAAGACGCAGTTCGTAAAATTCAAGGATGTGCTCAGGAATCAGGTGCGCGGCATCAAGGACCTGCATGAACGGAGCTTCAGCAACAGCACGGCGAAGATCGAGGTGGATTCCAAAACGAGCGCACAGGCGCTCTCGGACGAACTGGTGCTGAAGGACTTCGGCACCTTCAGCGTCGAGGTCGTGAACTCCACGGCCAATACGCTGGAATTAAAGGTCGCACC
>MHDY01000141.1:0-4472 GCA_001803705.1 Nitrospirae bacterium GWC2_56_14 | reverse complement strand
CCCCCACCATACGCTTGGCAGAGATCACGGTGTTCTTGAGCAGGATCGCGATCGTCACCGGCCCCACGCCGCCGGGCACCGGCGTGATGAGCGCGGCCTTCTTTGAAACAGCATCAAAATCCACGTCTCCCACGGTCATGCCGTTGTCCAGCACATTGATCCCGATGTCCACGACCACCGCCCCTTCCTTCACCATATCGGCTTTGATCAGCCCCACGCGTCCTGTTGCGCTGCAAAGGATGTCGGCCTGCCGGGTCTCCAAGCCCAGGTCTTTTGTCTCGCGATGACAGACAACGACCGTGGCTTCCTTGACCAGCATCATCATGGCAAGGGGTTTACCCACTGCAAGGCTTTTGCCGACGATCACGACCTTCTTTCCCCTGGGCTCGACGCCGTAATGCTCCAGCATCCGCATAACTCCGTAGGGCGTACAGGGGAGAAAGGTCGACCGTACCGACAGCGTGAAACCGGGTTCAAAGAGCTGCGACGTGGACTCGTCAGCGGAAAGCCTGCCCACGGATATGGCGCCCTGCCCGTCAACGTCCTTTTCCGGCATGATGGCATTCACGACCTTCCGTGTATCGATGTGGCGCGGCAGCGGCATGAACACGAGGATCCCGTTGGCGCGCTCGTCGTTATTCAGCGTCTTGATCACATTCAGGATCTCGTTCAACGATACCGTGGCAGGCAGCGTATGGTTAAAGATGTCGATGCCCGCCCGGGCGGCAAAGCTCTGGATGGCCTGGTAATACATGTGGGAAGACTTGTCCTGACCCACGAGGACCAGTGCAAGGCCCGGACGTATGCCGTGTTTCGCCAGTCTGCCCGTTTCCTCCTTGACCGCGGCCAGGATCTTTGAAGAGAGCTCAATGCCTTTCATCAACTGCGCCATACAACCTCCTCCAACTGAAACGCTGCTTATTTTTTTTGCCCCTGCGGGACCTGGTCGGATGGTACGGCCGGACCACCCGTCGTATCTCTGATCTCGGTGTGACGAATCTGACCGCCGAGATTCGCGGTCAGGCCCACGACCCCTGCCGCAGCCAGGGCCATCGCAAGGACCAACGGCGTGTACCATTTTGGAAACGCGCGTGATTTGCGAAAGAGGAACAAACCTCCCAAGGCGACCACCCCGAGCAGTTCCATAAGCACGAACGCCAGCAAGGCCATCTCTTCGTGCGTGCCGATGTAGGACTCGGTCACGCCCGGCAGGTTCTTGACCGCATCCTCCGCAGCCCCGCCGGTCAGATACACCGCGATGGAACTGAGCGCGACCAGAACGAACGATCCGAGGCCCAGAAGCTTCACCTCGTCGTTCTTGCGCGCCAGTCCGTAGCCGAACACCAAAAGCGCTCCCAGAACGCCGACAACGGGAAAATGATTGATCATAAGATGTATATGTGCCCAGTTGATCATAATGACCTCCTTTTCGGTTACGGGCGGGTTTGAAACCCGCACCTGCAACATCCGTTCAATGCAATCACGCAGGGGCAGGTTTCAAACCTGCCTCTGCAACATCAGCCTTTCAGGCAGAACCTGTCTTTATCGAGATCTACCCTGAACTCTTCCACTCGATGTTTTACCTCTTCATCGCTCCAGCCCAGTTCTGCGCCGACCAGTGCAGCGATCTTCTCTGCCTGCTGATCGCCGCGGCCGGCCGAGATGCCCAGGTGCATTCTCCGTAGCACGATGTCCGAAAGCGTCTTCGCACCCTCTTCCCGCACACCGAACAGGACCTGCGCATAAAGATCACGGCTGTCGGAAGAGATGGGCGCACGCAAGGACGGCTCCTTTCGCGCAATTTCGAGCACCTCCTCGGCCCTGGCCCCGTAGAACGAGATCAGATGCCGTACGGTCTCAATCGGCAGGGCATAACGGGATGCAAGCTCCGGTACCGCTTCCCGCATATATTCCTCATAGGAGACGGGCAACCCGCCTGGAAGCGGCTGTTTATCGGTCACGCATTCTGCCCTTCTGCCAAGGGCCTTGCATACGGCATTCACCGTGTCCTTCGCCATATTGCGGTAGGTCGTGAGCTTGCCCCCGGCAATGGTGATGATCCGGCCTGTCCTTCCCTCTTTGATCACCCGGTGCTTACGTGATATCTTTGACTCGCTCGCGCCTGAGAACGCAAGCGGCCTGATGCCCGCATACGTATACAGAATGGACTCCTTCGCCAGGTTCATTCCCGGAAGCACCCGTCTGCTTTCGGTCAGGAGGTAATCGACATCGGCCTTCTGTGCATGCACCTCATCGAGGTCGCCCCGGTATTCCGTGTCCGTGGTGCCGATGAGCGAGTAGGCGCCGAGCGGGATGATGAAGAACATCCGGCCGTCGCGAGACGTCACGAACAGCGCCTGCTCCGACAGTTTGGGCAATACCAGGTGGATGCCCTTGGTCGGATGGATGATCTTTCGTTCATTAATGTCGCCCGCCTGCCGGACCGTGTCGATCCACGGCCCTGACGCGTTCACCAGCACTTTTGACCGGAAAGTCTTTGTGCCGCCTGAAAGAACATCTTTGGCAGTCACGGTGATATTGCCCTGCTCTTCAATCTTTTCGACGCGGTGGTAGTTCAGCAGAACAGCTCCGGCCCTGCGCGCAGAGACGATGTTCTCCACCACAAGCCGCTCAGGCATCATGATCTGATGGTCGTAGAACATTGCGCTGCCGGTCAGGCCGTTCTGGTTCAGATGCGGCGCGAACCCGAGCGTCTTCACTCTATTGGAAGTAAAGTAGTGCGGAATGTCCTTTTCGTGCGACAGCAGGTCGTAGAGGTGAATGCCGATGGACATGATCGCCCTGCCGTGGGGATCTTCCTTATAGATAGGGATAAGGATCGGCATGGGATGAATGAGATAGGGCGCCTGCTGACGCAGGATGGCCCGCTCCCTCAATGATTCCGCCACGAGATCTACTTCGAAGTTGGCAAGGTAGCGGAGTCCGCCGTGGATCAGGCGCGTTGACTTGGACGTGACGCCTGAGGCAAAATCGCCTTTTTCGAGCAGCAGGCAGGACAGTCCCCGCAGCGCCGCATCCCGTGCCACGCCGGCGCCGGTGATGCCGCCGCCGATGACAATGAGGTCGTAGAGAAAATCCGGGTTATTGTTGTTTATATTTATCATAGAGTAATAAGGACAACGATTACAGGAAGCAGGCAGCGCTTTTCTCGCCGCGCATCAGCTTAAACCATCTACGACGCTCTTCAACACCATGGGGTTATTACTGTACATCCCGTCCACGCCCCACTCTATGAAACGCCTGATCTCTTCCTCTTTATCCACGGTCCAGACATAGACCTTGATCTTCTGGTCGTGGCAGGCGCTGATAAGCTCCCTGGTCACGGTCTTTTTCCGGAGGCTGATGAAACCGTAGCCCAGCGAGCGGTATTTGATCACGCCTGCAGGGACGAACGTATCGAAGATACCCGACACCTGCAGGTCCGGCAGCACCCTGCGGGCGTCCTGCACCTCGCGCTCTTTAAAGGAAGAAATAAGCACCGGGCCTTTGTAGCCGGAACCTGCAAGATGTGCCGCAGCCAATGCGCCGGCGGCTTCGCTCTTGACCTCTATGTTCAGACCCACCTTCCCCGACACCAGCGTGAGCACATCGGTGAGCACCGGTATGGGTTCCCCGTTCTTAAGCTTGACCGTGGAAATCTCTTCAGACAAGGACTGTTCGATATCGATGTTCTTCTCAGCTGTCCTTCCTGTTTCTTTATCATGCATGACATAGAGCTGGTTGTCCCGGCTCTTCCTGAGGTCGAACTCGATCATATCCACCGGCAGAGCCAGCGCAAGCCGGAAGGCCTCAAGAGAATTTTCGAGCGCGCGGAAGGAATCGCCGCGATGAGCAATAACAAGCGGTTTTTGCATGGTTGCGAGGGGAAATGCTCCGTCGGGCCCTACGGTTTTACGCCGGCCACCTTATCGACGATGATGTCCTTGATCGATTTAATATGGTCCACAATGGTCGGCTGCGGCTCCGGTGGTGCTGATGACGCGCGATGGATCGCAGTGCGTACCTCGACAAGCTTTGCCAGCGCGGCAACCTCACCCTGCCGGAACAGGTCCCGGGGTCTGCTGAAATCGGCCCAGTGGGTCGTTCCGACCGCCGGGTGGATGACCACATCGGCTTCCGTCACGAGAATGTCGTTCAAATAGATCCGGGTCACCGCGTCGGCGCGCAATACCACGTCCAGTCCGAATTTGTTATCAAAGGGAGTCACGGCGCTCGACACGTCCACGGCGATCACCACATCGGCACCCATGTCATGGGCGCAGCGAACAGGCACGCGCTCCACCCACCCGCCGTCCACAAGCAGCATATCGCCGTCCACCACCGGCGGGAAGATCCCCGGGAGGGAGCAGCTGGCGCTCACTGCCTTCCGCAGCGAACCGCTCGTATACACGACCCGTTTGGCATTGCGAATGTCGGTGGCCACGCACCCAAAGGGGAACTTCGTGTCCTCG
>MHDY01000140.1:4855-6060 GCA_001803705.1 Nitrospirae bacterium GWC2_56_14 | reverse complement strand
CCCGGGAACTGGACCCTGCCCAGGGCATGTTCCTTCACCCGCTTGCAGAGATAATCGCCTGCACCGAGTGCAATGGCAAGATAGAAACGGTTGTCCGCAGCATGCTCGTTGTCTGATATCACGATGGCGTGCTTTTTGACCGAACAGTCGAGGGTGATAGAGACGAGCGCGGCTGCTCTGAATCCAATGGCCGGCGCAGGCGTGACCTTTACCCCCGGGTACGAGAGCGGCACCAGATGGCCGCGGCCCCGGGCAATGACCAGGAGCGTGCTGCTTGCGGCCAGGGGGACCATACTGAGCGAACCCCGCAGCCTGACACAGTCGTTGGTCTCCTGGATATCGAGGTGGTCGGCGCGAACAGCGGTGATCCCGGGTCCCGGCGTAAGCCCCGCTTCTGCCAAAGTCCCGATGGCATCAAACTGATGTGCTGCTATCAACGCCAGTGCCGGGCTGACCGATGACAGGACGCGCACAGCCTGTGACGGCCGTTCGCGATGGTCCATGATGAATTGACGCAGTTTCTCTTCCCATTCCGCGGGCATGGGATCTTCTTCCCATTGCTTTACGTTCCTGTCCGGGAAGAGGCTCGATGCTTCCTCATAGGTAACGCGGCCTGGCGCGGTCTGTTCCTTTGCTTCGGGGACGTTCAGCAATAAGCCCCAGGCCCGGACCCGTTCGTCGATCCTCTTCGCGATATAGAGCGCGTGGAAGAACCGGCCCTCGCCAAGCCGCACTTCCATGTCCTTGCGCTCCGCCTGCATGGCCCCTGCCTGCGCAGGCCTGCCTTCGTTGGAAAGCATGGTCTCAAGTTTTTTGAGCTCATGGCCAAATCGTTTCCCCAGCGCAGCAGGCCAGACGCGCCTTGCGTTATCAGCCGAGACAGGCAGGCTGGTGACCGCGGCCTGAAACGCCGCTGATGCGTTCAGCACGCGCAGGCAGGCAGAGAGAACGCCGTCCCCGGGATACCAGAGCGTCTCTTCGAAGGACTCTACCGCATGATGTTGACCTGAAGCAACACTGCTGCCGAGAACATTGAGCAACAAAGAGAAGGCCGCGCTCTCGGGCCGGTAGATGAGCTTGTGATCAGTATGCCGCCCCCAGAGCGCACGCGCCGGCTCTGCCCTCCAGCAGGATTCGCACTTGATGCAGTTCTCATAATTCACCGTCACCCTGCCGCGGCCCGCAAAGGGAGGAGCGTCGTAGAC
>MHDY01000140.1:1027-4765 GCA_001803705.1 Nitrospirae bacterium GWC2_56_14 | reverse complement strand
CGATGTTGCTCCCACCCGGTAGGTGTTCGTGGCAAGCTTTGCTTCAAGGCTCAGCTTCGGCCTGATGGCATCGAGGTCTCGTGCTTTTTTTTGCGATTCGTTGTAAGCCATCACCGGCTCAGCAAGCAGCTTTGCTACCGGCGTTTTCAGGACGTAAAAACGGAGCGCGTCCCAGAGCGCAGTGCCTGCGGCAATGCCGAACAGCGCCAGGCCAAAGGCAGGAAGCACCACCAGATCGGTCAGCTTGATGCTCTGCAGCATGAGGCGCACTGCCCGTCTGAACTTCTTCTGCACGGGGATCTCGTCGTTGGCGTAGATCTGTTCCAGTGCGGACTGGAGCGCCGGAGATGTTCTTTTGATCAAAGAACCCAGGGGCCAGGGCATCGATGCTGCATCAAGATCCCTGCCATTGATTAGGAGCACCACGCGAAGCTTCGGATCAGGCACGGGGGTCAGCTTCAGCAGGTTCGTGAACCAGAGTCCCAGCGTGATCGGATCGATCGAAGACAGCGCAAGAGGCTTTCCGAGCCTGAGGCTGCCAAAAGCCCGCAAGGTATCGGTAACAAGCTCCTTCAGACCGCGATAGGAGAGGATATGGCTTCGGAGGAACCGCCCGGTCTCGATGAAGCTTTTGCCTGATAAAAAGTGCGCAGAGCCGCAGGCCACGTCCACGGTCCTGCCGAAAAGCACGCTCGATCGTCCGAAGTAGGACGGCCATGCGGAAAGATGACGGGCATTCGCGCCATAGACGCTCGCCTGGAGCGGATGAAGATATTCGCGGGTAAGGTTCTTTGCGTCGCAGAAGCTGCCGCGCTTCAGGATGTTCTTCACGGCGCGGCCGAAATAGAGCCCCGTGGCCGAAGCCGGGCCGGTAAAGTTCGGGAACGGCAGGTCGATGCCGAGTCCGGCGGATGCGCCGCCCACCGCAAGTCCGTCCTCCACCAGCACGGGGCGTTCGCGCCATCCGCCGCTCCTGATGATCTTCGTGCCGTACGAGGAAAGCGCAGCGCCTTCCGTAAGTTCCTTTATATAAGGAAGACCGCGCATCCATTCGAATAACCGGTCATGATCGCCGCGATAGTTGCTCCGCACATTGTCCAGCGGCACGACGTAGCCCAGGGACAGGCTGTCGCGGTTGGTGTAGAGAAACCCGCCCACGTTCAGCTTCGCGGTCCGGCCGCCGATGGCCGCATTCCTGATGAGCAGCTCGCAGGCTGCGCCTTCGCCCGGTTTGAGCTTGAACCGCGCTTCGATCTCCCCGGGCGTAAGCGACAGGACCGCCTTCACGCCCTGCAGATAGTGCGGTGCTGTCACGCGCTCCAGCTGCTCCGAGCGCACCAGGTGCGAGGCGTCGCCTTCGGCAATAAAGGTCACGTTCGCATACAAGGGCCCGCGATTCGTTTCAACGCCGGTGACGCGCCCTTCTTTTCTGATGAGCGACGTGACCGTGGTGTTCGTAAGAAGGACCGCGCCCTTTGCGCGGGCCAGGTGGGCGAAGTAAGGATCGTATACCGGCCGGAGCACGGTATAGCAGTTCTTGAAAACAGCGGGATCGGTGAGCTCCACGCCGACCACGTCAAGGCCGTTGTGGAGCAGCGTTCCGCGGCGATGAACGAGTCGTTCAAAGGGGGCCGCCGCCACCGCGGCAGGACCGAAACAGTCCTCTGCAGCAAGGTTCTCGGCGAAATAGACGCAGCCGGACCAGTTCTCTGCCCCGCTGTACACGCCGGCTTCGAGCAGAGCAACGGAGATGCCGGTCCCCGCAAGCGCTCCGGCGGCTGCCACGCCTGCCGGGCCGGCGCCGATGACGATGACATCGAACCTGTACTGTTTCATGATGACTCCTTTTTGGAGATGAAAAGACGCAACTATTGAAGTATGAGAACGAGAGGTTGGTGGATCGGTATAATATAAAACAAAGTATAGCAAAATTTCGATTATTTGGATACAATCGATACCATGCTGAAGACGTGCCTGGCAGGCTGGTGAAATAGCTTTTCGCCGTCTTTGCGAGCGCAGCGAAGCAATCTCGTGCTGATATCCGCATATATTCGGATTGCCGCGTCGCTCCGCTCCTCGCAATGACCGCAATGCACGCCGAGTATAATTAATAAGGAGCTCTTCCATGTCACCGACCCTTTGGACCTTTTCCGCAAGAACCCTGTTTTCGCTTTTGTTCCTCGTTGCCGCCCTGTCGCCGACGCCGCTTTGGGCCCAGGAAACGATCAGGATCGGGGGCACCGGCACCAGCCTCGGCTCCATGGCCCTGCTCGCTGCGGCATTTCAGAAGAAGCATCCGGATATAAAGATCAGGATCATGCCGAGCATCGGCAGCGGCGGCGCCATTCAAGCGACCGCGGCGTACGCCCTGGACATCGGCCTCTGCGGGAGATCGCTCAATGAAAAAGAGGCCGGGCTCGGCCTGGTGGTGACCGAATATGCGAGAACGCCTTTCGTGTTCGCGGTGCGGAAAGACGTGCCGGTCGCGGGCCTGAGCACCGGTGAACTCGTTAAGATCTACCGGGGGGAAATGGAGACCTGGCCGAACGGCGAATGGGTGCGCGTGGTGCTGCGCCCGAAGTCCGACGCCGACACCCTCATCGCCCGAAGCATCTCTCCTGCAATGAGCGCTGCCCTTGATGTGGCCCTCGCCCGCGAAGGAATGCTGATGGCGGTGACGAATCAGGAAAGCAATGCCATGATCGACAAAACCTCGGGCTCCATCGGCTTTTCAACGCTCACCCAGATCATGACCGAGAACCATCCCGTCAAGGCGCTCGCGATCGACGGCATGAACCCGGTCACGAACAACGGCGCGAACAAACACTATCCCCTTATGAAAACACTGTCCCTGTTGACAAAACCGGCTGCGTCTCCGGCGGTCCGGCGCTTCATCGATTTTGTGCGCTCCCCTGAGGCCGCAAGGCTCCTGCGGAAGACCGGGAACCTACCGATGGCGGGCAAATGAGCATGCGTTCCGAGAAAGACATCATACGGATCGTCACCTGGCTTACGGCCGTCGCTGTTTTTGTTGTCGTGATCGTCATCCCCGCCGGTTATTTTTCCCTTTCCTATCAACGCATAGCGGGAAACCTTGAGTCGGAAGCGGAGATAAACGCGCAGATCATTTCCCAGATCATCAGCGCCGATCCCGACCTGTGGCGCTTCGAGCAGGTGCGGCTCGGAGAATATCTTTCGATCCGCCCGAGAAAAGGCCATGAGGAAACAAGGCGTGTTCTTGCCCCGAACGGTACGATCATTGCCGAAAGCCTTGACGCGCTGGAGTCGCCGGTCATCGTCCGGAACGTGAGCCTTTTCGATGCGGGGCACGTCGTCGGCAGCCTGGAGATAGGCCGCTCCTTGAGGCCGCTGCTCGTGCGAACGGGCTTGTTGATGCTGCTCATGGCCCCGCTGGGTGCGGCAGTATTCTGGATCCTGCGCGTTCTCCCGGTCCGGGCCCTGCGCAGGAGCGAAGCCGCGCTTTGGAAAGAACGGGACCGGTTGCATACCTACCTTGACGTGGCTCAGGTCATGCTGGTCGCCCTCGACCTGGAACAGCGCGTCTCCCTGATCAACCGCAGGGGAGTTGAGATCCTGGGGGCCGCGGAACAGGACATCCTCTCAAAGAACTGGTTCGATCATTTTGTCCCGGACAGTTCACGCGCCGCTGTCAAGGCCGTCTTTTCCAGCATAGTGGCGGGCGACGGCGCACGAGGGGGGTACTTCGAGAACCCGGTG
>MHDY01000140.1:759-940 GCA_001803705.1 Nitrospirae bacterium GWC2_56_14 | reverse complement strand
TCAGGAGAGGACATTACGGAACGCAAGCATCTCGAAGCCCAGCTGCTGCATGCGCAGAAGATGGAATCGGTGGGACAGCTTGCCGGAGGCGTTGCTCACGACTTTAACAACATCCTGTCCGCCATCATCGGGCATGCGGACCTCCTGCTGATGAAGTTGACCCCCGACGACCCGCTGCGGC
>MHDY01000140.1:0-740 GCA_001803705.1 Nitrospirae bacterium GWC2_56_14 | reverse complement strand
GACCTCATCGGAACGCGCCGCCCGCCTGGTGCAGAGCCTTCTGGCATTCAGCAGAAAACAGATCATCAACCCGCAGGTGATCGATATGAACGAGATCATCCAGAGCGTAGGAAAACTGCTGCGGAGGCTTATCGGGGCGGACATCGAGCTCCGAACGCGCCTGGCGAAAGGCACGATCTGCGTCATGGCGGATGCAGGCCAGTTGGAGCAGGTCCTGATGAACCTGGCGACGAACGCGCGCGATGCCATGCCTGACGGCGGTGTGCTGACCATTGAAACAGGCAGGACGGGACCGGGGTTTGGGTCGACCGCTGCCGGCAGTGCTGAGAACCCTGCTCACTATGCCTTGCTTTCCCTGTCCGATACCGGCATGGGCATGGACGACAAAACAAAAGAAAGAATCTTCGACCCCTTCTTTACCACGAAAGAGGTAGGGAAAGGCACCGGCCTGGGCCTCTCAACGGTCTACGGGATCATCAAGCAGCACCATGGAGATATCACGGTGTACAGCGAGCCTGGCCTGGGCACCACCTTCAGGATCTATTTGCCGCTGCTCGCAGCAGCAGCCGGTTCCTCGTCTGAAGCAAAACCCGTTTTCCCGGCGGGAGGCACCGAGACCGTGCTGCTTGCCGAGGACGACGCTGATGTGCGGAAGGTCACCCGCACCATGCTGGAGCGGGCAGGATACACGGTCATCGAAGCGGCTGACGGTGAAGAAGCGCTGAATAAGTTCAGGGAAT
>MHDY01000139.1 GCA_001803705.1 Nitrospirae bacterium GWC2_56_14 | reverse complement strand
AAGCCGAGGTCGCAGACGGTGCGGACGGCAACTCGTTTTTTTACACGGTAACCGGAATTGCCGAAGGGAAAGCCGTTCTTGACGGCAACCATCCCTTGGCGGGAGTTGCGCTGGTATTCAACTGCACTGTTACGGCAATACGCCCGGCACGTGCCGAGGAGATAGCAGCCCGTCAGCCGCTTTGATGCGAGGCCTGTGAATAATTGCTGTTGCTTGCAAATGAAAAGCCCACCAAAAAATCGGTGGGCTTCTTTTATTGGTACTTCTTTGTTTGCCTTTTCAAGGTTTTTTCCGGCGCTGCAACCTCCGGAGCAATGTTGCCTTCTTCTGTAGGTTCCCGCATGGTGGAGTATCTTCGATAGGTATCGCCCCCCTTGTACAGGTTTTTTTAGCTTCTTCCATCTGTGTATAGCATAGCACTGGAAAAATGAATTTACAGCCTGTTTAAAAAAATATTTTCCGAGTATACTCACAGTTTATCAGTCACACCCAAATATGAAGGAGAATTTCATGATTAAGAAAGTGATAGTGAGTATGTCAGTTGTCCTGTTAACCGCAAGTTTTGCCTTGGCCGTGAGTGTTGATGTCAGCACTCCCAACGTCAGAGTCCAGGTCGGCACTCCCCAGGCGCCCCCGCCCCCGCAAGTGAGGGTCATCGAGAGGGAGCGGGTTATTGTAAAGGAAAAAGTGTACGAGGAAAAGGGCGACCGTGGCAAGCACAAGGGGCATTATAAGAAACACAAAAAACACAAAAAACATGACTGATAACATGTAATGCAGGAGATTTTGAGTCGCTGTGTCGTTTCAGTTGACTTTTTGCCCTTCCTCATAGTACATACAACGACACATTTGGAGCCAAATTAGCAACACAAGAGAGATTTGAGGGAAAACAACAGGTAACAGGAGTAATAACGGAAGGGTGGCCGAGTGGTTTAAGGCAGCGGTCTTGAAAACCGCCGAGTGTAACAGCTCCGTGAGTTCGAATCTCACCTCTTCCGCCATAATAACAGGTGGTTGGCCAAGCAGGCCGGCCACCTGTTTTTTATTTTGCCCAACGGTTCACAGGAGCTTTTGTAACGCGGCACATGGTTTATGAAATCTGCCACATGGTTTGTAAAATTTCCGGGGGGAATTTTAGGGGGGTTAAACGCCAGTTTAACCCCCCTTGCTTTTGGCTTCGGTTTTCACCAATTTTCAAAGATCAGTTCTCTCCTTTTACAGCCCTTGTTGCCACCGCCGATTGTGTAGCTGATATCGACGGTTTGGTGTTTGAATTTTTTGAATATCCTCCTCATCTCGGGGTGGTCGTTGATGGTCAAAACCACTGAACCCTTGCAGGTGGCCATCACCTCGGCCAGCCTTTCGTATTCCTCGATCGGGAACGGTACCCCGTAACCTTCTGTTTTCCAATATGGCGGGTCCGCCAAAAACAACGTGTATTCACGATCCCAGCGCCGCATGCATTCACGCCAGTCCAGGCTTTCAATCCATACCCGCGACAACCTTAAATGAGCTTGTGAAAGATCTTCCTCCAACCGCAGTAAATTAAACCGAGGTGGAGAGCTGGGAGAGATGCCGAAGGTCTGGCCTGTAACCTTCGCCCCGAATGATAGCTTTTGAATGAACAGGAAACGCGCTGCGCGTTGTATATCGGTCAATACTTCTGCCGGCGTGGATTTGGACCACTCGTATAACTGCCGGCTGGCCAGCGACCACTTGAATTGTTTTATTAGCTCCTCAAGGTGACATTTGATCACTCGATGCAGGTTAGCCAGTTCAGTGTTGATGTCGTTTAAAACTTCAACCTCGGCCGGGTTGCGCATCATCAACATTGATGCCGCCCCGGAGAATGCCTCTACATAACAGGTGTGCGGTCGTGATTCAATGATAGGTAAAAGGATCTTTGCCAGGCGGCGCTTGCCACCCGGCCACGCCAATACAGGATAATGCTGTTTCATCTATGAGCCTCCATTGCAGGTTAAATGGTTTTGTGTTAGGCTCCCCCTCGCCTCGATCGGGGCGGGGCAGCCTTGGTTGGCTCACAGCTTTGCTCTGTGGGTCGGCGGCTGATTCGTATGCCAGTACGGGTCGGCCGCTGCCTCTTCTGTTAATGTACAATCACTTTCATTCCTCGATTACTGCCATTATTGCCACAACATGTTTTGGCGTAATCGCGTCCGGAAGTAACTCGGAACTGATTTTAAATAATTCAATATCCGCATTTTCTTCAAGCAGCGCATTGAAGTCAGCCAGCTTGCTATTGTATTCGGCTATTGCGTCCGCATATTCAATAAGCAGAGCCGAATGTTCCTGTTTGAATTTTAACTTTCCAACGCCCATGACATACTCGTTATCGTTGGTTTTTGGTGTATTGTCTTCGTTTTTTTCACAGTACTTTTGTGCGAGCGCTTCTCTTTTTCCGTTATATTCCATGAACGCATCATTGGGTTTGGTTAAGCCTCTCAGCAGGTTACATTCGTCCTCTACCAGCTTAATGTTTTTAGCAATGGCGTACGCGAATTTAGCCCCGGAAAAATCAGCCACGTCATTTAGTCCTTGCAACAACATAAACAAGTCCTTCTTCTTCATTTCTATCTCCTTTGGATAGTCCTTATAGTTATTACCACAGCAGGGAGTAAGGTTCTCCTTTTCGGTTATAAGCCTAGCTGTGGTAAGAGTGCTTATACGCTTAAGTTGTAGCAAGTAAATAATACGCAGTACCATTTAAGTTAACTGCTACTTTATGCGTAGATGCTGTTGCTGCTGAATCAGTTGGTGCTGTATTAATTCTAAGCGTTGTCGTAGTGGTAAGTCCTGTTACACTAAAACCTGTCACTGGGGAAGCTGTCGCTATATTTGTACCATTTGCTACTAAGACAACTGAACCGGCTGCGCCGACTGCCTTTAAATATAAGTGAGTATTAGTCCCGCCTGTTTGAATTACTGATGTGGCATTTGTAGTGCCTACAGTTAATACATCAGTGGTTGTGACAATACCCGTTACAGCAAGACCCGTGGCTGATAGTGTTGCTTTTAGTACATTATTTGCATAAAGTAGAAAATTTTTATCTGTAGTTATAGAACCTACAAAAGCGTTTCCTGCACTGTTAACACCAATTTGACATGAGCCCACAGAATTTTGAAGCATTGCGTCAGCAAGAACTGCTGTGGTTTTTGTGTTGCTTATTGTTCCTGTTGCACTTATCGCACCTGTTACAGCAAGGCCAGTTGAGCTAATCACCGCTCGTTCTATAGGTGTCTCAACTGAACCTGCACCAGTGTAAAAATGTATTGTGCCATTACCTGTATTGCAGTTTACAAGCAGGGAAGCAGCAGCATACGCATTGGAGCTATAAAAGGAGTTAAGCAATAAACCTGTAGTTGATCTGGTTGCAGCAACCGAACCTGTACTTGCGTTTATAGTAATAACATTACGATAGCCACCAGTGCCTAACCCTAAAGTTTTATTTGCCGATGCCTGCGTAAATTCATCTCCAACAGTTTCATACGCAGCAGCAGCCCCTTTGATTACTTCAAATCGGGCATTATAAATAGTTGTAGCAGAGCCTACACGCCCATCCCCTGACGTAATTACAGAAGTCGCCGTCAGCGCACCAGTAGCAAAGGCCTGTAAACTACCAGGGCCTGCAATGGGTGAAAACAAGCCCCCCGCGCTACCATCGAGTTTCCAGGCACTGATCCAGGCCGTATTAGCGGTGTTTCTGAATTTCATGTATCCGCTTGTCGCATCAGCCCAGGGCATGCCCGCAAACTTTATGGCCGGTTCGGTAGTTTTGAAATTACTGGACGCGATCGCCTTTAGGATAGTGTCCAGGGGCCGGATTACACCGGCTGTCAGGTGGTACGGCCAGTCATTGTCACCATCGTCAATTTCGACCAGGCTAAAATTGTCAGTGAACCCGGTACCCACTTGATAGGCCGCGTTGTTTGCAGTTGCACCTTGATAAGGGGCGGACAGGGTCAATTGATCATCGGCCAAAACCGAAGCCACCTGATAGGTGACATCGATTCCGGCTACCTTGATTGAATTTCCGATGGCGACGTTGATAAGAAAAGCTGTGCCGACTCCGACAACAGTGACGGAACCGTTAGTAACGTTGACCGAGCCGGTCTTATATTGAGCCATTATTTAAACCCTCCTGATTGATAATTTTCATTGTGATCCTATCTTTTCCCAGGTGGTGCCCGGTGATGGCTGGCTTTTGTTTACGTACATCACACACTCAGAGGTCAAAAATATAGCCCCTTTTGCGGCGGAATGGGTGGGCGGGGAGGCATCCTCGATGGGGGTTAAAAGCAAGGGGGCTAAACCACCGTTCAGGACGGCACCATAATTTCCGCGTGAGGTCGCCACGAGGGCGGGGCCGGATGATAAAGGACTGCCTAATTTCTGGCCCTGAATTATAGTCAGTGCCGCCTGCGTTGAACTTCGCGAGGTATTGTAAATAGTGGCCGGGGTTTTGCTAATCGAATCAACGCCTACAACCAATGCCGATAGGACGGCATCTACGGTGGAGTCAATTTTTATTTCAGTACCCGACACGATTTTGTCAGCACTTAGTGTCCCTGTATAAACCCCGTTTTCGTCAATATAGGTGGTGTTGGGCCGGCCGGAAACTCCCGACCAATCGGCTGTTCCCCCCAGATTGGCGCCATCGGTCAAGTCCGTTGTATCAGTAGGGATGGCGGGTGGACTGCTGACTTTGCTCCAGGAGATGGTAGCATCCGGCCCCATGGTTACATTATCGCCAACCACCAGGTTCAGCACCGTGATCAAATTTGAGTACAATGTTTCGGTGGTGGCGTTGTCAATAGTGATATCCTTGATCAGCGCCGATAGCACGGTTAGGTCACGGATATTGGCACCCTCGAACTGGACGCTATTAGCCTGGCGCACGTAACAGATGTAATTTCCGGCGCTGTTAGGAGTGCCGGAGGTATAGGCAATGATGATCTGGTTGTTATTCAGGGCAGGAATGCCGGCGTTGATGTCGGTCAGAGAAAGAACGGCACTCCCAGCAGTCAGAGTGGCAATCACGAACTTTCCGACGGCATTGGCCAGATTACCGGCCGCAAGGGTATAAACATTAGCAGCGCGGGCGACCTTGCCGACCGACCAATACAAGGTTGTCTCGGTTGCAGGCGTAGGATCGGCGCCGTTGTCGCCGAAGTAAAATATCGAGTCCAGGATAAGAAAGTCGGCGCGCAGGGTGGTATAGAGATCGTCCGGCAGGATCTGGGCGTCGGGGATGGTCACCGCATACTGGGGAGAATAGTTGATTAGATCCTCTCCAAACGTGTCGTAGGCGCCGGCCTTGATGTACCACGTGCCGGTGGACGGCACGGCATAGCGGAAATAGGTCTCCGGACCGCGATTGACCAGGGTGTTTTCCGCTGGCGCGAATCCGGCCGCTTGCGAGGCATGGATCACGTAGCCGCCAATATCCGGCACGGACGAGGGTTGGAGGTTGGCGCTGAACCCTTTGAATTCGGCCGACAGGGTCAGCGCCACGACCGGCGGCGCCGGATTGGAGACAGTAAGCCGGGCGGGATCGGATTTACCGTTCAGCTTGGAAACCGACCTGATTTCTATGATGAGATTGCGGGAGGGAATCTCTTGGCCGTCGGAATAGTTTTTCTCGTAATCATAAATATATTGCGGGGTGATGAGCTGTTCGGTGCGTCTGATTGTCCCGCCGGCATCCTTTATGACCACCTCGAACCATTTGAACCAGGCGTCAGACGATGCCGTGCCGGCCGAGCCATTAGCAACAGAGGCCGACCGCCCGGCCGGTTTGTTCCAGGTCAGCTTGAGATCCCGGCCGACAAACTCGGGGTTGTTAGCCTGGCCGAATATCTGCAATCCACTGGGGACGGGAATCTCGGCAATGAACCCGACAGCCGTAATGCTGAACAATTCAGCATTTGCCAATTGCTGCCGTTCACCGGCCAAATTTATCGATCGTATTGCTATGGAGATGTTGCCCGGCTTATCGACGGTAAAATTGTATTCCTCATCTTCCTTGGTAGCCGCATAGACATACCCGCCACCTGTATTAATCCATATTTCAACCCCTTTAAAGGCGCTGTTAAGCGGGTTTTTCCAGGACACCATGATTTCGTCCCGCTGGCTGTTGTCGGGCAGATCTACGATCCGCTCGACGGCATTCAGGTCGGTCACCGACGGCAGGGAATTTATGAGTGCATAATTGGGAGTTGGCAGGACCGGTGCGCCTGAATAGACGTTTTCCAGGGTGTCGTTGTATTCCAGGGCATAAATGGTGGCCTGCAGCTCCCCGGTCGGTTCTAATTTAGTGATGATGAAGGGCTTGGCGATCAGCTCGGTCTCGCCGAAAAAATACTGATCGTACAACTCCGGCAGCAACGTAAACGGCGTGGCCACGGTCAGGGTTTCATAGGTGCCGGGTGCGTCGGTCACGCTACGGGTGGAACTGCTGCCGTCGCTGTGGATAATCATCACCTGGTAGGTCTTGCCGGCATCGATGGTGACTTGACGGTCCAGGGTAATTGTATTGACGGTGGCGGCAACCGCCCGGCCCGAAAATCCCCATTGCGGCCAATCATTACTGAAGTTGAAACAATCACCCAGGGTGCAGGCGATCGATTCAATGTCGACCGTGAATTTTATGCCGCACAAAAGGACCTGGTTGCACTTGATCTTGCGCAGGCCGTAGCGCCAGGCAGCGCTGCTGCGGGTGATGCCCACCGCCTGGCGCTGGGTTTTATTGGGGCTGATGGCCGGCGTGTCCGGATCCATCACCGTGTAGGGCGTCTGTTTGTAATCCTCGACCTGATTCCTGAAGGAGATCTCCACCTCGGTGGCCCGGTCGGCGATCGGCAGCCAGGTTTCCTCAAAGCTCCCCTCGACGATGCTGCCCATACCGAAGCCGGCCTCGGGCACGGCCGGCTGATCGATCGCCAGGGTGATGCGGAAACCGTTCCAGAATGGTACCGCGCCGCACTCCTCACCCACCTGCATGGCCGCGGACCAGACGTTACCCTCGCTGTCGAAGCCGCCGTCGAATTGGAACAACGGCTCGGTACCGCCGTTGCCGTCCGGCACCGGCAGGTTGCAGCGGTTGGCCAGCTCCACAAATTTGGTCAGGTCCAGTTTGGTCGGATCGTAGCCGTCGTAGCGAATCACCGCCAGATTGTTGTCGAAAACCGGCCGGGTGAAGATGTGCCACATGACCCAAGCGGGATTGTTGCTGTAGCGCACGCTCCAGGCGGAATCTTCATAGACCCGGATCAACTTGCAATCGGCAATCACCGAAAAGCGCAGCGAGCCGGAGAGTTGATCGGTGGATAAAGCCCTCAGCGCCACCAGGGCCTCGCGGGGGTATTCCTGGGCGTCGGGAGTGGCGGTGCTGACTTTGCTCAGATAGAGTCCGGACTGCAGCCTTACGTTGGAATCAGGGGAGTCGGCGGACAGGCGGGTGATCCTGACATCATATTGGCCATGCACCAGGTTACTGGCTTTGAATGTGCGACGCAAAGGCTTGGCGGCATTGCCGGTCAGATCAAAATAGTCAACGGTCGACTGGACCAGGTTGATTTCAGTGCTGCCATCAAACCAGCGCCACTGTGCCTCCGGGTGACCGGCCAGGGTTTCACCCACATTATGGTTGGGCGTCCAGGCCCAGTACGGAAGTCCACCCCCGGCCGGATCAGCGGGAAATTCGTGATAGCCCAGATAAACGTTTTCCCCGGCCTGGATTTCATACCATAGTTTGGAGCTGCTCGGCAGCGGAGCACCGGCCACCGGCTTGGTGACGCTCTTGACCCAATAGCCGGCCGACCAGCGGGTTAAATTGGTGGCATAATAATTTTCCGCCGTGACGCTGATGTTGCGCCACTGATCGGCGCCATGCAGGCTGATCTCCACCCGCGCCTGAACCGTCACGGCATCATACCCGCCGTTGTTGTTGACGCTATAGAGGCCCTGCGGACAGGCTACCTCGATTTCCAGGGTATCGAAATTGCCGGTTTCGGTCGTGTAGACCACCGGCGCAACAGTGGTGATTTTACGGGAGAGGGGGTAGTCGGTCTTGGTGGCGTAGAACCTGGAAATTACCTCCTGGTCCAGGTGTCCCAAGCGCACTTCGGGGGTGACCCCGCTGAAATTTGAAATCGGCTGGTCGTTGATCTGCATGGTGGCGGCAGGTATATCATTGTACGGGCCATAACCCAGGGAGATCAGTACATTTAAATATTGCTGATCGCCATCGGTGTCGATGTAGGAACCGATGATGTTGCCGTAGAGCTTGTTGCGGCCGAACCATTCCGGTATGGCCCCGCCTTGCTGCTGAATGGTCTGCGGATTCCAGCCATAGAGCTGAGATTTGCCGTAATCCATGCCGATAGACGGTATCGTGGGCCGAGCGGCCGGGGAAACGGCATTGACCAACATTCCGCCGGCCACCATCAGGCCGCCGGCCACCATGCCGGACATGATCCCCATTCCCGCGCCGACCATCCAACCGGCAGCCGCCTGTCCGATGACCGAGGACATCTGGATCGCCAGCGTTCCAACCAGGGCCGGAGCCGCCCAGATCGCCAGGGCACTGATGGCGATCATGGCGATCAGCGTCCCGATCTGCTTGCCGTTGCCACCGTCGCCCAGGACCGGCAGACAGGTTACAAACTCGCCCGGCTGCGGGATCACCTCTGAGAGCTGGCCCTCGGGGATCACCCGCCCGCCGACCGAGAAAACAAACTCGACCCCGGCCGGCAGATGGCGTTCGCGGAGCACCGAGAGCGGTTCGCCCCGGTATTCGTAGGTGGCGACATCCTTGTCGGTGCGATTGAAGGGATCGTGGATGCGGGTGAGGGTATAGGTTTTCATTTGCTTCCCCCGGGATCGAGAGGGATTAAACGGTAAAACCCGCGCAGGCGATGCGCCCACTCCGGCGAGTCCAGCCGCTCGGTGCAGACCCGGACATGCTGGCGGACATGCAAAAATTTGTAGAGGCCAGGCAACACCAGGCCGCAGTGATGCACATAGGGCTGATTGATTGAAAACATGGCCAGGCAGTAGGGCTCCGGCAGGGCGATCGGCGTGGTGTAGCGCGCCAGGCCATCCATGAAGCCGGCATGCTGCAGGGCGGGATCTTCGCTGCTGTCGTAGCACGGGAAAGGCACATCGAGACGCCGGTACAGCTCGGCCACCAGCCCTTTGCAGTCATAGGCGTCAGGACCGCTGGCATGGTAGCGAAAAGGTAGGCCTAACAGGTCGCCGTATTGGAGAGTCTGTATCGTCATGCCAACCTCAGATTGTTGCCGTCCATGCCGCGCTTGCCGCCGAAGCGGCGATTATTGTCCAACTCGGCACAGCGGTCGTAGGTGCGGTTGCAGGTTATGCCCGTCAGGCCGCATTCGGCGCCGTTGGGCTGCCAGTTGCAATGGGCGGCGATGTAGCGGTCCTCGGGGTAGCGCTGGCGGAGCGGGTTGGGCATGCCGAGCTTGATGATGATCTGCATGTCCGGCGCGGTGGCGGACTGCACCGAAAAATCGATCGTGGTTTTGGAATAGTCTTCACCGAGCAGCTCGGAATTGACGTAATAGACCCGCACCGTGGAGCCGACCCCGCCGTTGAGTTTGGCCAGCTGGGGCCGGATGGCCCGGCCCACGTCGTAAACCATGATCTGGGCCGTAGTGATCTCGCCGGTATTGGTTGACTTGGGCGGCTGCAGCGCAAAAGGGAAGGCGCTGTAGGTGCGCCCCTGAAATTCGATGTCCTCGTTGTTGTTGCAAAGGTTAAAGGTCGGCCCGCCCTCGATCACCAGGTCGAGCAGGGTCAGCCAGGCTCCGGGGCTGTCCAGGGAGGTTACGGCCTGGCGCAACGCAATGGGCAGATCGGACAGGCTCATGCTTCCTCCAGGGTAAAGCTGCAGCTGCGCAGGCCGCCGGTACCGACCCGCTTGAATTTGGGCCGTCCGTTTTCGCCGTAGCGCACCTGGTGGGTGGTACCCAGCTCCGTGTGCGTCCAGGGGAAGATCTTCCAGCCCCCGACCGCATCGTCATGGGACTTGATGGCAGCCGCCTCGGCTGCCAGGAGCACCGGATAGCTGATCGGTCCGAAAATGTATGTCTGGCGGGTGAAGCGCTGCCGGGTGCTCACGTAGCCGGCCTCTTTTTTGCTGCGCATGGTGTTGTCGATCGGCGTGGTGTCGAACGGTTCCGGAGAACAGGCCGGGGCGGGAAAAGTGTTATCGGGCATATCTACCTCGCCAGCATCTGGCCAAGAACGCCATGGTTGGAAATGTTGTCGGCCACCACATCGATGACCCATTGACCGGCTGAAAAGGTCGGGGTGCCGGACTGCTTGGCAGACATGGGCTGGCCGGTTTGATTATGGATGATGACCGCCACGTTGGGAGCGCCGCCTGAAGTCTTGTTGACGAAGTTTTCGAAGAGCACATTTTGTTCCTGGGATAAAACCCGCTCTTTTTTCAGGAGTACCGCCGGCACCTCATCAGACGCAAGGCCGCCGAAATGAAAGCGGGGAACGACTAAACCGCCGTCATGCAGGATCAGCCCTCCCTGGTGTGCATATTTCGTCACCGGAGCCAAAGCGGCGACGGGTTTTGCGGGGCTGAACAGGCCCGCCAGGCTGCCGACAATCCCCTGGGCGGCACTCTGTGCCATCATGTTGGCCATGGCCCTGGCCACCGAGTTGAGAAACGACATGACGTAGTCGCCAAACGATTTGAGCTTGCCGGTCATGGCATCGAAAAAGAAGTCGCTGAAGGCCGCTTCCATGCCCTGGGCGGCAGACTGGGCCAAATCCACCATGCGCTTGAAGCCACCGCCGGTTTCATCCACGTATTGCAGCAATCCCTCACGGAAGCCGCCGGCCATGTCATTGGATAGGTCACGTGCCTGCAGTTGCAGGTCGAGCAGCTTTTGGCGGGTACCGTCGATGGCGGCCTGTTGCGATAGCCAGGCTTGAGGGTCTGCAGTTTTATTCATTGCAGCCAGATCGGCTTCCTGAAGGCTGAGCAGCTCTTCGAGCAGCTCTTTTCGGCGGGACATTGCATCGATTTTGCCGGTCTCGCGGGTTTTTTCGGCTATGTCGAGCTGCGCCAGCTGGTGGGCGGTCTCTGCCATGGCTGCGGCCTTGCGGGATTTAGCGGCATCGGCGGCATCTTTGGCCGCTTCGGTTTCGGTCTTCTTTTTGAGCTTGGCGGCGGCTATCCGCGCTTCATCGCCGGCAACCAGCTCGGCATTCGTGGCCTTGGTGGCATCCAGCATCAGCTTGTCGTACTGCAAGGAATAGGCGGCGTAGGCCGAGTCGAGCGCCTTGCCGTCAGCATAATGGCTGCTCTTCGCCTCCCACTCGGCATTCAGAGCCAATATCTTTTTGGTGATGGCATCATCATCGATCATGGATTCTGCCAGCTTGAATTGCCGCTGGCTTTCGATCCAGGCCGCCTCATCGATCTTTTCTTCCTCGTGCAGCAATTTTTGTTTATGCAGCCATCCCCTGTTGGCTTCGTGGTCCTCCTCGCGGGCTTGGTCGATAGTGCCGTATGACTGGCGCTGTAATAGTTCGGCTTCGGCAATGGCATCGTCATTGGCTTTTTTGGCGGCAGCGCGCTCGGCTGCCAGCCGTTTCTTTTTCGCTTCGGCCGACTCCTTATTGGGCCCGGTGATATTAAAAGGAGCTTTGCCGGGGTCGATCAGCTGCTTGCTGAGCTTTTCGTCGATGTAAACCTTGTAATCCGGGGATGAGTAATAATCGGAAAAATCAGGGGCGGACAGTTTGATGCCGCCGCCCCGAATCATTTTTGCTATTTCTTCATTTGTCGCGGCCGGAAATTTTTCCAGGACTTTTTTAAGCTGCGGGCCTTGGAGCTGATCGACATTCAGCGCCGGATTAGCAGGGCCAAGCGAGGCGCGGATATCATCAGCGCGTTTCGACACCTGGACGTTGTCGTAGGCACGATTGCCGGCGTATGCAGTTCCGGCAATGGCCGCTACCGCCAGCAGCAGCTGCGGATTTTTGATGAGGCGCATCAGGGTACTGCCGGCGGCCAGTGTTTCACCGGCAGCGATGGTTTTGTACATGCCGTCGATGGCCAGGGCTATCTTGCCGATGCCCAGGGCAACACCCAGCCAGATGGCCGGCTCTGCCAGCTTACTGCCCCATGAAACTGCTTGTTCCAGCATCTTAATCAGTTTTTTCAGGTCCTCGGCCAGTTCGCGGATCTTTGCTGTCACCTCGGGCTTGACCTGGATGTCGAGAATCTTCCCGCTGGCGTCACGGGTGATATTGACCATGTCGTTGGTGAATTTGATCATCTCTTGTTTAAGGAAGTCGAAAAGGGGGGTGGAGCCTTCCCCTACAGCCTTCTGGGCAACGTCTTTAAAATTCGACCAGGCGCCGTCCCAAGTTTTTTCAAACTCCCGGGAGGCATAGGTAAAACCCTCCAGGCGCTTCTTGATTTCCTGAAAGACGGTTCCCTTTTCACGCCAGCCTTTGACATCCTCGTTGGTGATCTGCAGGCTGCGGGCCAATTGACTGTTCATGTCGATCGTGCCGGAGACGATATCGCGGCCCTCTTGAACAATCTGATTGAGCGGCAAACTCATCGACTTGACCGCATTGGTCAGCAGCCCGGTCAATTCCAAGCTATCCGCAAAATTGATCTTTGCAGACAGCATCGGAGCTTCCATACCCTGATACGCCTGGACCAATTCCTCATAGGTTGCAGCGGTAGTGATTCCGATCTTCTGCAGTTCGTGTTGTGCATCGACAGTGATCTGCTGTGAGGCATTCCACTTTTCCTGTCCCTGGAGAACCATCCCCTGTTGATCGGTGATCACGCCCATGCTGGTCATGATGGCGGCGACACCCAGTTTCGAGTTTTCCAGGGTGCGGTTGTAGTCGATCCCCCCTTCAGCCAGTTTTTTCGAACCCAGGATGGCGCCCATGACAATGGCCATCTGCACCATCTGGCCCAGCATCGAATGAGCGCTACTAGCCTGATCATGAATCTGCTTTAGTCCCTGACCGCCATTTTTACCGGTCTCCGCCAGGGCATTGCCGGCGGCTACAGCCCCGACACTCACCAGGTCCAGAGGTGTTTTCAGGGCGGCGACTTTGCCCTGCAGAGCCGGTAATTCGGCCTGGGCCGAGGCGATATAGCCCCTGAAGGCGGCCACCGACAACCCAACCCTTTTCATGCGCTCGGCGCTTTCCTGGGCAGCCAGGTTCAACTGTCCCATGCCTTGAGCGCCCTTTTTACCGGCCGCATCCAGGACGTTGCCGCTCGAGGCGGAGGCCGCATTCAGCCCGACAACCTCGGCCTTGGCCTTTTCAGTTTGAACGGTAAGTTCAGTCCAGGCCGTTTGGGTGCGGTTGAATGCCTCGATGATCAGTTGCAGTCGCATGTCTTGCTGCATAAATGGACCTCTAAAGGGGTGTTAAACCGGACTTAAATCTTAGTCCGGACAGGTGGCGCAGATCCGTTCCAGTCCGCGGCCGTAATAGGTCCTGCATTCCGCTACTTCGGCACCATGGCAATATTCGCCGATGGCCTGCGTGCGCAGGACCGGATTGGGTTTGGGTTTGGATCCTTTATCATCCACCTTCACGCCGAGTCCCCGGCAGAGGCCGATGACTGATTCACGGTAGATGATGTTGCGATCGTGGATTCGGAGGTAGGGGATGCAGTCTCTAGGGGTGAATCCCCACAGGATTTTGTCTCGTCGGGTGATGTCTCCTCCGGAGAGGCAGGCGACGATGAGGTCGATTGCATCGATGTCATCGCCCGGATCTGCCCGGCGGTCTGCAGTACCCCCATCAGCCTTTCCAAAATCGAGCTGACCGGGTTGCAGGACAAAAAATCATCCACCACCCTCATGATCGTATCGGCGTCTATGCCGGCCTCGATCTCGTTGGCGATCTCCAGCATGACTTCCGGGTTCTGATACCATTCCGGGATCTGTGTGCCGTCCGGGCCTGCTACCGTGCGCAGACCGAAACGATCGCGCAGGTTGCTCCCCTCCTCGATCAGCACCACGGCCAGGGCCAATGGCAGACGGTCGCCGACGATGGCAATCAATTGCGGGATGCCGGCACCGGCCGGAATGGCCAGCCCCTTGAGGAGCTCCATTAACTGTTTCCACTGGCCCAGGACCAATGGCCGCTGAACCCAGGCTTGACCGCCTATGGTGTATTGTTTGTCTGACATGTTGTCCCTCCGGGATGAATATGGAGGGAAGGATAAAACAGGCGGGGGACTTGATGGTTTAAAGCGGCTTTAAATCAAAAAAAGCCCCTCTCCGGTTGGGTGGGAGAAAGGGCTTTTGCTGTTTTGTGCCTTGTACTATGTCAGCCAAGGATTGTCAATTAGGAAAATTCAACCACCAACTCATCATCACCGGTTGCGCCGCTCGCCAGCTGGAAGGTCGTATCGGCTACCTCCAGTCCTTCCCGATCAGCTTCGCCGATCTTGGTGTAGGTAAGGAGCAGCGCCTGAATCTTCTCGGCCATGGGCGCCACCGGTTCGGATGTGTCGTCTTCACGCCGCTTCATTACCGGCCGGCCGTCCTGTCCGTGCAGAAAGTAGGTCTCGATCTTGCTCTGCCCTTTGCGGTTGCCGTAGCAATCCACCAGCCCCATGACGCCCAGCTCGTACTCTTCGGTGATCCATTTGCGCAGGGTGCCGGGGTGCAGGTGGCCGATCTCAGTCCGCACCCAGGGGGCTACGTCGATCCGGCCCAGGTTGTATTCGTGGGCAAAGCTGTTCTGGCCGGCGGTTTTGGCCAGGCGATGGCTGACGATGTAATGGTGGCAGGCGGTGATGATGGCCAGCTTGGCTTTGGCGGTCTGTTTTTTCCAATCAGGGAGGCGGTTGAACATCGCCAGGCTCTCGGCGCGGGCCTTCTGACGCTGCCGTTCCTTTTCCTCTGCAGAGAGCTGGATCTGTGCGGCGTAGTTGGTGGCGGCCTGAATACCGGGCGAGTCGTAGCCGACTGTGGTGTTGAGGGTGGCCAGGGCCTTGCGAGTGGCGGCGGGGAGGGAGGCTAGGGCATATTCCCAACCACCGCCCTTGCCTGCGCGCTTTTGGGACTCCCATGACTCACGTTCAGCTTTATCCCTGATAGCGCGTTCTGTTATTTCCAATCCCGGCAATCCGGCCAGCTCTTTGGCGGTGTAATGGGTTTTCATGGGCGGGCCTCGACTTCCTGCAGCAGGGTTTCCAGCCTCTTCTTTTCGTTCTCCAGGGCTTTGGTTTCTTCGGCCTTGGCTTTCTTCTTTTCATCCAGTTTCCGGATATCCGCCCGCAGCGCGTCCGGGCCGCGCAGGGTAAAGGCTCCGCATGCAAGGGAGGTAACATTGAGCACCTCCAGATTGTCGGTGGCCTTGCGGAAGGCGGGCAAATACTCCAACGGAAAGCGGTGTTTCTGCTTCGACTGGGCCAACCAGGTGTTGATCATGTCGACTGTGATGTCTTCACCGGTATAAAGGGTCATTTCTTCGGCAATCTTTTCGCGGGTTTTGCCTGCGTTACCCAGAGCGGATTTTAAAGCCGCAATTATCTGGTATTTGATATTGAGGCTGCCGGGAACCGGGGCGCTCTGTGCGGCCATTTCCTGACGGATGACGGCCTCGAACAGGCTTAACTGGCCGGTTGCGGCTGTGTCTGTTTTTTTATGCGGGTTAGACATTGACCGCTTTTCGTTTTGCGGGTAATGTTGCGTGGTCGGCGTACTTTGCGAGGAAGGTTTCCCGCGCTGTTTTCGCTTTTTCCTCGGCAACCCGGTTGGCCTCGACGGCCACCAGTTTGCGGAGGTAAAGAACGGATCCGCGACCCCATGTGCGCAAAGCATCTATATGTAGATGCTTTGCGATGGCCTCGCGGATCAGCGGGTGTCTCCGGACGCCCTTGACTGTCTTCTGAATTGAGTGGTAGCCGTAGCCGGTGCCTGTGGCAATGTCCTGGCAGGTAAGGCCGCGCAGGTCGATCAATTGCTGTAGGTAGTTCATATCGGTTTCCTTTGGAGGTGCGTTATGGTTCTTTATAAATGTCCGTTCGATGGCTGCGGATACGTTGTTTCTGAACCTTATAACTACTGCCCTTTGTGTGGTTCCGTGCTGGGCATTTTTGAGGATGAGAGGTACACCGGCACTACGGCATATCAGGACAAGGACTGTGCGTGTGAGATGGCACACTCGTGTAAGGCGCGCAATTTCTACGACATCGACGACTGTGAAAAACCGACATTGCGGTTCGAATGTATTCAGGCAGTTCTGGGAACACTCGAATCACTAGAGATTGAGTTTCGCACATTACGGAGAGCGTTTGAGGCAGCGGGCCTTCAGGTGCCTCCACGGTCACCAGATGGCCTATCAGTGGAGCAAGTTCTTCGGAGATATAAAAACAACCCTGAATCCTGACCCCACGCTTGGTTATGCGGCGGGTAATTATTGCCATGATTGGTCGCCTCCTTTTTTTGTATTCATCGTGTCTAGTGTGTGTGGTTAAGCTAGACTGAAAATAAACTTTCAAATTAGTTATGTCAATCTAAAAATTAACTTCCAAGTTATAAAAATCAATTTCAGGATTATTTTTATGAATTATATGATTTTTAAGTATGTTGCAAATCTCGGAAGCTTCCGGGTTTATGCTGTGCAAACTTCCGAGTTTGGCTTATGAACTCGGAAGTCGATAAAACTAACTTTGAAATTGCCTGGGAGCGAGTTAAACAGATCACTGGCTGGGTAAAATATAAAGATTTAGCTGATTTTGTGGGTTCTTCGACAGAGTCAGTTGCTGGGGTTAAAAAGCGTGGTAAATTCAACCTGGAATGGGCTCGTAAAATAGCAAGTGAGTTTGGGTCCTTTACTGATTATATAATGGATGGCATAGGGCCTATAAAACGGGGCGAAACTTCTTACCCGCTGGCTGAAGGGCTCAAAACAGCGGATATTACGGGCGAACTGGGGGAAGGTTTCGTCCAAATACCGCGCTACGAGGTGGCCGCCAGCGCGGGCGGCGGGGCCATGATTCATAGTGAACAAATCGTGGATCATCTGTCGTTCCGTGCCGATTGGGTACGTAATGCTCTGGGCGTGCCTGTGTCTTCCTTGGCGCTGATCAATGTGACCGGTGATAGTATGGAACCGACGCTGTCAGAGGGTGACCTGATTCTGATAGATATGAGTTTCCAGGGCGTCAAGGATAATGCGGTTTATGTGTTATCCTTGAATGGTGCGCTGCTGGTGAAACGGATACAGCACAAGCTGGACGGCAGCGTGATCGTAAAGAGCGATAACACGATCTATGAGCCGGAGCGGATCGGGAGCGAGGCGGTTGATTCGTTGAATGTCATCGGGAGAGTTGTTTGGTGCGGGCGAAGGATGTAAAAAAAGGGGGCTATAATGAATGGGCTGATGAGCACAGTAACTCTAAAAAGGTTCATACTTTTTTTCTTTGCTGTTTTTATGCTGTCTGGATGTATTACACCGGCAGGTCAATTAACCCATGAGGATTTTGGCTGGAAAACCGTTAAAACTAAATACGATTTCCAGGAATCGTTTCGCCGTATGAATACAGGATTTAGAAAGTGCGGTCAGTTTGTAGCGGAAGGTAATGTTTATAATGACAATAAGACTGCCCAGATTGACCTTTATTTTAAAGCAGCTTTTGGTGGTCGCTCTGACTGGGTTGCCGGACGCGTAGATATAGCTGCAGACGGCACCGGATCCGTAGTAAATCTAGGTTTGATACAGAGAATGTCAGCAATAAAGGAGGATCATCCCTTCTTGCTGTCCTGGGCTACCTATCTTAATGATACCTATGAATGTAATTAATAACTAATCTAAGTGATATTATGGCATTAACTCCTTGCGCAGAATGTGCTCATGAAATATCTGATAAAGCATCTACATGCCCTCATTGTGGTTGCCCGGTCGTTAAAGCCGATGTCGCGCCAGATAAGCCGGATGTTGCTGAATGCCGCGATTGTAATAAGCACTATCCGTTCGAGGAGCTGTTTTGTCCGGGTTGCGGTCTGATGAATTATCAGAGGGCTAAATGGATTGATAAGCAAGAGATGCTGGCTAAATACAGGGCTTCAGACCCAAACTCACCTATTACATGTCCTGCTTGTAAAGCTGTAAATCCATTCACCACAACAAACAAAGGTTTTGGATTAGGAAAAGCCGCTGTTGGTGGTTTGATGTTTGGTCCGGTAGGTCTTTTGGGTGGTTTTGTTGGTAGTAATAGAGCTATTGTCACCTGTTTAAAATGTGGCTGTAGATGGAAGCCGTAGTCATGATATTTATTGACTAATGTTTTTCATAAACCATGTGTCCTTGCCCGCCATTTTCATAAGAGCCCATCTGTCCGACGCACGACGCATAATCAGGCCGCTGATACGTCATAAATCCGTTTATTCCCTAGCTTCCCCCATGATAACCCACATCAACCCATCACCCCCCGCTATTTCATGCAGCATGTGTCTCATCACAGCTTTCAGATTCTGTTGTCCAAGATTTTATTGAGAGGAGTATACTTTATCTAGTAGGAAGTGAAGTTGAAAATCTAACTTGGGGGTGTGCTTTCAGATCAAACACGGGTGGATGGAAAAAAGTCGAATTCTAAACGAGGCAAGGGGGCTTAAATGTACGCTATTAACAGGCATGGGCGGAGAATCGCCTGTTCAGACAAATGTCTTCTGGTTTACAAGGGCAAAAACTATCCCTGTGTACTTGAAAACATCTCTGTTTCCGGGGCGTTATTGTTTTGCAGCGACTCCTTTCCCAAGTACATGAATCCGGGGGAGACCTGCGGCATGCTGCTGTGCAGCGACCCGACGCTGTGTCCCAGCGAATACAAGAGTATCGTTGCCCGCTACGATGTATCCAAAATCGCCCTGCGTTTCATTGAAGTACAATTCTGAACTTTGGTCTAATTGACGTTCTCAATATCGAGAGTACAGTTATACAGTATAGGCTGCCGATACTTTTGGAGGACTATATGACTATGACCAAACACTATTCCATCGGTTACGAACCCCACCAGGAAGAATGCTTCACATTACCTTTGCTGAACGATTTGTCGCGCTGTTCGGCCAACAACTGGAGATGCCGCTATGCCATCCCGGCCGGTTCTTCCGGTGTTTATTGTTGTCATCCCAACCATTCGAATTTCAGGTTAAATGCAAACATCGATTCACCGCGCCAGGTGGCTGTTTCGGTCTGACCTTTCCGGTTTTGTGCACATAATCAATTCAACAGACAGGGCTGTATGGCTGGACGCGTACAGCCCTGTCTGCGGTTTAGAGCTATACTCGCGAATAAAAACATGTTAATCAGTATTGGGTTTCAGCGCATTGAATGGAGGATGGCCACATGGAAATAACAGCTGTTGCATCTACCCGGACCGTCCTGGTGGTGGACGACGACGTGGATTTTTTGAATGAAGTGCGTTTGATGCTTGTTTCCAATGACGTAAAAAATGTCATGACCCTTAATACGAGCCGCGACCTGCTGGGTAAACTGGAACAGGGCGGGGTCGGAATTCTCCTGATGGACTGGATCATGCCGGAAATGAGCGGCTCCGACCTCCTGCCGGTCATTGTCCAGCAGTACCCGCACATCCCGGTGATCATCATGACCGCTGTCAATGACCTTCGGACCGTGGTCGGCTGCATCAAGCAAGGGGCTTTTGAATACATCACCAAGCCGATCGATGTGGATCGGATCCTGCTGGCCATCAACAAGGCGTTCCAGTTCAGCGAGCTTTCCAGCCAGAATCAACGGCTCAAGGACTACCTGATGGGAGAAAACCTGGGCCGGCCGGAGGTCTTCGCTGATATTGTCACCTGCAACCAGCGCATGCTGGCCATCTTCAAGATCATCGAAACCATGGGCGGCTTGACGAGTCCTGTCCTGATCACCGGCGAAACCGGGGTCGGCAAGGAACTGATCGCCCGGGCCATACACCAGGCCAGCGGGCTCAGCGGGGAATTTGTGCCGCTGAACGTGGCCGGGTTAAGCGATCTTATGCTGGACGACACACTCTTCGGCCATAAAAAAGGGGCCTACACCGGGGCCGACACTACCCGGGAAGGGCTGATCGCCAAGGCGCAGGGCGGCACACTGTTCCTGGACGAGATCGGCGACATGGGGAGCGCATCACAGGTCAAGCTGCTGCGGTTGCTGCAGGAGCGGGAATACTACCGGCTCGGCTCCGATGCCCTGATCAAGAGTGATGCCCGCATCATTGCCGCATCCAATTGCAATTTCAACGAAATGCTTGAGCAGGGCAAATTCCGTCGCGACCTGTATCATCGCCTGTGCGGATATCACATTCGGATTCCTCCCCTGCGGGAGCGCCGCGATGATATTCCGCTGCTGATAAACCACTTCCTGCAGACCGCTGCCCGGAAAATTGGCCGCAAGGTGCCGCTTATTGACGAGCAGGCCTCGGGCGCCCTCGAAGGATACAGTTATCCGGGCAATGTTCGCGAACTGATCAATCTGGTGCATAACGCCCTAAGCTCCAATGCAGGCACGTTGCTTACGCTGGATGATTTCCAGGGTCTCGCTTCCGAGGACGGCACCTCGCAGCGGGGCATGCGTATTATTCGAAACCGCGATTTCAAGATGCAGATGAATTGCCAGGAATTCCCGCGCATTTCTTCCGTGGAACAGATGCTGATTGAAGAAGCCCTGCGCATAACCAAAGGCAACAAGACCGTGGCCGCCGACCTGCTGGGCATCTCTCGTCCCACGCTTAACAAGAAGATCGCCGGGATGGAAGGCTAGTGCTCTGGAACATCTAAAACCAACCCCCCTCGGTCCCCCCTTATCAGGGGGGAAGCCTTGAAGTCTCCCCTGATAAGGGGAGATTTAGAGGGGTTTGATGCGAAAGAATAGGAGTTACATGGCACTAGGCTTAAATTTGATTTTTGAATTGCGAATATGGAATTTGCAAAACCCGCCCTGTGCGGGTTTTTTTATGCCTGCGGAGGAATGTGGCTGATGGGGATGCGGATGGTAACGGTTGTGCCGGCGCCTGGTGTGGAGTTGAATTCGATCTGGCCGTTGTGCTCGCTGATGATGAAATTGGTGACAAACAGCCCCAGGCCGCTGCCGCCATGCTTGATGCGGGTGGAAAAGAACGGTTCGAGCAGTTGTTTCATATTCTCGGGCGCGATCCCTTCGCCATCATCCTTGACCAGGATGCGCACCTGGTTGTTTACTTGGTCGCAGTCGGCGTAGACAGTCACCAGGCCCTTGCCGTCAGGTGTGGCCTGGATAGCATTCAGCAGCAGGTTGATCAGCACCTGCTCCAATTGGTGCCGGCTGCCGGTGACGGCTGGGAGCTCTGCTTCCGCATCGCTGAAGAAGGTCATGCCGGAATACTTGCCGTGGGAGCGGACAATGGTCAGGGCGCCGGATATAACCTGCTTGACGTCCACATCATGAACAAACTCATTGCGCTCGCCCAGGCTGTAGCTGCGCAGATCCTGGATGACATGGGCGATTCGCTCGGTGCTGCGGTCGATGGTTGCGCCGCAATCAACCAGAGCCTCGCGGGCGATGGAAAAGGGCACTCCGCCCAGGCTGAAGTCGCCTTCCTCATTGGCCATCTGCTGGAGCAGCGGCAGGGCGTCTTTGCAGGCCCGGACCAGATACTGGTTGGCCAGGCGGATGGAGCCGTTGGGATTGTTGATCTCGTGGGCCATGCTGGAGGCGAGCAGCCCCAGGGAGGTCATACGGTTGGTCTGGATCAGTTTGGCCATCAACAGCTTCTTTTCCTCCTGCACCTCCATGCGCAATGCGTCGATCAGCTCCTCATGCAGCCGGGCGTTTTCCCGGTCGCGCTCCTGCAGCGTGGCTGCCAGCTCGTTGACAGCCACTGCTGCCCGGCCCGGCTCGTCATCGCTGTCCACATCGATCCTGGCCGCAAAGTTGCCGGCCCGCATGGTCTCGATCCCCGCCATCAAGGTGCTGAAGGAACGGGTAGCCTTGCGCAGCGCCACATGGGCGAAAGCCGCGACCATCACCCAGAAGGCAAAGGCTAAGCTGAAGGATTTGATGGCTGTTTCGCGGGTCAGATGCGCCAGTTCGGCCGGGGCGAGTTCCAGCAGCACGCTGCCGATCAGGGCGCGAGTATTGCTGCTATTGGCGGTTATGGCAAGTTCGGCGGACTCTATCTGGGGGGCGCTGCGCACCTCCGCTGTTTTGCGGATCAATGCCGGGTTG
>MHDY01000138.1 GCA_001803705.1 Nitrospirae bacterium GWC2_56_14 | reverse complement strand
TGCTTGCCGGCCGGCGACTGGGGAATGTGTGATACCATCGCCTTTCGGGCTGGTTGCCGGTTGGCGATGCGGGCCTGCTGACTCTGCCTCATGGCGTTGTCCATCCTGAAGAAGGCGATGCTCTGCTGCAACCGCTCCGCCTGGGCCGCCAGCTCTTCGGAGGTGGAAGCCATCTCTTCGGAGGCGGAGGCGTTCTGCTGGATGACCTGGTCCAGCTGCTGGATTGCCTTGTTGATCTGCTCGGAGCCGGTGTCCTGCTCTTTGCTGGCAGCACTGATCTCCTGCACCAGTTCCGCGGTCTTCTGGATGTCGGGCACCATCTTCGCCAGCAGTTCGCCCGCCGTTTCCGCTACTTCGACGGAGGAGCCAGACAGTTCGCTAATCTCCGCCGCCGCTTTCTGGCTCCGTTCGGCAAGCTTACGCACTTCGGAAGCCACGACGGCAAAACCTTTGCCGTGCTCCCCGGCCCGCGCCGCTTCGATGGCCGCATTGAGCGCCAGCAGGTTCGTCTGCCGGGCGATCTCTTCGATGATGGAAATCTTTCCGGCGATTTCCTTCATGGCGTGTACCGTCTCCTCGACCGCCTTCCCACCCTTTTTTGCATCCTCGGCCGACTTCACCGCCATCTTCTCCGTCTGCATGGCATTGTCGGCGTTCTGCCGGATGTTGGAGGACATCTGTTCCATGGATGAAGAAGCCTCTTCGGCCGCCGCCGCTTGCTCGCTCGCTCCCTGGGACATCTCCTCGGAACTGGAGGAGAGTTGCTGACTGCCGGCGGCGACATTGTCGGAAGCTGACTTTACATCGCTGACGATTTCCTTGAGCTTCTCAACCATGTCTTTCATAGCCGCGTATACGCCGGTATCAAGCTTCTTGCTTTGCTCGAACCTCACCGTCAGGTCGCCGCCGGCAACCTGTTGGGCAATTTCCGCAATATGGCCGGGCTCGCCCCCCAACTGCCTGTTGAGGCCCATGGTTATGAAAATGCCTATCGTGATGCCGATGCCTGCGCTGCCAAGAATCACTACAATCATGAAGATACGGCTCTTTTGGTACGTCGCAGCTGTTATCTCGGCAAAACCTTTCGCGTTATTTTCTTTCAGAGTGTTCAATTCCGTCAGAGTGTTGTCCACTACGTCAATTTTTTCCCTGCCGATTCCCATGGACATCTCAACTGATTCCCTGGTTTTCTGCAGGTCGTCCTGCAGTGCTATCTCAACTACTTTCTGGGTAGTCGGGAGAAAATCAGCCAGCGCCTTCTCCAGCTGCAAGAACGTCTCTTTACCTTTTTCAGTGTAAAATAAAGGCTTGGCTTTTTCCAGATTCTCCTTCGTGAGCTGAATGTACTTCTGATGGTTGGCCGCAAAATTCTTCCGCTGTTCATTAGTCGAAGCCAGCAACAAGTTCTTTTCGGCACGCGCAAGATATATCAAATCTATGTTTGCTTCCTTGGCATAGGAAAGACCTAGTAGCTCCTTCTGATACATATCGCTTGCAAGCTGGTTCATGGTGGACATGTTCTTTATGCCGATAAGGCCAACAGTGGCCGTTATCGCGGACATCAACAGGAACGCAGTCAGTAGTCTTGTCCGGACCTTCAGGTTATTAAACCAGTTCATTTTCATACTCCTTCCATGTTGTTTATCAATCGACCAACCACCAGATCAGGCGGCGTCCTCGTTTGCATCTCCTCCAGTAGCAGGAAGGAGGTCGTTATTCGAAAAAATATTGTCAATATTGAGGATTATAATGAACCTCTCATCCCGTCTTCCCATTCCTCGAATGAAACCGGTGTCCATTTTCGCACCAATTTTTGGTGGTGGTTCGATAAGGCCCGGCTCCAGCTCCAGGACTTCCTCTACCGCATCGGCTATGGCGCCAAGTATTGCCGTCTCGCTACCGAACGAAACTTCAACGATTATAATGCATGAATTCACCGTGGCTTCAGCCGGGGCCATGTCGAACCTGCGCCTCATATCGACGACTGGCACGACGTTGCCTCGCAGATTTATCACGCCACGCATGAAATCGCAGGTCTGCGGAACCTTGGTAACGGTCGTAAGATCGAGGACCTCCCGCACCTTCCCTATCTCCAAGGCAAATACCTCATCGTCCAGGCTGAACGTCAGATACTGGTTTGTTTCCTGAAGCTGCTCTCCCATTCTCACTCCTCTCCTTTCCTTTGGTACTCCCCGACGACTTCTCCGAGTTTTAGTATTCGACTTCGTTTTTGCATACCTAAAGTCAGACATCTAGTATCGAAAGGTAGGATGATTCTTACAGACGCTAAAGGAATCTCTAGTATGGGGACAAAACATTCCTAAATGAACCTACTCCAGAATTGGACGGAGGTGAGGAAATGGCTTGAGCAAAACCATTATAATTAGATGTTTTTCAGACAGGTAGGTTATGTCTAATGCAGTAACCGACGAGATCAACGGTGGAACGGAGACCAAGCTTGCGGATAATCCTGGTTCGAAAGGTGTTCACGGTCTTTCCACTGATGCCCAGGTCGTAGGCGATCTGTTTTTGAGGTATTCCTGCACCCAATAACCGGAGAACCTGATCTTCACGTTGAGACAGGCCTTCATGGGGCAAGGTGGGCTGAATTCCCTGGGAGATGTACTCAGCGAGCCGACCAGCAAGGGATGAGTTTACGTATCTGCCGCCATCCAGTATGACATGCACGGCGCGTAGCAGTTCAGTAGGGGCGCTTTCCTTGGTGAGATAGCCATAGGCCCCAAGGGTAAAGCCGTGTATAGCATATTCCTCTTCCGGGTGCATGCTGAGCAACAGGATCGGGACATCTGGCATCGTCTGGTGCAGGTCACGAAGCAGTTGAAGACCGCTTTCATCCGGAAGTGAAATGTCGAGCAGCAGCATGTCGTAACGGTTCGCCGCCACTTTGGATCTGGCTTCCTGTGCCGTCGCCGCTTCATCGCACTTGATGATCTTCTTGGTGTCGTGCTGCAAGATGCTGATCACGCCCTGCCGAACGATCGGATGATCGTCTATGACGAGAATGGAAAACATAGAGTACCTCAGAACATTGGAATTACCTTACAACATGACCAGGTAACTAATCATGCGGATTTTTCCTGACATTCGGGGAGAATTGTCCTACAGGCAGGGCAAGGTACCTACGTATTTTGATGCCCGGTGTGATCGTCGCAGTTATCCCTCTTGGGGATCGGCACTTCAACATGGATTTTGGTGCCGGTGCCTGGATTGCTAAAAATCTCAAGCCTGCCATGACAAAGGGATGCACGCTCAGCCATGCCCATGAGGCCGAACGCATTGTTGGAGAACACACTTTTCTGGTGCATGCCCTTGCCGTTGTCCTCGATGGCGACCATAATTTTTTCTGATTTCTCTGTAACGCAAATCGACACCTCCGAGGCATCGGCATGACGTTGAATATTCGTCAAGGCTTCCTGGAAAATCCGGAAAATTGCGATGCAACAGTCAGGTGCCAATGCGGGGAGAGAAGGGGGGAACTCTATTCTGCAAGTTATGTTGGTCCGGAAGGTAAAGTCTTTTGAATGTCGGCTCATCGCCGCAAGCAGTCCCAACTTATCCAGCAGTTTAGGCCGGAGCTCACCTGCTATACGTTGAACCGTGCCGATGGTGGACCGGACATTTTCTTCCATCTGACTAAGCCTGCCAAGGGCTTCAGGAGAACGGATCATGCTCTTAACGGCATAAAGATCGAATTGGAGCGCGGTCAACATCTGTCCCAATTCATCATGCACCTCTCGGGAAGTTTTCAGCCGCTCCTCTTCCCGTACCGATTCCAGGTGAGCAGAAAGGAGCCTCAACCGCTCGTGAGACTCATGCAGTTCCTTCTCTTTCTTCCGTTTCTCAATAAGGTGCCAGATTGAACCCATTAATAGAGAAAGCTGCGTGGCGTCGCTTTCGGTGTACTCGCCTGATTTGTTGCCGACTACCGCAACCGCCACAATGCAACCGTCTATGAAGACGGGAATCGCCAGCACCCGTAACAGCTCAATGTGGTCCAGAGGGTACCCACGTTTAAGTGGATTTTGTGCTGTATAGTCATTGACTATCACCGCGCGGCGTTGACGGACAGGTTCGGCCCAGAGTCCGGCCGCATGAAGAGGAATGGTATCATTCAACTCGATTAGCTGGTTGAAGTGCGCACTCCGCAACCATGCATGAGAAGTAAACAGTTGGTCATTTTCGCTATAGTGACAGACGAATCCCGTACTACTGCCGCAAAATGAGACCATATCCTGCACAGCATGATCAAGTAATTCCTCCAACCCACCCTTGAATTCTGACAGCTTGAGCACTGTCTTTATCCGTAACTCCTCAAGCCTGAGAGCTTCAGTCAGCCGCTGGCGCTCGGTTACGTCCCGCGCGATTGCGTACAGGAGGCCACTCTTAGCAGGGGTGGCTTCCCATTCCAGATACCTGCACGTTCCGTCCCGGCACCGGTACCTGTTAATAAAGCCATGAGTTGTTCGTCCATCGAGCTGATTCTTTACCTCCCTTACGGTCAGCGCCACATCATCGGGGTGAACGTACTCGAGCAGCGGAGCCGCCAGTAGTTCTTCCGTCGTGTAGCCGAGAAGCTGTTCCCAACATCCATTGAGCTCCTTGAAATAGCCGTCAGTGGTAGCTATGCAAGCCAACTCGGGAATGAGGGTGAAGAACTGTTTGAAATCGTCTTCCGTTTCTTCAACTTTGTGTCGCATGCGATCTCCTGTCAGTAACGTCGGCTGCAGACCACTGAGCATCGATAATATGTATACCTTTCAGGAAGCCGCACTAGTTTTCACACCTTCGTCAAAAATGGGGTTAGTCTAATCTCGCTTTGGTCAAATTGAGGATTAGTTTACTGATGTTTCGATGTCATCTCGGTATTTGAAGGGGAACTGGTCAAGTAGATGAGGCCGGGGCCGATTATCCAGCAAGCAGGTCGGAACCTGTCCCGCCAATAGTTAACATCGGGTGGACCTTTACCGCATCCCGCTAGCAAGGAGGGATATTTCTGGGCACCATTGTGCAACTTCCTGCGCGAAATAGGAGGCAGGCGCCGGCCTGGCGATGAAGAAACCCTGCATGTCATCGCAGCCGAGCTGGCCAAGGAATTTCAGCTGTTCCTCGGTTTCGATCCCTTCCCCCGTGACCCGTAGCCGGAGAGCCCTGGCCATGGCGATGATGGCCATGACGATG
>MHDY01000137.1 GCA_001803705.1 Nitrospirae bacterium GWC2_56_14 | reverse complement strand
TTTTTCGATGGGGTTGTAGGAACCGCCATCCTTGAAGACCACGTCCCGTGTCTTGTTCACGTGGAAACGGGCGTCGATGTGGGCGACTTCGCTCATGCTTCCCGGGGGGATGCCGGTGGTGTGACAGTCAGTGCAGGTTCCGTTGAGGACGGTGGAGGCGTGGCACTGATCGCAGGTGAAATCGGTTTCGGTGTGGCGGGCGTGGGAGTTGGCGCGGGCAGTGCCGGCACCTTCATTGGGAAACATGGGGATGGAAGCTTTCCAGTCTTCGCCTGGCAGCCATCCCGTTTTCACGGACCACAGTTTGCCGGTAGCATCGATTCTGCCGTCGTGGCAGTTGGCATTGGCGCATGACCCGCGCGGGTGGCCATGGCAGCTGTTGCATTCGGTTTCCCGCTCCGCCCAGCCGAAAGGTCTCACCGCTTCGGGGCTGGCTGTGCCGTCGCTGTGGCAGTAGACGTTATCGCATATCTTGGTGACGGGGTCGTAGGAAGGCGCCGGTCTGCCGACGATCGCCCACTCGGGTGCCATCTCGACGTTCCTGACACCGTCAACGTGCAAGGTTAGATTCTTTATGTTCCCCTGCTGGTCGACCGTGGCGTTGTGGCAGTAATAACAGGCATATTTTCTGATCCACTGGGCTCCGACCAGCCTGCCGTGGCCATTGGAGGTCATGTTGACATAGGGGGTGCAGATGCTGTTGGCGGAATTCCACGTGCCGCCGATTTCGGTGCACGCCGCAGGAGTGTTGTCGGCAGTGCGGCCCCGGTGGCAGGAGTAGCATTTGGTCGTAGCGGTGTCTGACCACCGGGGGGTAATAACTCCGGCGCGGCGAAGGCCGTCGCTGTGGCAGTAAAGGTTGGTGCAGGTACCATTCCGTGTCGGTTGCTGGCTCGGGAGATAGTTTGGATAACTGATGTTGCCGTTGTAGCTGCCACCCGTATTGGGGGAGATGAAAGTAACGGTAAGTGCTCGTTTGCCCGCTTCCAAGGCATGCGCAAGCGGATTCTGCTCGGTTGTATGATCCACATGGCAATGCCGGCAACTGTCGGTACCGGTGCCGAGGTATACGCCGTGCTTCTTGCCATGGGCGCCATCGGTGGGAGGTGCCGTGTGGCAGGCGTCGCACGAGGTGCTCTCGATGCCGGTCCCTCCCCAGGTGGGTGTCTCCTTTTCGAAATGGCAGTTGACCGAAGCACAGCTTCCGGAGGTCTTGGAGGAGGTCTGCGGAAAGGGAGTAGTTATATTGTTATACGCGGTGGCTGCGGGAGAGGCGTTCATTCGCGAACTGACGGATATGATATTGTTGCTGTGGGAAGAGGTATACGTACTGCTGCCCGGGTGGCAGCCGGAACAGTCGGCGCTGGTTACGCTGGCGGGAAGGTGGGCGCGATGGCTGCCGACAAAGCCGCCGGTGACCGGGTCGCGCCGCTCTGCGTCAAGCGGCCTCATGTCGCGGGTTTCGCGGGAACCGTGGCAGTCGTAGCACTGCAGGGCGGCTATGGCGGTGCCGGATGTTCCTCCAAAGATCAGAGTACACAGCAAAAGGAAAAGAAATGTTCGAACACGTCCCATGCAGTGTTGGATTGTCATAGACGGCGCTCCTTATGTGCTTTATGAAGGCAATGTTTCAATAGGCTGTTTTGTGCAAAGGCAGGTCAAATGCCAAATTTCATACTGTCAAAACGCTGATTGGGAAAACTGAAAAATTCTCAACCCCTTGACCTTTTATTAAATTGGTGCTGGCCGTTACTGTATAGGTTTACGTATATAATTCAGTCCTGAAGGTGCCGGGTGAGTGGTGGCCTTTATTTTTAATTGATAAATACACATTAAACATGTTCAGCTGTTTCCCGATTAGAAATCTGAATAATTCCATACAGCAATTTATGTTCCAATTAATTTAACTTCATTTTTGTAAACAACTGATATTGCTTTGTTTATCACGGTAGTGTTGAACCGTGAAAGGGGGTATTCTGCACATAATGGTGTTAAATTGAGGGCGGGTCCCGGCGGCTTGTGGGATGCCTGTTCACGTTTCCGGTGTTCCTTCACGAAGAGGCACGAGACGCTGCTCTGGGCTCCTATGGCTCGAGAGCACCTACTGTCTCGCGTGGGGGTGAAGGCCAAGACTCTGCCACGGATGATTTTGGCCTTGGGTGCTGTTTTAATGAGAATTCGCGTTGTGCTTCATTGCAAAAACTTTTTTATGCGGTGATGACCAGCCTTGGCGGGTGGCAATAGAGGGGAAAATAGAGCGGTGATTTGGTCGGCTCGGGCTTGCCTGCGGAGTGGCGGGAGATCGAAAAGGGGCTGACGAACATCAGCCCCCTTCCTCAAATCTCAAAAGCTTCAGCAAGGATGAACAACTGCTGAGGAGACTACTCTAGGCTTCTGGTACGTTCGTTTCATGGTCTATCTCCTTTCTGTAACGACCGTGCCGCATTTGTGTTACTGGGATGCGCCGGTGATTGTGACTGGAAATGTCTGCACGGTACTGGCAATGCCATCACTCACTTGAACGGTAATAGTACTGCTGCCAACCTGGGTGACGGTGGGGGTCCATTTGACGAGGCCGGAGGTGGAAATTGCCATTCCGGCAGGCGCCGAGTTAAGAGTATACATGAGAGTGTCACCATCAGGATCGGAAGCTACTACCTGATGGGTCCATGCCGTTCCTTCGACCCCGGTGGCCGGGGCTATGGAGGTTATCGCCGGCGCCGTGTTGTATGCCACGTTGAGGGAGAAGCTCTGGGTAGTCGCCAAGGTGCCGTCGCTCACCTGCACAACGACTGGATTGTCACCATACTGCAAGGTGGCGGGATTCCAGCTGATCAGTCCACCAGAGGAGATTGTCATCCCTGCCGGGGCAGTGGTGAGGACAAAGGTAAGTGGGTCCCCCTCCGGATCGCTGGCAATCACCTGGTAGCTGTACGGGTGAAGCTCACGGGCGGTGGTGACGGCGGTGGACGTGATCGCGGGAGCACCATTATGATTGGTTACGGTGATCATGAAATTCTGTTCAGCGCTGTAGTTGCCGGAATCCGCTACCCGTACCGTGACATACTGGCTGCCCGACTGGTTGAAGGCGGGAGTCCAGCTGATAAGGCCGGCAGGTGAAATTGACATGCCGGAGGGCCTGCCGGGCAATGAATAGCTGACGGTCCTGTTGCCCTGTGCGGTAGCGGTGACCTGATACGTGTAAAGAGAGCCTTCAGTGGCAGTGGTCACCGGATTCGAGGTGATGGACGGTGCATTCGGGTCTTGAACAAGACACGGCGCATCACCGGGTGCATAGGCTGGCGTCTTGACCGTCACCGTATTGCTGTACGTCGAAAGCTGAGCCCCTTTGAAGGACCTGATGCGATAGCTGTACGTTTTGCCGGATTCGATCAACGAGGTGTCGGCATAGGATGTGACATTCGGGCCAAGGCTGGTGATGACCACCCACTGGCCGTTCCAGATCTGTCCTTCGATGTTGAACCCCGATACATCGGCGGAGGTATCGTTCCACATGAGTTTTACCGTCTTCGAATTGAGAGCGGCAGCGGCCAGCGAGGTGGGGGAATCGATGGCGGTGCTGGAACAGGCCGTGTTGCTGTAGGCACTGGTCCAACTGCCGGTGCCGGTTTTATAGCTGCGCAGTCGGTAGCAGTAGGTAGTGTCCGGAGTGAGACCGGTATGGCTGAAGCTTTTAGGTGATAGCGTTACGGCGGTTATCTCGGAGAAGGAAGAGCAGTTGGTTCCGGAACAGCTTTCGATTCGGTATCCGGTCGCATCGCTTGCCACATCGCTCCACGTGAGATTGATCTGGCTGGAGGAGGTGGCTTGGGCAGAGAGTGCCGTGGGTGCCACCGGCACGGATGCGGTGGTGGCTGAGACCACCGTGGTGTATTCCGAATCCCAGGCGTAAGGTGTTATCTTGGTCGCACGTACCCGATAGCGGTAGGTGGTGCTGCTCGGCAGATTCATGTCGGACCAGGTGGTCCCGCTGCCGGAGGTGACGGCGATTTCGATGAAATTGGTACAACCGGTGCCGGTGCAACGTTCAATCTTGAACCCGGTTTCAGTGGCGCTGGTATCGGTCCAGGCAAGATTGATCTGGCTTCTTCCGCTTGCTGTTGCAGTGAGACCAGTCGGGGCAACGGTGGTCGTGGTGGCGCTGGCGGATCCACTAGTCGTCTGCCAGCCGCACGCTGCGGTGGTATTGAAGCCGTTCACGCGGTACGTATAGGTATAGTTGGGCAGCAGACTGCTGTCGGAGTAACTGACGGCGTTGGCGGCAAAGCTTGCGATCTGCACGAAGTTGCTGCACCCGGAGCCGGAGCATCGTTCCAGCCGGTACCCGTCTTCATCGGTGGTCGGGTTGGTCCAGGTAAGATTGATCTGCGCCTCCGACGAACGAGTCGCGGTCAAGACGGCGGCAACGGCGGTCGGGGTGCCGGTTGCCGGAGTGCTGTAGGGGGTATCATAGGTGGGAGTACTGTTTCTCGTTGCGCGTACTTGGTAGGTGTACGACGTGCCGCTGCAGACCGTGCTGTCGGCATAGGTGGTGACATTGGCGCCGACCTGCCCGATTTCGGCGAAGGCCGAGCACCCTGCACCCTGGCATCGCTCGATCTTGAAGCCGGTTTCATCGGAGGTCCTGTCGGTCCAGGTGAGGGTTGCTCTGGTCGCTATGGCGCTTGCTGCCAGGCCAGTCGGTGCTGCCTGGGCAGGAGTCGTGGCCGTGGCGATGTTGCTGTAGCCGGAATTCCACGGCACGGTGCCGTTCATGGCCCTGATCTGGTAACGGTACGTGGTGTTGTGGGCTACTGTCGTGTCGGACCAAGTCGTCGCCTTGCCGGTGACGGTGGCGATTTCGAGGAAGGTGGTGCATGACGAACCGGTGCACCGCTCGATCCTGTAGCCCGTTTCGGAAACCGTGTTGTTGGTCCACGACAGGTTTATCTGTTGCGAGTTCGATGCCGTTGCAGCGAGCCCGCTCGGTGCGGTGACGGTGGTGATGCCGACGGCAATGGCGGTATAACCGCTGTCCCAGGCGCAACCGCCTGCCGGCGTCTTATATGCGCGGACCCGGTAGCGGTAGGTGAGGGAGCCCGAGAGGCCGGTGTCACTGTAGGTTTTCACATTCGCGGAGACGGTGCCGATCTCGGCGAAGGTCGTACATCCGGTTCCGGTACATCGCTCGATCCTGAACCCCGTTTCGTCGGAGGTGTTATCGGTCCACGAAAGGTTCAGCTTCGTTTCGTCGATGCGGCTCACGGTGAGGGCGGTCGGCGCGGAGGGGAGGTTGGTCGTGGCCGAGACGATACTACTGTACTCGGTGCTCCACGGCACGCTGGTGTTGACGGCCTGGACGCGGTAGCGGTACGGCTGGTTGGTGCAGATCGACGTGTCGATGTAGCTCACTGCACTTTTTGCTGCCGTGAAGATGGGGAGGAAATCGGTACAGGCGGTCCCCTGGCAGCGCTCGACGATGATGCCGGTTTCGCTGGTGGTCCTGTTGGTCCAGGTGAGCGTTACCTGTGTCGTGTTGTTCACCGTGGCTCCAAGGGAGGTGGGTGCCGGCGGGACGGTCGTAGCGGCGACAGCAGTGCTCGTCGCTGTCCATCCATTCGTTCCCGTTTTAAAGGCGGAAACGCGGTATGTATAAGTGGTCCCGGAACTGATTCCGGTCGTGTCACTGTAGGTTGTCGTGTTTGCGGCGAGGTTGGTGCCGATCTGGGCGAAGTTCGTACAGCCGGCGCCGGTGCAGCGTTCAACCTTGAAGCCGCTTTCGTCATTGTTCAAGTCGGTCCACGACAGGTTGATCCTGCTTTCCGAGACGGCGGTCGCGGTAACGGCCGGCGCCGCCGGCGCCGGGGTTGTTGCGGAGGCAGCCACGCTGAAGGCTGATGTCCAGCCGGTGGAACCGAAGGCCTGGACGCTGTACTGGTAGGCGGTGCCGCTCGTTGCGGTGGTATCGGCGTATGTTGTGATACCGGCGCCGGTGGTTCCCGCCTCGGCGCAGGTTGTGAAACCGGCTCCTTCGCACCGCCGGACGCGGAAGCCGGACTCGGAAACCGTATTATCGGTCCATGAGACGTTGACGGAGGTTGTATTCGCCGGTGTTGCCGAAACGCCCGTCGGTGCGGCGATGGTCGTCGTTGCCTCGGCGATGATGCTGTATGAACCGTCCCACGAGCAGGATGCCGACTTGTAACCGGCAGCGCGATACCGATAGAGGGTGCCGGCGGAGAGGCCGGTATTGCTGTAGGTGGTGGCGTTGGCACCGGTGGTGCTGATCTGGCTGAAGTTGACGCAGTCGGCGCCGGCGCATCTTTCGATTCTGTAGCCGGTCTCGTCGACGACGCTGTCGAGCCAGGAGAGGTCGATCCGCGTTTCGTTTACCCTGGTGGCGGAAAGGTTGAAAGTTGCAGGGGCGAATTCGACGCCATCGATAGAGGCGGTTCCCTGGGGCGCGCCGTCGGCGAAGCAGCGGATGTTGACCGTGGTGGTGCCGGCAGGGATGGTGACGGTTTCGGAGAGGCTGACCCATCCCGCATTATTGTTTTGATCGCTGAAGGCAACTGCTATGCCTGTGGAATCGAGGCCGGTCCCGGAGACGTCGCACTGGGCCCTGCCCGCCGTAAGGGCGGTATTGAACCAAGCTGAAAGGGCATACTGTCGCCCCGGGGTCACCGCCACAGCCTGGGATCTGCCGAGGGTGGCTCCGGTTGCAGCGAGTTTCAGGCTCTTGGCCCCATCATAGGCAGTGGCCGAATCAAAGCCTGTACCACTGACAGTTCCAACGGCAGTCGGCCAGCCGCTCGTTGTATTTTCGAAACCCGGATCGGCCAGCAGGTTGGTTTTTGAGAGGGTAATGGTGGCGGCGGTGTTGCTGTACCCGCTGTTCCACGGGGCGATGGTGTTGACGGCACGCACACGATAGCTGTACGTTAGGCCGTTGCAGACGGAGGTGTCGGTGTATGCGGTGGAGCCGGCTGCGACGGTATGGATCGTGGCGAAGTCGCTGCATCCGGTGCCGGAGCATCGGTCGATTTCGAAGCCTGTTTCACTGGTGGTCGTTCTGGTCCAGGCGAGGCTTATGCCGGTCGTGCCGAGGGTGGTGGCCGCAAGACCGGAAGGACCTGCCACCTGCGGCGTCATGGTTACGGGATTGCTTGCTTTCTCCCAGGAGCAGGTCGCGCTCTTGCGGGCCTTCACCACGTACGTGTAGCTGGTGCCGGAGGTAAGGCCCGTGTCGGTATGGGTTGTGGAATTTGCCGCTTTGGTCGTGAGGAGGGTGAAATTGCTGCACCCCGCCCCGGAGCACCGTTCGATACGGTACTCGGTCTCGTCCGAGTTGGGGTCGCTCCAGGTGAGCTTCACCTCGACCTCGGACGGGGTTGTCGCGCTCAGCACCGGAGCCGACGCCGCGGGTGCCGTCGCACCCACAGGCGGGGCGCTGTAGGTGCTGAACCAGGTGCCATTCGTGGCCCTGATCTGGTACCGGTAGGGGAGGCCTTCGCATACGCCTGCATCCGCAAACGATGCGGCGTTGGCAGCGGCCGCAGGAGTGATTTCGACGAAGTTCGCGCAGTCGCTTCCCTGGCAGCGTTCGATCCTGAAGCCGGTTTCGGTGGAGGTTCGATCGGCCCAGGCAAGGGTGATCTGGGTCGTGCTGTTGGCGGTGGCCGTTACATTGTTCGGTTCCAGCAGCGTCGTGGTGGCCGAACGGGTGCCGCTCTGTTTTGCCCATCGTTCGGTGGTTACCATTTTGAACGTTTCGACATAGTAGGTGTAACTGGTGTTGGGGGTGAGGCCGGTGTCGTTGTAACTGGTTGCGGTGATCGTGCCCCCCACCTGCGCGAAGTTTGAGCAGGACTCGCCGGCGCAGCGGTACAACCTGAAGCCGGTCCTGTCGGTGTTGCCGTCGGTCCACACCAGATTGATCTGCACTTCGGAAGCACGGGTCGCAGACGTGAGAACGGGGGCCGAGGCAGCCGGCGTGGGTCGCTCTATGACGGTGCTCGGACTGCTGTCCCACGGGGGTAGCGTGCTGGTGGCCCGCACCTGGTAGCGGTATATCGTCCCTTCGGTCACGCCGGTGTCGATCCAGGAGGTCGCATTGGCGGCGGCCGTTCCGGCCACTGCGAAATTGGAACAGCCGGTTCCCTGGCAGCGCTCGATCTTGAACCCGCTTTCCGTCAGGGTACGGTCAGTCCAGGTGACGGTGATCTGGGTGGTGCTGTTGGCGGTTGCGCCGATATTGTTCGGCTCATACAGCGTCGTCACGGTCGTTGCCGGAAGACTAGTTCTGGTCCAGCCGCAGCTGGCTGTCTTGAAGACGGTGACGCGATAGCTGTAGCTGGTATTCGGGGTGAGGCCGGTGTCGCTGAAGGAGGTAGTGCCAGCCACGAGGTTCCCCCCCAGAGGAGCGAAGTCGGAGCACCCTACACCTGCACACCTCTCAATGCTGAATCCGCTCCGGTCGGTGTTAGCGTCGGTCCAGGAAAGGGTGATCTGCCCTTCGGAAACCCGCGTTGCCGTCAGGAGAGGAGTCGTCGGCTGCGACGTGGTCGCCGAAGCGGTGTTGGAGTATGCACCCTCCCACGGCGAACCGAAGGTGAAGCACGCCGATGTTTCCTTACCGCCGAAGGTGGCGGTCGGCTCGGTGGCCGCGTATTTTCGCACGCGTACCCAGTCGGTCAGCATGTCGTCGCCGTTGGTGGAGCCTGCCGCGGCTCCCGAGTAATACCCGAGCCAGAGATACGGCGCGCTGTTCCAGGTGCCCGAATAGGTTTTCCGGAGGACGTCGGTGTAATTGAGTTCCTTGACGAAGTAGCTTGTCTGCGTCGCTTCCCGGAACTCGAAGCCGACAATACGGTAGTTGTTTAATGCATTGACGGCGGTGATGCCGTCCACAATCACTTCCGGAACGTCGCCGCCCACGCCCCGCTGAACGCTGCCGTCGGTGGAGAAGACGGTGTAAATACCGGTGGTAGGCGCGATATCGAGCCATGTATTCGCGCTACCAGCCCCCCTCCAAAGGAGAGTGCCGGAGGCATTGTAGACATGGTAATAGTCGTACCCCGATTCCGACTCGTTGGCGATTCTGATCCTGGTAATGTTGCCTCCTCCGGGGGGCGACCATACGCCCGAGGCAGGCTTCCGCGTGTACTGCCCGTGGTAGAGGAACGGGTTGTAGAGAGATCCTGACGTGGCAACGGTGGAGGTAAGCGTGCCGCTGGCGATGTTGTACGAAGCGGCAGTGCCGGTGGCGCCGAAGGGGAGGAGATTTGCGGTCGTGCCGCCGTCGGTCAGAAAGTAGGCAAGGGCGTTGGAGCCGCTGTTGCTTCCCTGGGTCGACTGGGCATTCGCGATGCTGAGTCCCGCGTAGGAGGAGGCGCCGGTGAGCCACTGACTCTTCATTTCGAAGACACGATTCTGCGGCGATGCTGCGATAGTGGCGTTCGAGAAAACCGAACCGGTATCGACCCTGAGAGCCCCGCCGCTCAGGCTGTAGGCGCCGGTGGCGCCCCATTTTGCGGTATCGAGCGTAGCTCCGTTGAACTCGTCGAAGAAGTCGAACACCTGCGTTCCGTTGCTGGAACTGGTGGCGTTTGCATTGCCGAAGTACAGGGAGATGGAATTGTTCATCCCGGTCTTGATCCAGACCGTGACCGAGGCGCCGTCGGTCTTGCTTTCGATCCAGTAGGGGACTTCCAGGTTTGCCGTTGTATCCACGAACCTGATATCGGCAAAAGACGTTTGCATCTCACTGTCGAAGGGAATGGTGACCTTTGTCTGGAAGTTGGGTTGAAAATTGGCGATTGAAATGGGCGTCCGTTTCGTCCAGCAACTGCCGCCGCTGTTGGAGAGCGTTACAGCCGCTCTGGTCGCCTTGACCTTGTACGTGGCATTCTCTCCGGAGCATGCCGAGGTGTCGGAATAGCTCGTGACGTTGGCTCCGACGCTGCCTGCTGCATTGAAGATGACGCAGCCGTCGCCGACGCATTTTTCTATGGAGAAGCCGGTTTCGGTGGCAGTGTTGTCGGTCCAGGAGAGGTTGACCGAGGTGGTGCTGGCAGCGGTTGCGGTGAGGCCGTTCGGCGGGTTGAGGGTGGTGGTGGCCGAAGCAGTGCCGCTTGCGGTCTCCCAGGTGCAGCTTGCGGTTTTGTATCCCTTCACCCGGTACAGGTACGTAGTATTGGCGCTGAGGCCGGTGTCGTTGAAAAGGGTAACCCCCGCTCCGAGGGTGGCAAGCTGTGCCAGGCCGGTGCAGCCGTCACCGATGCAACGTTCGATGACGTAGCCCGTTTCGTCATTGTTCGGATCTGTCCAGGTAAGTCGTATCGCGGCTTCGGAGACCCGGGTCGCGGTCAGTACCGGAGCTGCCGGCGAAGGGGTGGTGACTGTGCCGGAAGTCGTTGCCGGAGGAGATTCCCACCCGGTGCCGTAGGCGAGCACTCGATACCTGTAGGTTATTCCTCCGCAGACGGCGTTATCGGTATAGCTGGTGGTGTTGGAGCCCGTTGTTCCCACAGTGGCGAAATCCGTACATCCGTCTCCGCTGCATCGCTCTATCTTGAAGCCCGTTTCACCGGTCGTGGTGTCGCTCCAGGTGACGTTGATCCTGGTGGTAGAGGGTGCCGAGGCAGAGATGGTGCCGGGGGCAGGCGGGCTGAGCGTCGTTGCCTGCTTCAGTGCCCACCGGGAAACCTTGCCGCCGCTGAGGAAAGTCTGTACGCGGTAACAGTAGGTGGCGGCACTGTTCAGGCCGGTATCGGTGAAGGTGAATTGCGACGCGCCGAGTGCTGCCAGCGATTCCCAAGTACTATCCGACGCGCAGGCGCCGACCTTGCGTTCGACGCGAAAGCCGTCCCTGCTTCCCGTCGGGGCCGTCCATGCGAGTGCCACCGTCGAATAGCCGGGGGCGGTCGTTATCCTGTACGGGGGGGATGGGACGGAGGTGTCGGGCGCGATTTTATACACGAGAACGTCGGCATCCCCATCACTATTTTCAGTGTACCCCGCCACGAACACTTCATTGAGCCCGTTTACCGCGATAGCCGTCGATTCGTCGAAGCTGTTCTCCACACCGTTGAACAGGGTCGCTGCCGCAATGGTGCCCATGTAATCGATCTTCACCGTGAGGCTGTCGGTGGTAAGGCCATTGCTGGTGTTGCCGGCGATGTAGATATTGCCGTCCGCATCCATTCCAACCGATTTGACGGTGTCGTCGTTCTGGGGACGCTGGTACGTTTTCATCCAGACCGTGTCCCCGGCTGTCGTGTATCTGGCAACGGTGTAATCATTCTCCGCAGGGGTCAGGCCGGCTGCCTTCGTGCTCAACGTAGTGCCGGCTACGACAATTGCGCCGTCCACGGCGTCGAACCTGATCCCGACGCCGGTGTCGTCGCCACCGGCTATCCCGTCGAGCGACCGCTCCCAGAGCCGTTGCGCCGTTGCGGCCGACCCGCTGTACTTCATGGTGTATATATCTCTCGTACCGGTGGCGGTTACTGCCGAGCCGGTAACGTAGAGGTCGCCGGCGTCATCGAGGACCAGGCTGCTGCCCCTGTTGTCGCCGCTTTCGGTGACGCTGTAGAGATCGGTCCAGATCCTGGCGCCGGTGGCGCCGTTGTATTTCGCGGTGAAGAAGTGATAGGTGTTGCTGGTTGCGGTCTTTTCGCTGTAGCCGGTGACGTAGATGCTTCCGTCGGGGGCGATGAGAACTGAAGAGGGGAAGTCGTCGCCGCCGTTGCCGTCGAAGGGGGCGGAAGCCCAGGCGCGGGTGCCGTTGGGATTGTATTTCAGAACATATATGTCGTCGTTGCCCGCGGCATTCTTGCCGAAGCCGACAACTGCCGCATTATTGGACGTGTCGGACGAGGACGCTATGGCGACGGAAAGGCCACGGTCATCGCTGGCGCCTGCGGGCACCGGCGCGTTGTACTGGTCCCCAACGGGGTCGCCGGTCAGCGGATACCTGATGGTGTACAGCGAGTTCACATCCCTGGTCACGCCGTTGTACAGCCAGGCGTAGCCGGAGACGACGATGCTGTTGTTGCTGTCCACGGCGACGCAGGTGGCGATGTCGTCGGAATCGGTCGGATCATTGTATGTGCTCGACCACGTTACCGACATGTCGGCTCTATTCAGTTTCTGCACCAGGTAGTCGAACGAGGTAATGCCCGAGCTGTACCCCTCGGGGTAATCGTTGGTCTGACCGGCCACCACCGGGTGGTTGTCCGGTCCCACCGCTATCGCGTTGGCATAGTCATCGTTGTGCGCTGTCCCGTCATATGTGTATTTCCAGACCGGCGGCACGAAGTTGACGACGACGGTGAGGGACGTGGCTGTGTTGCTGTAGCGCGAATAGCCGCTTGCACCGCTGAAGGCGCGCATTCGATAAGTGTAATAGGTGTTGGCGGTCAACCCGCTGTCGGTGAAGGAGGTGGTCCCTGCCGGAGTGGTGGCAATTTCGGTAAAGCTGGTGCAACCCGCATTCTGGCAACGTTCGATCGCAAAACCTTCTTCGTTGGCGGAGTTGTCCGCCCAGGTGAGGTTAATGCTGGAATTTGTCGCCGGCAGGGCGGATACGTTCGTCGGAGGGTCGAGCAGGCCGGGATCGTATTTCAGAACGATATAGTCAAGGTCATTGGCAGCGGTATCGGTCCATCCCGCTATAATGACTTCACCGGTCGGAGAGAGGCCGATACCGACGGGACGGTCGTTTTTCAGTGCTGGGCCGTCGAATGCCTTCTGCCACAACTGGTTTCCGTTGTCCTTTTTATACTTGACCGTCTGGATGTCGTAGTTCTTTCCGGTGATGGTATACCCGGTGACGAAGACATCTCCGGCAGGATCGATGACGATGCCGGTGGCGGCAGTGATGTCGTCGTTACCGTTGGTGGAATTGAAGAGCTTGTCCCAGACAAGGGCGCCGGTGGCGCCGTCGTATTTTGCCGTGTAGAAATCGTTCTGGGCGGTGAGGGTCCAGGTATAGCCAGTCACGTACACGTTGCCGTTCGGTCCGATCATCATGCCGTTCGGTTCGTCATCGAAGGCGCCGTTGTAAGTCCGCTCCCACACGAGGTTGCCGGTTGCGCCGCTGTACTTTGCCGTATAGATGTCGAGGTCGGTGCCGTTACCGGATGAGCCGGTCAGTACCACGTTCCCGGCCGGATCGATCCTGACGATCTTGCCGATGCAGGAATTTCCTGCTCCTCCCGAATGACGCTGTTCCCACAGTTTGGCACCGCTGTAATCATACTTGATCGTCAGGCAGTCGAAGGATGAGCCTCCCCATGTCTGCCCTGTTACGGCGACCCCGCCGTTCCCTGCCGTTATGGAGTTGACCCGATTTATTCCCATCGCCCCGCCATCGGCAACGATTCGCCAGGCGGGTGTGCCGTCCGGATTGGGACCCGTGGGGGTGTATTTGAGGATGAGATAGGTGTTGTTCCCGTCGGCATCCTGGGAATAGCCACCCACGTAAATGTTGTTCAGCGTGTCGACGGCCAGGGAAGTGCCGACGTCGTTACCTTTGGCTGCACCGTTGAAGGTGTGCTGCCAGAGGACGGCGCCGGTCAACCCGTCGTATTTGACGGTGTGGATATCATTGTTGAGGCCGTTCCACACCAGGCCGGTCACGATCACGTTGTCGTCATGATCGATTACTACCGTCGTGGCCTGGTCGGTGCCGCCGGCCTTGTCGTAGACTGCACGCCATGCGACGCCACTGCCATCAGCCTTGATTTTGGCGGTGAAGTAATCATCGTCGATACCTCCGGCTAAATTCTGGGCGCCGGTGATAATGGTGTTACCCTGTGAGTCGACAACGGAAGCCCGGGCATCCTGCCTGCCCGCAAGCGAATCGCCATAATGCCAGACGACGTCTCCTCCGGCGCCGAAGGCGGGAAATGCCATGGCGCTTGCCAATAGCAGCATCCCGGCCGAAAGCAGCAGCCGCACCCGCTGCAGCCAGCATTTTCCTCCCGATGCGGTTACCTCTCTCATATCTTTATGCTCCATGGCTGTGCCTCCGATCGTGGTCGCGTTGCGCATATCTGGTCCCCCTACCATGGCGTCACCGAGTTCCAACTGTTGTCGGGCCATGTTCCGGGGTGACAGTTGACGCCCTGTTGCAAGAAGCCCCGGGGGAAGCTGCCACTACGGGTGACCGTATCACCAAACCAGTAGGTAAAGATGCCGCTGTTGGAACCTGCCTGGCCTCCCGATGCCTGCCTGCCGCGATGCTTGTAGTCGAGGCAATTGGTCATCATGAGACGAGGCATTCCGCTCGCATGGGGTTTGTGACATTTGGAGCAGGTATACGCATGCTCGGTGTTTGCACCCCAACCCTTGACCGATTCATGGACACGATCGAGACTTTTCCATGGCTGATTCCTGTTGATGCCATCGGTCAGGTTCTGCTTGTAGTGACAGGTCAGGCACAGCCCGGCGAACTTGCTGCTGTCCTCGGTAATCCGGTTGCCTGTGCCGAAGGTCTTGTCATCGGTGTACATCGTGGGGTTGGTTCCCCCCGGTTGATTTTGCGGCGGTTGGGTGCCTGCCGCGGACGGGGTCACATCTTCCTTGTAGGGAGAGGTCATCCATGTACCTTTGAGCAGCGGCACGGCGTACGCCTTATTTGCACCGAGCGACGTGCTTACCCCGTGGGGGTCATGGCACGGGGTGCACAGCCCGTAGATCTTCTGATGCGCCGCTGTCGTCCTGTTGAGGAAGCTGGAACCCTTCAGGTGTCCTCCCCTGGTCGGCATGTTCTTGTAGGAGTTCCGCTGGACATAAGGAGATGTTCCGGTACCGAACCGGTCCGAATCCATATACCCCTTGATGGGGGCAATTGCTCCGAACGTTGACTGGTATCCCCAGGGAACCGTGCCGGCATTCTGTGTCAGGTGGCAGTCGAAACACTGCCCCGCACCGGCGTTGTATGGATTGGGCGCGCCCGTCGTCGTGTTGGAAGAGGCCTTGTAGCTCATGCTGTAGCCCCCCTTGCCGGCCTGGGTTTCCTTCAGGTTGCCGCCATTCTTTGTTCCGTTGAATGTTTCGTAACTCGAGGTGACGCCGACGAGCCTCGAGCCGTGCGAGCTGTGGCAGTCGAAGCACTCCACATTGACCGAGCCATTTCTCGAATTCGTGATGTTACTGTCGATCCCCGTCGTACTGCTCCACCCTCCCTGGTTGGCCACGGCATTGCCGTGGGCTGAGAGAGCCTTTGCCACCGTACTTTTCCCGTTGGTTCCATATTTGCCCCACGGGGTTGTATCCTTGGCCGAGTAACGGGAGGCGACGCTCTGCTTGTCCCATGCGTACTGTCGTGGGGTCCGGCAGTCATCCTCGAAGGGCCGGGTGTTGTTGTTCTGATCGTTATGGCAGGAGAGGCAGTGTTTCGAAATGGTTGCGGATTCGGCTCGTTCCTTCGCCGTTCCGATGTTGTCGGCCACAAACTGCACTGCGGTCGTGTTCAGCTTGAACGTCGTGGGGCGGGTGCCGGGTCCGTACAGGACCAGGTCCACCTTTGCGTTCTTGATGGTTGTATAGTTCTTGTAGTTGTAGCCTTCGTGGAAATCATTATCGATAAGACCATCGGGAGTCGATTCCCAATGGCAGGCATAACAGTGCTTGTTGGTTATGTCGGTGCCCTGGACATGGTGGGACGTGCCGCCGAACTGTCCCATGATGTCCATACGCTTGCCTATGGTGCCCAGGTGGCACTTGGTGCAGTCGCGCGGCAGACCGAACCCTGAATGCCGCGGAATCGGCTTGTTCAGGTGGCATGAATTGCACGGATCGTTGCCGGCATGGCTGTCGGAGAAGCGGTGCTCGTGGCACGAGGTGCAGATCCTGCCGGAGCTGTGTCCGTCGCCTCCATCCACTCGGTAGTGCTGACTCCCGGCTGAATGGCAGACGTTGCAGATGCCGTTGTAGGGGGCCACTGTCCTGGCGTAATCGAGGCCTGTCTGTTTCCTGGTGAAGGAGACGGCAGCTCGTCCGGTGGGAATGCCGAAGGTTCCGTCAGTTGCGGTGGCCACCTGGGTCTGCACCATATAGATGTTCTTGTCGCCGTGCGGGTCATGGCAGTCCCAGCAGAATTTACCCCCCTTCCAGATGCCGTCCTTTCCGTATGCCCTGCTGTGCTTGTACCCGAAATGGACGGACGAGGCGCGTGCCTTAGTAGGCTTGATGAAGCCGGTACCGGGGTCGAATCCAAGGGCATACTTCATCGGGTTATTTGCAGGGGGCGTATGGCAGCCGGTGCATTTGCCGTTCGAGTCGTCGTCGTGACATTTGAGGCAGACACCCATCATGACATACTGATTTCTTACGTCCGCCTTCTGTGAGTCTGTCCAGAGGCCTGCACCTGATTTATGGGTGTTGGCGTCGGTGTCATGGCAATCGGTAGCAGTGCAGCCGGATGAATACGCCGTGCCGCCATGTCCTTCCAGGACGAGAGCGGCCGATAGCTGGGGAGCCATCGATTCGGTGTTGCTGTGGCAGGCGAGGCATTCGCTTTCAGCCCCGGTCATATGGCAATAGACGCATTCGGCGTCGAACCTGTTGACGAACTGCTGGTGGTGCCTGAGGCGGAAGGGGTTGGTCCCGTCCTTATGCAGCACCGTGTTATCGTGGCAGTACCAGCAGGGGTTTCCGGGGAAGTCGGCGGGAGGATTGCTGCTGCCTGGGTAGGCTCCGTTTGCCGTTTTCCGCCCATGGCCGGTGGTTACCCATTCTGTCAGATTTATTTTCGTCATCACCCCGGACTGGAAGAATCCGAAGCTGTCGATATCGGCTCCCGTCGTGCCGTGGCAGGAAAGGCAGATGACGCTGTTGTTGACGGAGGCTCCCCAGACAGGATCACTTCCGCCGGTATGACAGGCGGTGTTCCGGCAGGTTTTCGCGACCGGGTCGTACGTGCCGCCGTCCTTGAACACAACGTCCCGCGTCCTGTTGACGTGATACTGCGCCTGAATGTGAGCTACCTCGCTCATGCTTCCGGACGGGATGCCGGTGGTATGGCAATCGGTGCAGGAACCATTGACGATGGTCGAGGCATGGCACTGGTCACAGGTGAAGTCAGTTTCGGTGTGTCGGGGGTGTGAATTTGCCCGTGCGGTGCCCGGCCCTTCGTTGGGGAACATGGGGATGGAGGCTTTCCAGTCTTCTCCGGGTTTCCAACCGGTTTTTACGGCCCATACCTTCCCTGTCGCCTGTTCAATCCTGCCGTCGTGGCAGTTTGCATTGGCGCATGATCCTCGCGGGTGGCCGTGGCAGGTGTTGCAATCGGTCTTCGGTTCCGCCCAGCTGAAAGGCCTCACTGCTTCGGGTCTGGCTGTGCCGTCACTGTGGCAATAGACGTTGTCGCAGACCATGGTGACCGGATTGTAGGAAGGCGCTGGCCTGCCGACGATTGCCCACTCGGGAGCCATCACGACATTCTTGTTCCCATCTACGTGAAGCGCCCGGTCTTTTATCGCTCCGGCCGGATCTACGGTGGCGTTGTGGCAATAGTAGCAGGCATATTTTCTGATCCACTGGGCTCCAACCAGGCGTCCGTGGCCATTGGACGTCATGTTCACGAATTCCGAGCAGCTGCCCGATGCAGAGTTCCACGTACCTCCGATTTCCGTGCATGCAGCGGCTGTATTGTCGACGGGGCGGCCTCGATGGCATGAATAACACTTTGTGGTGGCCGTGTCGGACCAACGGGGGGTGATGACGCCGGTGCGGCGCAGGCCGTCGCTGTGGCAGTACAGGTTGGTGCAGGTGCCATTTCGTAGCGGTTGCTGGCTGGGGAGATAGTCGGGATAATGTATATTGCCGTTGTAGCTGCCTCCCGTATTCGGGGAGATGAACTGAACCGTCAGTGCCCTTTTTCCTGCTTCGAATGCATGCGCAAGCGGATTCTGTTCCACGGTATGATCGGTATGGCAGTGCCTGCAACTGTTGGTGCCGGTGCCGAGGTACTCGCCGTGTTTCCTGCCATGGGCACCATCTGCAGGAGGTGCCGCGTGACAGGCGTCGCACGAGGTGCTCTCAATACCTGTGCTGCCCCAGGTGGGTGTCGTCTTTTCAAAGTGGCAGTTTACCGAGGAGCAGGTTCCTGCCGTCTTGGTGGCGGTCTGGGGGAAGGGCGTGGTAAGGTTGTTGTAGGATGTTGCGACCGGCGAGGCATTCATCCTTGAATTCACATTTATCTTGTTGTTGTTGTGGAAGGCGGCACTGACGGGGTGGCAGACCGAACAGTCGGCACTGGTGGCGCTAGCAGGGAGATGGGCGCGATGACTGCCGACGAAACCCCCTGTGGCGGGGTCGCGTCGCTCTGCATCGACAGGTCTCATGTCACGTGTTCCGCGGTCTCCGTGGCAATCGTAACATTCCAGGGCAGCTCCTGCTGTTCCGGCAATAACAAGCAACGACATTATTATCGCGGCAACAAGAGGTACTCGAACACATCCCAAGCTGTGTTGTCTATTCATAAACGGAGCTCCTTTTTTACAATCTTTCGCTCTTGCGTTTCTGGATTAACAATTGATCAAAAAACGGATACATCACGTCAGATAACCTACACATGCCGCGAAGTCATAAGGCGACCGTGAAGGTTATTATTAAAATAAGGCCGGCCCAGAGTTGCCTGGTCGACTTACTTGTCCCTTCGAGCCATGATGGGCAATGCCTGAACAAAAAGCGTTGAGCCGATGTATTAATAAATTTTAGATTAAATTTGTGTAACCTCAGCGCTTTGGTAATAGAATTTTATTTAAAGCAAAATTTATTCCACTACTATAACTGTCGGAAGCTAATTTAAAAACTTTACTTTTATGGTGATGAATAAAGCTGACCGGAGATTGGACGGTAGTGCGCAGAAGGTATACGCAAGACCAAGCCGGCCGTTAGCGGTTGCGGTGTTTCCGGGCTGTCGGGAAGTGATAGACTTTACATGATAGGCTGGTTGGCGCTGTCGAAGAATTCTTTCAGGGGCGGATGCCGCTGTTTCAATCTTTATGCCAATCATGCTGAAGTGGCCTAAAATGCGCTTTACAGTGATTTTTTATGATGTTATACTCTCTTGCGAATTATGATAAATCGTAATAAAATCAGGCAGCTGCTCGCATTTTTGATCGTGCTTTCAGGTACGGCTATCGCGGTTGCCCTCTTCACCAAGGCACGTCCGGGAGACCGCCCTGCGAAACCGTTACCCCGGCTCCCGGGGAACGTCGAAATGTCTCTGCAGAAGGTGCATTTCACCGAAGTAAAAGACGGTGTGAAAAAATGGGATCTCGTCGCGGACCGGGCAGATCATGGAGATGAGGTAACCCGATTGACCGGTGTTCGCCTTACGGTTCCGGGCGACAAAGTTACCGGTACTATCACGCTTGTTTCACGACAGGCGGATTACCATGTGGCGACCAGGGATGTGAACCTGCAGGGGGGGGTTGTGGCGACCAGCGCCTCCGGCATGAAATTCTCCGGTGACCGGGCAACATATGATACCGACCGGAGCGTGATACACTCGACAGGCAATGTACGGTTCAGCGACCGGCTTATCGACGTGGAAGGCAATGAAATGGAATTTTTTACTACTACACGCAATATCAGGGTTTCCCGTAACGTCACCGCTATCATACGTCCGGAGGCGGCTCGCAAATGAAACGGGCGTCTACTTTACTGCTGAGTCTGATGTTGGCAACATCCGTCTGTTCTGCCGCCGAGTCTGGCCAGTCGCGCACCGGGCTGCCGATTGAGTTAAAGGCCGACGAGCTATTCTCCGATAGTAACAGCAGGACCGCAACATTTACCGGGAAGG
>MHDY01000136.1:433-19830 GCA_001803705.1 Nitrospirae bacterium GWC2_56_14 | reverse complement strand
TCTTTGCGCGGCGGCCTCAATTATACCCTTGCGGAGTATATCACGAGAGCCACGACAACAGCACCAGCAGCTCCCGAAGAGAAACAGAATCTGAAGTCAGGTGGTGCGCAGACCGGGGTGGCCTACCGAAGGCTTTATAAGCCGGATTTTCTCGGGCCTTTTGCTATGAACACTGATTACGGTTTCAATACGGGTTACACAAAGATCACGTCAACCCGGGCCAGTGAGGATGTGGGGAACGGTTTGTATTATGAAAACACCGCTGCCATAGGGTTCACCAGCATCGAGTGGAAAGAGGACAGTCTGTTCGCGGGGTATAATATTTCCAGCAGGAGAGACCGGTCGCCTCTCGGCAATAATGTTCGGCAGCAGAGCTTCAGACTTGATGCTTCGACCTATCGGATTCCTCGGGCCACCGTAAGAGCGAATGTCTCCTACACGGTCATGGAGAGCAGCAGCGCATATAGTGTATTCCTGAATAGGATGGCGAATAATTCAGGCAGGTCACTTTTCTACCAGGTTAGTGCGCTCTATATTGTTTCACCTGCCTTGAATGTCGATGCCGGAGCCTCGCAAGGGCGCTCCTCGAACGCGGCACCCACGCTCTCGACGCTGCAGCCGAATGTGACCGCTCCCGTCGAGCAAGTGGCATACATTGGTGCACATTATGCAACTACCATTACCCGCAACCTGATGTACCGGGCAAATGTCCGCGATGAATATCGAAGTTCATTCCGGGTAAAAACGGAAACACGCAATATCGATATGGGTCTCGATTACCGCATCAGACAGGTCTTGGTGAATTTTACCTACCGCTGGACGGAAATGATGCCGGAAAACGGCCTTAATACGTACCTGCAGAGTTATATGGTGACGCTGTCAAGGCCGTTCTAGGTCGAGTTGCTGACATTTTTCCCTGTATCCAACGTATGCAACCGTTTTGCGGCAGGCAGGTCCGGCATATTCTGTACAGCAGCAGAAACATGGTCCCTCTGGTGCTCTTCTGTCCGGTAAAAGAGGGGGTGTTCATCCGATTCTTCTTATAATGGTTCCTCACCTTCTCCCGCATATGCCTCTTGCAGCCAATCAGGACATTCTCCTATGATGAACGTAATCCATGCTTTAGCGAGCATCCTTTATCAGCTGCCTCATCCCTTCATTTCGGTGCAGAGTCGATGTTGAACAAGAACCACACCATCGTCGACCGTTCATTGCTGGTAAGTGCCTTTCTTCTTGCAGTGATATATTCCCTCAGGCGCATGGCGGATACGGATCTCTGGGCCCATCTCACCTGCGGCGAATATCTGTTCAGGCACGGCGCCATTCTCAAGACACACTTTTTCAATTGCAGTTGGCCTGATTTTCCGTACGTTAATCACTCCTGGCTGTTCCAGGCGGTCATCTATCTTGTCGACCGCATCTCCGGAGAGTCGGGGCTACTAGCGCTGCAGGTACTGCTGGTCGTCGCCGCCTTTTACCTCCTCTTGAGAACGCTCAGACTGTATACCGGCAGCCTCACTATCATCTCCCTGGTCCTCTCACTGGGCATCCTGGCATCGGCACACCGCTTTTCGCTCAGACCCCAGCACTTTACCTATGTGTTTTTTGCATTCTTTCTATTCAGCCTCCATCAATATCAGCGGCAGAATACGGTCTATGCCAGGTTTTTACCGCTGCTCATGATGGTGTGGGCGAACATGCATGCTGAAAGCTTATGGGGCATGATCGTTCCCGGTGCGTTTCTTGCTGCAGAGTACTTAAAAACAAAGGGCCGCGGGCAGGTGGACTCTTCGGCGCTCAAGAAACTGACCTTGATATACGGCCTCATTTTTGCGGCAGCACTGATCAATCCATTCACCTATCGGACCGTATTCTGGCCTCTTTTCGTGATGAATGAACAATTTGCCGGAGTGGAGGAGATCCTGCCGCCTACATCCATGCAGTATCTTTTTTTCTGGGTATATTTCGGTCTCTTTCTGTCGTCATCTCTCCTCAATTTCAGAAAGATCGATCCCACATGGGCGCTCATAAGCCTCCTTTTTGTGGTTGTTGCCTGGACCGCGAACCGGGGCATTCCGCACTTTGTCTTTGCCTCAGCGCCGCTCATCGTGAGCAACCTCCAGGCGCTCACGGAACGCGCTGCGCTGCGGTTCGGGCCCCATCCTTTCCTGAACAACGGAATGAAAATCACTTTGCTCGCCGCACTTGTGGCGCTCATGGTTTCTGTCGTAACCAGCCCGCTTTATCTTCGGAAATTCGACAATGTCCCCTATCCCGAGCGTGCCCTGGATTTTCTTAAGACAGAAGGAATATCAGGGAATGTGTTCAACGAACATGCCTGGGGCGGGTATATTATCCGGTATTCCTATCCTGCGCTCAGACCCTATATCGATGGGCGTTTTTTTCATCAGCGGTTCTATGACGAGTACTATCCGACCCTCTCCGGTCAGTTGGGATGGGACCGGGTGTTGTCAAAATACAATATCAGCATAGCCATTCTCCGATACAGCCCCACAGGCCGTCCGAGGCTGAATGACCGGCTGTTCGCGGATTTGCGCTGGAGGCTGGTCTACTGGGATGATGTTGCTCTGGTGTATGTGTCGACGAAGGAATTGACCGCGAGCACGCAGCATCTTTCCGCCGACCTGCTGATCAATCCGGATCGGCAGCTTTTAGCGGAAGAGCTGATTTTTCCTGCAGAGGCGCTCAGGAAATCAAGCGTTCGTGCCGAGAAGAACCTCAGCTACGCCGGAAGGTCCTATAAAGCAGCGATCGTGTCCGCCAATCTATCGTTTTCGTTACGCGAGTATCAGCGTGCCCTTGAACGATATCAGGATGCAGAAAAATATATCGACAAACCGAACGCATGGATCTATTATAAACAGGCACTCTGCTCGCGTCAATTAGGTGACCTTGTTCTCACAAAACAGTACCTTGAAAAGTGCCTGGCGCTTGTTCCAGATGCCGCGGAGGCATTGACCATGCTGCGCGAAGTACGCTATCTTCTTGACCGGCACACGGGAGAGGCATCGGGCCGACCGGCACGGTAAGGCGTGTCCTGAGATTAGCGCATGGTGGCGCGGTCGTTTTCGGGCGTGCATGCAGAGCGCGGGCGCTTCGGTTCTCTGGAAGGATAAACAAGATGATCCTCGGCAAAAAGCTCATTGTGGTCATGCCCGCCTATAACGCGGAAAAAACGCTTCGGCAGACCTATGCGGAGCTGCCGCATGAATATGTCGACGAGGTCATTCTGGTGGATGACGCTTCCCGGGACAGTACGGCCCTCGTTGCCCATGACCTTGGCATCACCACGGTCGTGCATGCGGAAAACAGAGGCTACGGCGCAAACCAGAAGACCTGTTATCGCGAGGCGCTGAAACTGGGCGCTGACATTGTGGTGATGGTCCACCCGGATTATCAATATTCTCCGCGTCTGGTAACCGCCATGGCATCCATGATCACTTCGGGACATTATGACGTCGTGCTGGGGTCAAGGATCCTCTGCGGCGGGAACTGGCAGGGAGGAATGCCTTTTTATAAATATATTGCCAATCGTTTTCTCACCTTGGTCGAGAACCTGATGCTCGGCATTAAATTATCCGAGTTCCATACCGGCTACCGCGCCTTCAGCCGGGAAGTGCTGCTTGCACTGCCCCTGGAGGAGAATTCCGATGATTTTATCTTCGATAATGAGATGCTTGTACAGGCGGTATACCAGGGTTTCAGGATCGGCGAGATAAGCTGCCCCACAAAATATTTTGACGAAGCCTCCTCGATCTCGTTCACGCGCAGTGTTCGATACGGGTTTGGTGTACTGGCGGCGTCGGGAAAATTCGTACTTCAGAAGCTCGGTTTCGCACACTTTGCCTTGTTCAGCAGGAAGGGCAGAAAATTGTTGTGATGCAACCCGCTCCGCCACTGACCGCACGATGTCCGGTCTCAAATCGGCCCCCTGCCTCGAATGCCTGGTTTTATGTGCGTCGCTTAGCGACGCCTACCTTCCGGTCATCTGCGTCCAGTTGTTGTATTTATGAGCATAATAAAGAAGGGGGGTGGCGGGGAGAATCGGGGACAGCTCAGCTGAAGGTAACGCAGTTCCTGCCGTTCTTTTTAGACCGATAGAGGGCTTCGTCTGCTTTTTTTATGAGGGCTTCCGGTGTGATAACGTCCTCACTGCCGATGCAGGCAACGCCCAGGCTCACCGTTACCTTGATATCGGTGGACCGGCTTTTGACACTGAACAAGTGATGCTCTACCACGCTGCGAAGCCTCTCGGTCGTCGTTGCAGCATGAAGCGCGGTCAGGCCCGGCATGATGATAGCGAATTCTTCTCCTCCGTAGCGGCAGCAGATATCAGTGGCGTCGCTCCGGCATTGGAGCAAAAGGAGCTGGGAGAGCTCTTTCAGAACGGTGTCGCCCGCCTGGTGTCCGAAGTTATCGTTGAATTGCTTGAAGTGGTCGATGTCGAGCATTGCGAGGGTGATCGGTTCGGGAGTGCGGTCGCGACGCGCCAACTCCTGCCGGAGCCGCTCTTGAAAGACCCGGTGGTTGTAAAGGCCGGTGAGGCCGTCGTGCTGCGAAAGGTGCTCGATCTTTTCGAAGAGGTGGGCCTTTTCAATGCCGGCAGCGATCTGGTGCGACAGGATCGCCATGAAGTCCATGTCGTCCACCGTGAGGCGGTATTTTTCAGGGTGGTCAATGCCGATCACACCGATGGTCGCATTGCGGACCTTGAGCGCAACGCCGATATAGGACCCTGCCCTTTTTTCCTCGCCGGGAACATGGAGGTAATCGTTGATGGTCTCATGAAAAAGCGCCAGATCGTGGATATGTATGTGCTCTCCACTCTCGACGATCTTTCCCGGCGTGCCCTGTCCCGGTTGTATGGCGACCGACGAATCGACGCCCAGTCCGCTGGAGTAGGACAGTTCCAGGTTCTCGCGGGGGTCGTCGAGCAGGTAGACGGAGACGCGATCGAAAGGGATTGCCCCTTTAATGCTATCTATGATGCGGCCGATCATCTCGTGTTTGTCCATCTGGGAGGAGATGGTCCGGGAGACATGGTATTGAACATACATCTCGTTCAGCTTCTTTTCGAGCAGGAGGCCCAGGGTCCTGGCTTGCGTTTCCGCCTGCGCAAGCTCCACTTCGAGCCTGGCCACTTTTTCCTGTAATCGCGCTTCTCGCTGTTCATCGGCCATATCGTCTCACGGTGTTCGCTCGCGAAGGATCCGCGGACGTCGGGAAGCTAATTCGTTTTTGGCGCTGCCGGGTTGGTCGGCAGCGGCTGAGGCGTTTGCACAGCGGTCCCGGTCGGGGCCGAGACCGGCTTGGGTTGCTGGGTCGCAGCCGGTTTCTGGCCGTCCATATCGATTGCCGCCGGAGTTTGAATCATGATGACAATCTTCCGGTCTTTGATCGTAAACCCTCGATCAACCAGCGACGCCGGGTATGCTGCTGCAACGAGCGATTCCTGGCTGATGCCGCCTTTTTCCACCAGATATTTCACCAGGGCTGCTGACCGTTCCGACGCAAGGGCTCGCGCGTCCTTTGCTGGCGTCCTTTTTTTGCCCTTGCCGCGGGCTTCGACCGGCAGGGTCATGTTGCCGACGATGATCTCCCGGTCCTTCAGGACAGGATTTCTGAGCAGGTTGCCGATCTTCTGGAGCAGAGGGACGCTGTCCTTGAAAAAAGTGACCGAACCGTCCATATAGAGCATTTTCTCTGAGATGTTTACGATGACACGGGTATCAACAGACTGCACCTCGGCCATGCCTGCATTCATTTCAGCGACAAACTCCCGTTTCGCGGTCTCCATGACGGGTGCGACCCATGCGGTTGCTTTTTGCGCTGCTTCCCTGCATTTTTTGAGGTCTGCTTTCGCTTTTTCGAATTCCGGCATGCCTGCTTTCAGTTTCTGGTTTTCCGCGGTCATGGGCTGTGCGGTGGTGAAATAATAGAATGCGGCAGCACCGAGAACGGCTGCGAGCAACGCTCCCAGAATGTATGTTACGATCTTCATGACAACCTCCTTCGTGCGCGGGATGATGTTCAGCGACCGGTACACTTACTGCAAACGACTAAACGCTTTTTCGATCCGGTCAAGCCCCTTCTGGATATTTTCCATGGATGTTGCGTACGACAGCCTGATATAAGCCTCAGCGCCGAAAGCATCGCCCGACACGAGTGCCACCTGCGCGTCTTCGAGCAAATACGCGGCGAGGTCGGCTGAACCCCTGATGGTCTTCCCGTTCACGCTCTTCCCGAACAGCCGCGAAACGTCGGGGAATGCGTAAAATGCGCCGACCGGCATAAGGCAGGTGACGCCTTTCATGGCGTTCAAGCGGTCCACCATGAAGCGCCGTCTTTTATCGAATTCGACATTCATGGTCGCAATGAAAGCCTGGGGTCCCCGGAGCGCCTCGACAGCCGCTTTCTGTGATATGGAGCACGGGTTCGAGGTGCTCTGGCTCTGGATGTTCGCCATGGCGGACAGGACATCCTTGGGTCCTGCTGCATAGCCGATGCGCCAGCCGGTCATGGCATGCGACTTGGAAACGCCGTTCACCACGATGGTGAGGTCCTTGATCTCCTTGCCCAGCGATGCGATGCTGCAGTGCTTGAATCCGTCATAAAGGAGCTTTTCGTATATTTCATCGGAGATCACATAGAACTGGTGTCGAACGGCGACCGCCGCGATTTCTTCGAGCGTTTTTCTGTCGTAGGCCAGGCCGGTCGGGTTCGACGGGCTGTTGAGTACCAGCGCCTTGGTCTTTTTGGTCACCGCCTTTTCGAGTTTTTTTGCCGTAAGCGTGAAGCCTTCCTCAGCGGTCGTCTCCACGATGACCGGTGTGGCATCGTTCAGCAGCACCTGGTCCGGATAGGAAACCCAGTAAGGGGCCGGGATTATGACCTCGTCTCCCGCATCGAACAGTGCTTCAGCAATATTATACAGGCTGTGCTTGGCGCCGCAGGAAATGAGGACCTGCGATCGCTCGTAGGCCAGGTCGTTGTCTTTCTTAAACTTGTCGATCACCGCGTCCTTCAACTCGTCGGTGCCGCCAGCCGGCGTGTATTTGGTAAAGCCCGACTGGATCGCCTTGATGCCGGCCTGCTTCACGTTCTCGGGTGTGTCGAAGTCCGGCTCACCCACGCCGAAGTCCACCACATCGATGCCCTGTGCCTTCATGGCCTTGGCTTTAGCTGCTGTTGCCAGGGTCGGGGACGGTTTAATCGCCATAGCTCGCTTTGCAATGCCCATGCGTATGATACCTTTCTGTTAAAAAATATTGTGGAAATAGCGTATGTTACGTTGTCTAAGTGCTTGAATTTTTATCATACCGATCTCTCAAAGTCAAATGGTTTCTTGGGGCGTTCGGGTCTAAATTCCTGCTACTGTCAACTGCATGCGTAAACTAAGAAAGCCGCTTCGGCAATTCGGGGTTATCCTTAATGTTCTACCGCATGGGGAAATATCTTGAAAAAACGGAGCAGGGAGCGCAAAAAAATCTGCTCCGTCCGGGGACGAAGCAGATTTTGGCATAACATTAAAGAGAAGAGAATGGAAGCGCGTTGTTATTTTACGAGTTCCACCTTGTCGCCCTTGGTGATGGGGTCCGTGCTGCTCTTCACCAAGGCGGTAGCAGTCGTGTCCTTGACCAGGACCACCATTGCCTCACCAATGATCTTTCTCGGAAAGCCTTTTTTGAGCGGATCAAGGAAGACGGTGAAGCGGTCGCCCGGTTTTACACCATCACTGCTGCCTTTGTCCAGATAGAGCATATCAAAATTCCCATTTATCGAACGGCTGTCCATGACTTCGATGATCCGTCCGTTGATGTTCCGGCCGTCGTTATTGGGGACGGCGTAAATGAGCATCGGTTCCTGATAGGGTGCCAGCAGGTTGCCTTTGGCCATGCTGTCAAAGGACAGGGATATCCGTGCGGTGAGGTGGGCGGCGCCAGGAGCCTTTTCAATCACCTGAAGGATTCCGAGAATCTTGATGAGACGGCCCAGTTTTTTGCGGGTCTGGGGGTGCTTTACTTTCTTCACCGGAGCAAAGACAAGGTATTTGTCACCGACCTTCACGTTCTCCGGGTCGCTGACCTTGATAAACACGATGTCGTCGAAACCGAACATGGCCTTCGGTTCCAATGTCCCGGTAATGGATTCCCCCCACTGGTCCGTACTCACATAGCCGGCGCTGAGCATGGTGTACTTGTCAATGAGCGGATGCACGGTCTCCCGCTCCAGGATGAGTTTGCGTTTTTCGGGCGTCTCTTCCTGTACGGGTGCAGCGACCGTTGGAGGTTTGCTCCCGGTTTTTGCCGGGGCGGCCGCTTCAGGTGTTGCCGTTGCGTCAGCCTTTTCTTCCCGCGCCTCAGGTGCCGGCGCTGCCTCAACGGGTGCCTGCATGGCGCGCTCGATCGGGGCAAGGCTCGGTATGGTGAGCCTGTCCCCGGGATAGATCAGGTCGGGGTTCGTGATGAAAGGATTTTCCTTCCAGATGAGCGGCCACAGGAACGGGTCCTTGAGCGCGCTGTTCGAAATGTCCCAGAGCGTATCGCCCTGGGTGATGATATAGATGCTGTTTTCCTGTGGAGCTGATGCTGGCGTCTCCGTTGGTGTTGATGCTGCCGTCCCACCTTGTTCCTGGAGCCGGGCGGTGGAAGGGAACAGCACGATGGCGGTTGCGATCACAAAGGTGATAACGAGGGTATGCGACCTTTTGGTCATTCCTGCCTCCTGGTCTTCTTTTTCTTTTTGCCGGCCGGTTTGGTCACCGGTTTCTTTTTTACAGCGGGTGTATCCTGTTTGAGCGGGGCTGACGCCCTGTTCTGCCGGTCTTCCAGTGCCTTCACCTTAATCGAAAGCGCCTCAATCGTTGTGGTTGTTTCGGCTAGTTTAGTTTTGGTTTGCAACTGGAGTTTCTGAAGTTCGAGAAGCTGTTTTTGCAGGATGACGACCTCGTCCTTGAGCGGATCCGGTTGCGGCAACTGAGCTGGTGTGCAGGCAACCAGGAACAGGCAGGTAAGCAGCGCCTTACCCGGCAGAGCAGGCCATGGGTGTTCTTTCATGAACTCAGCATTCCCCCTGTCCGTGTCACCTCGTCTGATACGCGGTTTTGTTTCGGTCATTTATCGCAGCTCAAAGAACCGCTTGCGTGTAAGATAGCCGAGAAACCTCTTGTTTGTCAAGAGAATTAATCATCTCCGGAACTTGCTTTTACCGCATCTTTTTGGTATTCTGCCCTACCATGACGACCCGACATAAAGAGCAGCAGACGGGGTTCAAGGGAGTGCTCTACCTTCTTTCGTTCATGCTCCTGACCGCAGTCGCCGTCGTGCTGCAGCTCAAGTTCAGGGGTTTTGAAGGACCTCTCTCGGACAACCTCCTCATTCTCGTCCTGATCAATGCCAACTTCCTTCTGCTGGCGGCGGTCATCGTCATGATCGCCCGCAGTCTCTGGAAACTGTCCATCGAGAGAAAGCAACGCGTACTGGGGGCCCGGTTCAGGACCAAACTGGTCACCGCATTCGTCAGCCTGTCGTTCATCCCGCCGGTACTGCTGTTTATCATCGGAAGCGGCATGTTCACCAGCAGCATCGAACGGCTCTTTAATCTCAGGGTCGAGAACTCGCTCAAGGCCTCTCGTTCCGTGGCCCAGGCCTATTACGATCTCCTCGAAAAAAAGGCGTTCGTTTTCGGCAGGGAGATCAGCAGACAGATGACGGAAGAACAGCTGCTGAAACGATTTGAACAGCCGGTGCTCAAAGAGTATCTGGCCCGAAAAGCGGTGGAGTACGACCTGGGCGGGATCGAGCTTATTACTGCCTCCCGTGAACGGATGGTTACGGTTGTTACCGGGCAATTCCCGGCGAAAACGTTCAATGCCACGTCCGTTGAGCTGGCTTCGCAGGCAGTATCCGGCGGGGTCGCGTCCGGCGTCATCGAACTGGGAAAGCGGGGACAGATCGTACGTACCGTGGTCCCGCTCCATGCCTCTGCCGAGGACCGTCAGGTGACGGCGCTGATCAGCATCAGCTACTATGTCCCCGAGAACCTGGCGTCAAAAGCAGCCGAGAGCAGCACGGGCTATTCGCAATACCGGGCGTTGCGGATCGAAAAGGAACCGATCAAGCTGGCCTACCGGCTCGGGTTTCTCGCGGTAACACTGTCCCTGCTTCTCGCCGCCATCTGGGTCGCGCTCCGCGTGGCGGCCGGCATCACCGTGCCGATCCAGAAGCTTGCCGAAGGGACGGCCGCCATAGCAGCAGGCCGGTTTGATTACCACATCGACGAAGCGGCGGGAGACGAGATCGGAGTGCTGATCGCGTCATTCAACAAAATGACGAACGACCTCAAGCATTCCCGGGAGCGCCTTGTGCAGGAGGTTGCCTACAAGGAAACGATCCTTTCGAACATCGATACCGGTGTTGTTTCCATGGACCGTGCCGGCAGGATTACCACCATCAATCGGGCGGCCTCGGACATTCTGAGCGTCCGGGATCAGGATGTGCTCTTCAAGCGATATGACGAGGCTTTCGCCTTCATCGAACTGGGGCCGGTGCGCAAGCTGTTCCGCAGGCTAGAGGAAGGGCCGGGCCAGGCGGAGGAGGAGCTGTCGCTGACCGTGCGCGGCAGGGTCCTGACGCTCCGGATGAGGGTCACGACGCTGCAGGACGGCGGCGGTGCAATGATCGGATCGGTCATTACCTTTGACGACCTGACGGAGCTGCTCAGGGCGAAAAAGGCGGAGACCTGGCAGGATGTGGCCCGCAGGATCGCCCATGAATTCAAAAATCCGCTTACGCCCATCAAGCTCTCCGCCGAACGGCTGAGGAAAAAACACGCCGAGGGCGCTGCGGATTTCGATGCGGTGTTCGATGAATGCAGCCGTACGATCGTGCTGGAAGCAGATGGTTTGCGAAAGCTCGTCGATGAGTTCGCGAACTTTGCCCGTATGCCGAGTTCGAACCCCGTACCGCAGCAGCTCCACCAGGTACTGGAGAGCGTCATTGCGCTCTACGCCGGAGCCCATAGGGATATCTCCTTTGTGCGCCGCTTCCAGGCCGAGATGCCCGACGTGCTGCTGGACCGGGAGCAGGTCAAGCGGGTGTTCATCAACCTGTTCGAGAATGCTGTTGAGGCCATGGGCGGCAAAGGCACCATCTGGGTCACGACGGCAATGAACGCAGCGGGCAGGGCACAGGTGGAGGTTGCGGACAGCGGTCCCGGGATCGCGCCCGAAGATGTCCCGCGAGTGTTCGAGCCGGATTTTTCCCGGAAAAAGACGAACGGAGGCCTGGGGCTGGCCATCGTGCACAAGATCATCGCCGACCATGGCGGCTCGATCCGTTTTGAGCAGAATATGCCGACCGGTGCACGCTTTATTCTAGAATTCGCTGCGGTGGTCAGGAACAGGGAAGTTCAGAGTTCATAGCTTGGAATTCGGAGTAACACCGCAAGATGACTGCGCGTCTCAGCTCCGAACTTAATTTAAGGGGGTCATAGTGGATACAGCATCAACGATACTGATCGGGATCATCGTCGTGATTGCGCTCGTGAAGGTCATCGGGTACCTGGGGCGTCTGGGCATCAAGCAGATAAGCCCCCGGGAGCTTGATCAGAAAAAAGGCATCATGCTGATAGATGTTCGCACGGACAGGGAGTATAACCAGGGTCACATCCCCGGCGCAATCCATGTGCCGCTTTCCGAGGTAGGCACGCGGATAAAAAAAGTGAAGAAGGACAAGGATCTCGTTGTGTACTGCCGGAGCGGCAACCAGAGCATCTGGGCGATCAAGCGTTTGATGGGCATGGGCTACACCCATCTCTACAACCTGAAGGGCGGCTATAGTGCCTGGAAGAGAATTCATTGACGAACTGAGACGCGACTATCGCGCTAAACGGCCGCAGATCGAGAGACGGCTTGCGGAGTTCAAGCAGGCGTACGGTCAGGGCGACATCGTTATCTTCGAGGAACTGTGCTACTGTATCCTGACCGCGGGGAGCAGCGCCAAGATGGGGATGCGTACGGTCGGAGCGCTTCGCGACCTTCTGCAGCACGGGACGCTGAAAGAGCTGCAGCAGCGTGCCCGGGAAAACCGTGTGCGGTTCTGGCGGGTCAGGCCGTCCTACATCGTTCAGACGCGGGAATGTCTCCGGGAACGCTGCGGCCTCAGCATGCGGTCCTTTATCGAATCCTTTGAAAACCCCGAAGCGTTGCGGGATTTTTTCGCATCAAACAAGGGGATCATGGGCCTGGGGTATAAAGAAGCGAGCCACTTTCTCAGGAACATCGGATTCAGCGGCTATGCGATCCTGGACAAGCATATCCTGAACAGTCTGCGCGAGATGGGTGTCATCGGAAAGCGGACAGGGCCGCCTACGACGCGTGCCCGGTACCTTGCCATAGAAAAGAAACTGGCCCGGTTTTCCCGCGAGATCGGGATAGACATGGACCACCTTGACCTGCTCCTGTGGTCGCGAAAGACCGGAGAGATACTGAAATAAATTGCGGATTTCGGATTGCGGAATGCGGATCGATAAATCTGATCAGACGCGGACGAGGCAACCAATGAGCGATAGAGGTCTCAAAAAAGCGGTCATCATCGGAGCGGTGCTCGGCGCCGTGATAAGCCTGGGAACGGCGCTTGCCATGGATTATGTCCTGGCGGACTCGCTCCAGGGTACCTGGCGGGAAGCTGCGGCAAAGGACGTGACCAGGACATTCGGCACATCCTGCGGGCAGAACTATTGGGCAGTATCGCTGGTCCTGGTGTTCGTTATGTCGTTCCTGGCCGCCTTCGGCGCGGTTCTGGGCGTTGTGGCCGGCGTGATCATGAACCGGTTCTTTAAGCTGGTGCTCAAGTAAAGGAATAAACGAATTAGATGGCACGGTCTGCGCGCTCATTCCAACGCGGATCTGACGGTTGTGAAAAGGGGATCGGCATGACGATTACCACAAATATCTGGTCAATTCAACAATAAGATGCTCAGCAGGAAGAATACCAACAGCTTGTTGCGCATAACCGCTCAAAAATCGAGACTTTTCCTTCAATTATTTCCCTGCTATTAATCGTCAATTAAATAACTTGTTGATATAACAAGTCATTGATTTAGTGGTATGCGTATTGCATAATTACGATTCGAAAAGTAACTATAGAAATAGTTGTACGGCAGCAAGATCAGAGATAAACAATTGAATATATTGAGGAGCTAGAAAAATGTCAAAGAAAAGCATGCATGTAGTTCTGATGGTAGCCTGTTTTATCTTTAGTGTCTCTGGTATGGCTGCTGCCGGCGTCGTGGGTAGCAAGCATGACTTTTCCTTATTAAATCCTACACCCAGCAACTTTAGCGGGATATATCAGGCGGCAGGTGAAGACATTGTTGAGACCTGCGTTTTCTGCCATACCCCGCATAGTGCTGCCTCGGCGGCAGCGACAGGGGTTCAGGGGCTTCTCTGGAACCGGACAAATTCTATTGCAGCTTCCTTTACGCCATACACCAGTGGAACGCTTTCCGTAACCTCGGGAGCTACCGGGTTGACGCTTATGTGTATGAGCTGTCATGACGGCATAACCTCCATAGCAGTCGGCGCGCTGATCAACGCACCGAGTCCTGCAACGAACCCTTCCCAGGTTACCGCCTTTGGATCTGATAAGATCGGTTCTATTTGGAACGTTCCCACTCCCAATCCGTTTGGATTTGAATGGGGTGCGAATATCGGTAATCTGGACCCGGCCTTGGGCCTGTCCGGCAGGGTAGCCAATCTTTCCGACGACCACCCGGTCTCTTTTACCTGGATTCTCAATAATAAGGATATCAGAGATCCTGCGGACTGGACAGGAACTGGTGCAACAGCACTTAAACTGTTCAACAACAGGATGGAATGTTCTACCTGCCATGACGTGCATGATAATACTGAGGCGCCTTTTTTAAGGATGTCTAATGTGAATAGTGATATGTGTACAACATGCCACATCAAGTAACAATGGGTTCGGTGAGACTGGGCAATCTTGATTATAAAGCTACCTCGGAGGTGAATATGAATCGGAAATTATACCTGATGGGCGCGGTTATTCTGGCAACGCTGCTGTTTATCGTACAGGGTGCCGGCTATGCAGCTCCTGCGCTGATCGGTGCTGTTACTGATGCGGTGAATCGTCCTACCTGCGTAGCCATAGACTCCCAGGGGAAGCTCTATGTCTCCGAGACGGCAAACGGCCTGGTGAAGGTGTACAGCCGAAAAGGCAAGCTGCTTAAGCAATTTTCCGTACTGCGTCCGCTCGGTGTGGCAGTGGATGCCTCCGGGTATATCTATGTAGGGTCGGCTGAAAGGCATGCGGTAGACGTGTATTCACCCGATTACAAATATGTACGCAGTCTTGGCTCGGGCCCGGGCGAAATCGACCGGCCAATCTCTATTGCGGTCGATGGATCCGGCAAGGTGTATGTTCTTGACGGCAGCAAGGGCCTGGTTCGTATCTACGATTCGTCAGCAGCGCTCCTGTCCAGTTTCGGCGGCAGCGGCAATACCGACGGACTTTTTAACAAACCCACGGCTATTGCCGTAAATGACGCTGCGGACGAGATCTATGTTGCCGACCGCCGGAAGACCCTGACCGGCAGCGGCGTTCTTATTGACGGTGCAAAAATTCAGGTATTTGACAAAGCGGGTGTTTTTAAGAGATCTTTTGGTGACTACGGTGCCGAGGCAGGAAAGATCGGGAAACCGGTAGGCATGGCTTTTGACGGCGCAGGCAATGTTTTTATTCTTGACCTCATTCAGGGTGCAGCCCTTTCTTTTGATGCGACAGCGGGAGCGTTCAATAATAATGTACTCCATAAGACCGAAAGCTCAAAGCCTCTGGGCATCGCGATCGGGAAAAATAAGATCGCATATGTATCGATGGCGAACAGCAGCAGCATCGATGTCTACGGTCTTGACGGATTCACGACCATGGATGCGGCGCCTGCCGCCCTGACCTTTGAAGGTCAGCAACTGAACGCGAACAGCGCTCCGGCCAAAACCGTTACGATCGCCAACGGAGGAACTGGATCATTAGGATGGACCGCCGGCGCTGATAGTGAATGGATAACCCTGGGTGCCGCAACCGGAACCGCGGGTCCGAACGGTTCGAGCAGTCTTGCCGTAGGAACGAATCATGCGAACCTTGCGGCCGGCACGTATCAGGGTGCTGTAACCGTAACTTCCGATTTCGGCCAGATCGACAAAATCCCTGTCGTGCTTACGGTAACTCCCGCAGCCACGATCGGCTTCAGTAACGGCACGGTTGCAGTTGAAGCCAAAAAAGGGAGCACACCCGTTGTACAGCCCGTAACGATCACGGTACAGAATGCCGGATCGCTTGCATGGTCCGCTTCCTCTGGCGCCTCCTGGCTTGGCATCTCCCCGGCCAGCGGTACGGCAACCACAGCATCGGCCCTTTCCATTGATATGGCGAATATGGCACCGGGAACGTATACCGGTCAGATCGCGCTTTCAGCGCCGGGAGCCATTGGAGACGGCAGCAAGATGACGGTAAATCTCACGGTGACGCAGGGCACAAGGATCAGCGTGACCTCGAACGTTCCCGATGCCGGATTTACGATCACCGGCGCCGCTTCCTACAAGGGTACTACGGGCTCCAGCATGACCTGGAGCGTCGACGGCGCTCCGCTGGGAGACTACACCGTTACCTTTGATGCGGTAAACGGATATCGCAAGCCTCTTGCGCAGACAAAAAGCCTGACCGATGCCGAGATTTCCGTGTCAGGAAACTACCGCTCCCTTGCTGAGATTGCGGGTCGCACGAATATAATTGCCGCTGCTGGTGAGACGCGTCGGAACAACCGCTCCCGGATCAAGTTCTACAAGAACGACGGTACGCCGGTTGCCGACAAGGCGGTATTTAATGGAAAAACCAAACTGGGAACTGCGCTGGCATCAGCCGATATCGATGGCGACGGTGTTGCGGAACTTATCACAGAAGGCGTCGTTGCTGCGAACAAGCCAGCCGTTCTGCGCGTGCTCAGGTCCGATGGGACCACGCTGGTTGAGTTCGCGCCCTTTGCAATGCCCGGCAGGGTCAATGTGGCTGCAGGTGATCTGAATGGCGACGGCAAGGCTGAAATAACGGTCGCCCCTGCGACTCAGAATATGAACGCTCCGGTCAAGGTATATACCTACCGGGCGGAAACCAACGAGCTGGTGTCAACGGGAATCGAACTGACCGCCTTTGGATACGGTCAGGCAGTGGCCGTTGCCGTAGCGGATACGACCGGCAATGCGGCCCCGAAACTCGTTACCGCATCAGCAATGGTTATGGGCATCTGGACGATCAACGCCTCCGCGGGCGCGGGGAACTGGATCGCCTCGCCGGCAAACGACTTCAAGTTCTCCGGCAGCGGCACTGTTTCCCTGGCGACCGGAGATGTTGACGGCGACGGCATGGACGAGATCATTGCCGGAGAAGGCGCAGGGGTCAGCAAGAAAGCGTCTTCCGCTGCGGCGTCAGGAGTGATGATCTTCAAGACCGATGGCACCCTGGCTGGTGGTTTTGTTCCCGTCGCAAATCTTTTCTCCGGTCTGAGCGTGGCTGCAGCCGACCTGACCGGTGACGGTATTGCTGAGATCATCGTCGGTTCCGGGGGGGAACAGCGCACGGCGGCAGGCAGCAAGTCACCAAAGGTCAGGATATTCGGCGCATCAGGAAAGCTTTCGAAGACCATAACGCTCCACGCAAATTCTCAAAACGGAGTTAACGTCACGGTTGGAGAGATGGGATTATGAGGCTCATAAAGCACGAAGGAGCGGGGACTATGAAGAAATCGACATACACACTGATTTCACTCTTATTACTGGTAGGCATGTATTGTGCTGCGAGCGTATCATACGCTCTCGATGCGCCACATAACGACGTTGGCGGCGTTATCTGTGACACCTGCCACTACCCATCGACTGCCCCTCCCGATTGGGCCACGGCGCCACCTCCGGTGGGCAGCACTCCGCTGAACGAGCTCTGCATTGATTGTCATAATTCGATCGACGGCTCGGTCACGAACGCAAAGTTTGCGGATGTCCAAACCCATTCCAGCTATGTGACCGGTACTTCGAATGTGTATCTCATCGAATGCCGCTCCTGCCATAACCCTCATCTCCAGGACCAGATGAGGACAAACCCTACGTTCAATGATATGGGCGCAGAAGCAACTGGTACTACGTCCGGCATAACCGCGTCCACGCTGACCGATAACAGTAAGAACTGGACGCCTGACATGTTTAAGGATGCCCTGCTGATACCGAATACGACCTACACGGCCTATTCGTACCGGATTACGGGCAACACCTCGAATACGTTGACCGTTCTGGGCGCCATGAAAACAACATTGCCCTTTGCGGGCGCAGGCAAGCCTTATCGTATTAAATACGGTAAACTGATCAAAAACGCGGTCGTACTGCCGACCGGCGCCACAAAGCCCGTCTCGTTCCTCACTAATTCCGGCATCCTTAATTCTTTTGCATCGACCACTGCCACGGTCAAGGGTATTTGTCAGGTCTGCCATACCAAGACCAAGTATTTCCTTGGCGACGGAAGCAAACTCGACGGTGGGCACCCTGCGTCCTATGACGCTAATTGCACCACTGCCTGCCACCAGCACAAATACGGATTCAAGACGGGCGGTTGCACCGGCTGTCACGGACAGAGCGGCTCAACAGGAGCCCCGCTTGATCCCGCGGATCTCGTCAGCCCTCCGACCGGTCATACGGTAGGAGCGCATCCGACGCACGTTACCTCTCTTAATATTACCTGCGCCACCTGCCATTTCGGAGACGGCATGCCAACGGAAGATCAGACGATCACGGTTGCTTTCTCCGGCAAGGCCGTGGGCGGATCGTATCAAGGCAAGACATTGTCCGCTCCCTATGTTTACAGCGCGGGTGTTCCGACCGGCGCAACCGAGAGTTGCTCTAGCATATATTGCCACAGCTCGGGCCAGAGCGCTGACGGCGCATCGGCAACTCCAGTCTATGCAACGCCGAACTGGGAAGTCCCGGCCAGCGGCGCCTGCGGCACCTGCCATAAAACGACTACCGGCACGACGCTTGGCCGGATCGACACGGGCAGCCACACGTCGCACCTGACTTCAGCGGTGACGATGGGCTGCGACGTTTGTCATACCAACGCGGCTGCTGACGGCTTAACGTACAATTCAGCCAGCCACGTTAACCAGCTCATCGACGCAGCGAACAGTTATACCAAAGGCGGCGCTGCCGGCAACGGATACGGCACCTGCTCCGCTGCTGCCTGCCACGGAAGCGGATCGCCCACGTGGGGCAATCCCACGGCAAAGGCTGGCTGCTATCGTTGCCACGGTGATAGCGTAAACGGAAATTCCGCTCCGGGACCGGATACCGCAGGGGATACTGCCGCGACCGATCTTCAGGTCGGTGCGCACCAGGCCCATCTGAAGGGTTCATCAAACTACAGCAACCCTATCGCTTGCAGCGAATGCCATACGGAGCCTCCCTTTGTTCAATCTGCCGGACATATCAACGACATTACGCCCGGCGTTGCCGAGGTGCAGTTCGGTTCACTGGCTCTTACGAACCCGAGATCCGTTGCGGGAACCCCGACCTATGCAGGCGGCCAGTGCAGTAATGTTTACTGCCACGACAGCTCTCGCTTCAAAAACGGCTATGCAGGCGGCACGGGTCACACACCACTCTGGTCAAACACCGCATATCTGGGAGATGTTGTAGTAGACAAAGCAACCAACTGCGGCACGTGCCACGGTAACCCGCCCACAGGTTCACATCCTGCTGCTACGGCGAACCAGTGCGACGGGTGCCACACTAACGTGAATGCCGCTGGTACCGGGTTTATCGCAATAGCAAGCCATGTCAACGGCACTGTGGACCCGCCCGACATGAATTGTAACTCATGTCACGGTTTTGGCGGAACGGACGGCGCTCCGAGAGTTGGGACTGATATGATATCAACCCTGCCGCTCGGCCAGCATGTGACCCATGTAGACACGAAAGCGTATTCCTGTAATATGTGTCACAACGGACACAATATGCCCTCGACGATTGACAGCAAGATTACTATCTCCTTCACCGGCTTGGGAACGGGTGGAACTTATGATCCGCCTGCAGCCTGGCAGACAGTCCCAACAACCAAGTGGACCTACGATCAGGCCAATGGACCGAATACTCAGCAGTGCGACAACCTCTATTGCCATAGCTCTGGCCAGGGCGCGACCGGCGGCGTAGCCACTCCGGTATATGCAACGACGTCTCCGACCTGGGGCGGGACAGCGGCCTGCGGAAGCTGTCATGCGACCAATGCCATGGCAACAGGCGCACATGCGAAGCACTTGGCGCA
>MHDY01000136.1:0-380 GCA_001803705.1 Nitrospirae bacterium GWC2_56_14 | reverse complement strand
ATAACTCTGCGAACCATGTGAACGGCTCCATTGACGTAGCCGCGGCACTTAGCTACACGGGTAGCGGCGCTCCGGGGAATGGGTACGCGAACTGCACAACATCAGCTTGTCATAATCCCAGCAACCTGGGTGTCGCGAGCCCGAATTGGGCAAATGCGCTTCCCGACGCAGCGCAGTGCGACAGCTGCCACGGCGGCAACAAGACCTCGACGGCAGTGGCTGGTCTGGGCCCGATCGCTACCGGCAAGCACACGGCGCACATCGCCAATACGGATGTTAACCTCGCGACCTACGGTTGCGGACGTTGCCACAGCACCACAGTGACCACCGGCAACGACGTTGCCATAACGGGCGCCGCGAACCATGTGAACTTGACCAAG
>MHDY01000135.1:4004-5457 GCA_001803705.1 Nitrospirae bacterium GWC2_56_14 | reverse complement strand
TTTGAGCTGCGGGAGATTTTCCTGACGAAACGCTCACTGAACAAGCTGAGGGTATTCAGGCTTCGCCTCAGCGAAGAGCAGCAGTTGTTGCTGGACGAGAAGCTCGGCCAGAAGGTGAAAGAACTGACGGTCACCCGTTCAGTGGCAACGCGGATACTGTAATCTGAAGACGGTATATTTTGCCCGATCATTTACTGATCTTACTCGCGGGAGGAGGTGAACCCTTATGAAAAAGATCTCTATCATTATGCTGTCCATTGTTCTGGCATTGTCCGTTGCGTTCCTCGGTTGCGAAAAGAAAGCGGAAGCTCCGAAACCCGCAGAGCAGCCTGCAGTTGCGCCGCCGCCGGCCCCGGAACCAGCCCCGGTCGCTCCGGCCCCGGAACCGGCAAAACCGGCCAAGAAGTAAGCGGGTGTCTCCGCTGACCATGCTGTAAACAGGGCCCCCCTAGAGGGGGCCTTTTATTTGGTATGCCCCGGGGCAGACGTTGTTCGACCGCGCAGAGGCCGCCAGGGAAATATAAAAAATGACCAGACTCACTACAGACCTCGTCTGCGAAATCCTGCTGAAGACTTGTAAGATCACACCCGATCAGGCGCGGGAGATCAGGGTCAAGCAGGATGTGCAGCGGATGAAGATCCTCAAAGCGCGCGGAGAAACGCCGCAGCGCGGACGGATGCACCTCGAGGACGAGGTTTCGGCCATCGAGGTTGCCGCCTCGCTCTGTTTCGAATTGCCCGGCGAACCGGGCCACCCCCTGACCGAGGACATCATCACCGCCGCGGTCGCGGAACATGCCTGCCTCCCCTTCAAGAAGATCGATCCGCTCAAACTGAACCCCGATGTGACAACACAGATCCTTTCCCGCGCATTCGCGAGGCGCACCGTTGCGGTCCCGATCGAGCGCGCCGACGACAGGCTCACCCTCGCCGTGGCGGACCCTTACAACATCGAGGTGATCGAGAATATCGAACGCATGGGCTATAAGGTCAGCCGCGTCATCGCGTCGAAGTCGGACATCCTCAAGATCATCACCGAGTTCTACGGGTTCCGCTCTTCGGTCACCGCCGCTGCCAAGGAAATGTCCTCCGACGTCGATCTGGGCAACCTCGAACAGTTCGTAAAAATGAAGTCGGTGTCGGAGATCGAGGCAACGGACAAACACGTCGTGAACGCCGTGGAGTTCCTGTTCCGGTCCGCCTTTGACCAGCGGGCCAGCGATATCCATATCGAGCCCAAGCGCGAGGCGAGCGAGGTGCGGCTCAGGATCGACGGCATGCTCCATACGATCCACAAGATCCCCAAGGCGGTCCACCCTGCTTTCGTATCCCGCATCAAGATGCTTTCGCGCATGGATATCGCGGAAAAGCGGCGGCCCCAGGACGGGCGGATCAAGACCGAGTACAAGTCCCGCGAGGTGGAACTCCGCGTTTCGACCATGCCGACGGCCTT
>MHDY01000135.1:3486-3912 GCA_001803705.1 Nitrospirae bacterium GWC2_56_14 | reverse complement strand
TCCGATCGTTCATTACGCGGCCCTACGGCATCATCCTGGTGACCGGCCCCACGGGCAGCGGCAAAACGACGACGCTCTATTCGGCGCTCAAGACCGTGGCCACGCCCGAAGTGAACGTCGTGACCATCGAGGATCCCATCGAAATGGTCCATGACCGCTTCAACCAGGTGGCAGTGCAGCCGCAGATCGGCGTTACCTTTGCGAGCACGCTCAGGACCATCCTGCGCCAGGACCCGGACATCATCATGGTGGGAGAGATCCGTGACCTTGAAACGGCGGAAAATGCGGTCCAGGCCGCACTGACGGGCCATCTTGTTTTCTCGACCCTGCATACGAACGATTCCGCCAGCTCCATCACGCGGCTCATGGAACTGGGCATCCCGTCGTACCTTCTTTCATCGACCGTCATCGGCGTCATGGCGCAGC
>MHDY01000135.1:3172-3285 GCA_001803705.1 Nitrospirae bacterium GWC2_56_14 | reverse complement strand
CGGTCCTCCGGGAAAAAGCCGACGCGGAAATGATCGCCAGGACGGCCATTGCCGACGGCATGGTGACCCTGCGCGAGGCAGCCGTCAGCAAGATGCTGAAGGGCGAGACCACC
>MHDY01000135.1:0-3129 GCA_001803705.1 Nitrospirae bacterium GWC2_56_14 | reverse complement strand
AGGGTTTAGAGGACAGGGTTCAGGGTACAGGGTCCAGGGTACAGGGTCCAGGGTCTAGGGAAAGCGGGATCTTTCAGCCTTCCTGACCCCTGACCCCTGACCCCTGAACCCAAAAAAATTATGGACACTTTTCTGACCTTCCTATCGACCTACGGCCTGTTCCTGGGCCTGGCATGCCTGGCAATCCTGATCGCCGCGTTCTTTGCCGCTTCGGAGACCGCCATTGTGTTTGCCAACAAAGCACATCTGCGCGAACTTGCCGATGCGGGCGAAGCCCGGGCAACGGTCGTCCTGCAACTGCTGGAGCAGCGTGACCGCCTGCATGCCACGCTGCTTTTGGCCGAGAACCTGTCGCTTACGGTCGCTGTTGCGATCTTCGCCGTGCTGGCAATGAATCTTTTCGAAAACAGGTCAGCGGCGGTAGCGGTCACGGCGGTGGTCATGAGCATCGTGGTCGTGGTCTTCGCCAAACTGGCGCCCAAGGGATTGTCGGCGCGGAACCCCGATCGTTTCGCGCTGTTCGTGGCCGGCGCCATGACGGCCCTCATGGCGCTGCTTTCTCCCGTGGCACGGCTGCTGGCAGCGGCTGCGGACACGTTCGCGGGCCCGGGACCCCAGGGGCTGACCTGCACCGCTGTGGTCACCGAAGAGGACATCAAGGCCATGATCAACCTCGGCGAAGAGGGCGGGACGCTGAACGAAGAGGAAAAGGAACTGCTCCATAAGGTCTTCGAGTTCGGCGACACGCTTGCATCGGAGGCCATGCGCCCCCGGACCGAGATCGTGAGCGTGCCGACCGATGCCGTGCTGGAGGATGTGTTCAGCCTCGTTTCGGAGTATGGCTATTCCCGCTATCCCGTGATCGAGGACACGGTGGACACCGTGGTCGGCATCCTCTATATCAAGGACATCCTGGTCGCCATGGCGGCAGGCGATGTGAAGCACAGCGACAGCATCAAGAACTTCATCAGGCCCGCCTACTTCATCCCGGAGAACAAGCGGGTAAGCGAACTGCTGTCGGAGATGCAGCGCGAACGGTTCCAGCTTGCCATCGTGATCGATGAATACGGCGGCACCTCCGGGCTGGTGACGCTGGAGGACCTGATCGAGGAGATCGTGGGCAGCATTCACGATGAACTGGAATCGGCGGAAAAAGAGGTGGAGATCGTGGACGAGAAGAACTTTGTCGTGTCGGGCCAGTCGGCCCTCGATGAAGTGAACGAAATGCTCGACACGTCGCTCCAGTCCCCCGATTTCAACACCCTGGGCGGGTTCGTGTTCGGACTGTTCGGCAGAATGCCGAAAGTGGGGGAGCTGCTCAAGTATAAGAACCTCAAGCTGGAGGTGCTGGAGCTCGACGGCCGGAAGATCAGCAAAGTGAAAATAACAAAACTGTAACAGCATTTCGGATTGCGGATTGAATTTATTCGGGAGGTAGGGAAGTGCGAAAGAAAGTAACGGTAGTGGGAGCGGGCAACGTCGGCGCGACGCTGGTGCAGCGGATCGCCGAGGCGAGGCTTGCCGATGTGGTCATGGTCGACGTGGCAGAGGGCGTGCCGCAGGGCAAGGCGCTGGACCTCATGGAGTCCGGGCCGATCATGGGATACGACTGGAAGATCACGGGGTCCAACGGGTACGATGAGACCGCTGGTTCCGATGTCATTGTCATTACCGCCGGTCTGGCGCGGAAGCCGGGCATGAGCCGCGACGATCTCCTTGCCGCCAATGCCGGGATCGTCAAACAGGTAGCCGCCGAAACGGGCCGCCGCTCGCCCAAGGCGGTCATGATCGTGGTCACCAACCCCATGGACGTCATGGCCCACGTTGCCATGAAGGCGACAGGCTTCCCCCGGGAGCGCGTCTTCGGCATGGGCGGGGTCCTTGATTCATCACGGTTCCGCACGTTCATTGCCATGGAACTCGGCGTGTCCGTGGAGAACACGCACGCCTTTGTGCTCGGCGGGCATGGCGACACCATGGTTCCCCTTCCGCGTTATTCGACCGTGGCCGGCATCCCCATCACGGAGCTCATGAGCGCGGAGCAGATCAACCGCCTGGTCGAACGTACGCGGAACGGCGGCGCCGAGATCGTGGCGCTGCTCAAGACCGGGAGCGCCTACTATGCGCCGGCTGCCGCGACGCTCGAGATGGTCGAGTCCGTGCTGCAGGACCGGAAAAAGATCCTTCCCTGCTCCGTCCAACTGAACGGAGAGTACGGCGTGACCGGCACCTTTGCCGGCGTGCCGGTGAAGCTCGGCGAGAAGGGTGTGGAGCAGGTGATCGAGATAAAATTAAGCACCGGGGAGAACGCGGGCTTCATGAAATCCGTTGATGCGGTGAGGTCGGCATGCGAGAAATTCACGTAGACGATATCCGGGACCAGGTCGCGCAGATCTGCATCGACGCGGCATACCATCTGAGCGACGACGTGCTCACGGCATTCGACCGCGCCTTGGAGACCGAGACGGCGCCGGCAGGCCGCGAGATCATCGAACTGCTGAAAGAAAACGCCCGCATCGCCAAGGACGAACACATCCCCCTTTGCCAGGACACGGGCATTGCCATCTTCTTTGTCGAGATCGGCCAGGACCTGCGGATCAAGAATGGGTTCATTGTCGATGCCATCAATGAAGGCGTGCGCAAAGGCTACAAAGAAGGCTACCTCCGGAAGTCCGTGGTCGATCCGCTTACGCGCAAGAACACCGGCGACAACACCCCGGCGATCGTCTATACCGAACTGGTCCCCGGCGACAAGCTCAAAATCTCGTTCATGCCCAAGGGCGCGGGCAGCGAGAACATGAGCGCCATCCGCATGCTGCGGCCCACCGAGGGCATCGAAGGGATCAAGAACTTCGTGCTGGAGTGCGTGCAGAAGGCAGGCGCCAATCCCTGCCCGCCGGTCGTGATCGGCGTCGGGATCGGCGGCGATTTCGAGAAGGCGGCGCTCATTGCGAAAAAATCGCTGCTTCGCGCCATCGGCAGCCCCAACACCAAGCTGGAATTGGCGTCCCTCGAAGAGATGCTGCTCAAGGCCGTGAACAAGACCGGCATCGGCCCCGAAGGCCTGGGCGGCAAGGTAACGGCCATGGCGGTGCACGTGGAAAGCTATCCCTGTCATATCGCGAGCCT
>MHDY01000134.1 GCA_001803705.1 Nitrospirae bacterium GWC2_56_14 | reverse complement strand
CACTGACGGTCATTATCGGGCTCACTTTTTTCGATATCTGGTACCGGTGAACTATGGTGAACGGCTGGCAGCATCTATCAGGCTCCGTGGACAGCGTCTTTTTCTTCATTATGGCCATTTGCATCGCGCTCCTCGCGGGTGTGACCGGCGTAATGCTGTATTTTGTGGTGCGATACAGCAGGAAGCGGAACCCCCATCCCGTGGACGTTGCCGATAATCTGGCGCTCGAGATCTTCTGGACCGTGGTCCCCACGCTTCTCGTGCTGGTCATTTTCTGGGGGGGCTGGAAAGGGTTCCAGTACATGCGCACCGTTCCGCCCGATGCCATGCTCGTCAAGGTCACGGGAAGGATGTGGTCGTGGTCCTTTGAATATGAAAACGGGAAGCGAAGTACTGTCCTGAACGTGCCGCTGCAGAGGCCGGTCAAGCTTGCCATCACGTCAGCCGATGTCCTTCATAGTCTCTTTATTCCCGCCTACCGGATCAAGGAGGACGCAGTTCCGGGCCTGGAGACCTACCTCTGGTTCCTGCCGGACGAGATCGGGACCTATGACCTTTTCTGCACCGAATACTGCGGCGCCGGCCACTCGGCTATGATCACAAAGGTAGCGGTCCTGTCGCCCAAGGCTTTTGAGCAGTGGTACAAAACGGAAGAGGAATCAGATGGGTCGAAACCGCATTTGTCCGAGGGCGCAGAGCTTCTCCAGGAAAAAGGCTGCATTGCGTGCCACTCCCTGGACGGCAGCGCCAAGGTGGGCCCTACGTTCAAAGGGTTATTCGGCAGGAAAGAGACCGTAGTCGCGGCCGGCAAAGACCGGACGATCACGGTTGATGAAGAATATATTTTGCGATCGATAAAAGACCCTGCTGCTGATATTACGAAAGGTTTCCCGCCGATCATGCCGGCAATACCGATGAGCGACGACGAAATGCGCGAGATCGTTGAACACCTCAAAACCCTGAAGTAGAGCGCGCAACTATGCCTATGATGCTGAAGATAAAGACCTATGCAAACCTCTGCAGGATTCCCCTGTCCCTGTTCGCTGCCGCTTCTGCAGCCACCGGCTATGCGTTGGGGCCCCATCCGTCCCCTGTCCAGGCGTTCGCAACAGCAGCTTCGGTCTTCTTGCTTGCCTGCGGTTCGTCAGCACTGAACCAGTTTCAGGAGCGGGACCTCGATGCACGAATGGCCAGGACCAGGAGGCGCCCGCTGCCATCGGGGGCGCTCACCCCTCGCCATGCGCTGGGAGTTTCGATCGCACTGCTGGCCTCGGGGCTGGCCGGTCTTGCCGCAACTCGCACTATACAAACCGCTGCGCTGGGGTTCGTGGCGATCGGATGGTATAACGGCCTCTATACGTTTCTTAAGAAGCGGACCGCGCTGGCATTCCTGCCCGGCGCGATCGTCGGTATGATCCCGCCGGCCATTGGTTGGACGGCGGCAGGCGGGTCGCTGCTTGATCCACGGCTCGCGGTCATCAGTCTTCTCTTCTTCCTGTGGCAAATACCCCACGTCTGGCTGCTGCTTCTCCAGTATGGAGATGAATATGAGCAGGCCGGCCTCCCCTCTCTTGCCCGCTGGCTGAACAAAAACCAGATCGCCCGTCTTGCCCTCATTTGGATAATAGCGGTCGCTACAGCGAGCCTGGCGCTCCCGCTCGTCATTAAAGCGAACGCGCTGGCAATCTATGCTGCCCTCATCCCTGCCGCAGCCTGGCTCGCGTTCTCAAGCTTTAAACTGATAGGCGTCGATCAGGGTCTCGCAGCACAGGCTGTTTTCAGACGGGTCAATGCCTATATATTGCTCGTCATGTGCACGCTCTGCCTTGGCCCTGTTATACCCTCCCTGCAATGAAGCCCATGACCCCTGATGAGGCACAACAATTAAAACAACTCCTTATGGAGAGCTCCCCGCTGATTGAGGAATATACGGCGGCTGTCTGTCCCGACTGCGTTGATGTTTGCTGCCGGCAAAAGCACGGAACGCATCGTTCACGCGACCTCGCCTATCTGCTGGCCCTGGGTACACCAGTTCCACCGCTGGATGCCGGCCGCGACCCCGACGGACCCTGCCAGTTCATGGGGCAGGCTGGCTGCACTCTGCCGCGATGGACCAGGGCCTTCAAGTGCACCTGGTTCTTTTGCGAACCGCTCCTCGCGGCGCTGAACGAAGGAGACCCGCGGAAGGCGCGGCGGCTCTCAGCTGCGCTCCAGGAAATGGTGGACCGATATAATGGAGAGAATGATGAGGTGGGCGAAGCGATCAATCAGGAAACGGCAATTTGGACGCGGATAAAATCGGATAAACGCGGATAAACCTAAGAACGGCAGTTGGCCACATAAGTAAAACAAAATTCACATAGAAAAACAAATTCTTAACGCTAAAAACGTTGTCACCTTATTGGTGAAGCGCCTTACCACCTTACTGTTTGATTTTTTATGTGCTTTATGTGCTTTTTGTGGCTGAACTGCTCTTTTTGGGATAAAACCAAAAGCAAATGTTCAGATCAATATGTTATCGGATTTCACATACCTGAACTCTTTTTTAAAATCTGCGTCCATCTGCGAAATCTGCGGATAAACGGTTTTTCCCCACTATTATTTTCAGGATCAAATGACCAGAAGCTCCCGTTCGCCATTGAAGTACCGGCGGACAAGCAGAAGCAGTTTGAGGTAATAGTTGTCGATGCAGGGCACAAAATCGTCAGCAGTGATCACGACAGCTTCTCCCTTTCCAGGGCTTACGACCATGGCAGTGGCGCTTGGTGCGGCTCCTGAAAAAAGACTTATGCCGGCATCAACCTCCAGCTCTATCACCGCATCGACCTCTTCAGCCTGCAGCGCCAGATCGCCCGGTCCGCCGACACAGGGATAGAGGAATATGTCCTGGAACTCCTGTTCAATGATGCCCGGGGTGAAACAGTAGGCAAAGACCCTGCGCCCCACGCGAACCAGGCTCGAAAAGGGCACGTCAAGCCCCAGTTCTTCCTTTATCTCGCGCGGACCGGCGATTTCCGCGTTCTCACCTGCCGCATAATGCCCGCCAACGCTTACATCGAACTTTCCCGGCGCGATCCTCTTTGCCGTGGACCTTTTCTGGAACAGAACGCAGGGCTTTCGGTGGTGTTCGTACACCATGAGGCAATGAAACGCCCCGTGCCATACACCCGTGCGGTGTGCCTCATCACGGTCAATGACAGCGCCTGTTTTCCTGCCCGCGCAGTCGAGCGTATCGAACATTTCCAATGCCATGTCGTCTCCGTTCCAGCGGTAAAAACAAAAGCCCCAAAAAACCGGGAACCACCCCGATGGGGCATGCCTGGCTTTTGCGGCTCTGTAGTTACTGGAATATGTGGGTAAGGCTTTGTCGTGAAGGACTGGCGAACAAACAGTGCAGCGAAGCTATCAGATCTTGCCGTCCACCATTTCCTTCATTTCCTTGCCTGCTTTGAAAAACGGGACCTTCTTCGGCGGAACAGAGACCGTCTCGCCGGTCTTGGGATTCCGTCCTTCCTTGGCACGGCGGTGCCGGATGCGGAAACTCCCGAAACCGCGGATCTCCACCTTGTCCTCGCGGGACAGGGCATCCTTGATGCCGTCAAGCACCGTATTCACCACGATCTCCACCTGCTTCCTGGTGAGCCCCGGCTTCTTTTCTGATATTTTGTCCACCAGCTCCGCCTTCGTCATGCAACCCCTCCTCTGACCGATCCCCGCTAATAACGGTACTGTAGTTTTCCTGAACCGCTGCTGATGCCCTGTGCTACGGTCTCTGCGATCCACGAAGCAGTTTCTTCCTTCAGGTAATCAAAAAACGGCATCTTCTTATCTTTTTTGACCACGAAGGGCTTCCCCTTGATCCCCGCCAGATTGGCGGCGGCACGGATACTATGCTCGAGGTCCCCCATCTGATCAACCAGTTTGAGCGCCAGCGCCTGCTGGCCAGTGAAGATCCTGCCGTCCGCGATGGCCCGCACCTCGGCCTCCGGCAGGTTTCTTCCTTCGACAACGGCCATGACGAACTGGGTCTGGACATCGTCGATCACTCCCTGCAGGAGCGACCTTTCCTTCTCCGTCATTTCACGAAACGGCGAACCGACGTCCTTATATTCACCGGACTTCACGACCATCCCCTTGACCCCGATCTTTTCAAGGAGCTTCTCGATGTTCGCGAACTCCATCTTGACCCCGATGCTGCCGGTCATGGTCCCAGGGTTCGCTACGATCAGGTCGGCGGCGGCTGCGACGTAATACCCGCCTGATGCGGCAACCGACCCCATGGACACCACGACCTTCTTGCCCTCCTGCCGCGCGTGCTTCACCGCGTTATAGATCTCCTGGGAAGGAACGACGCCTCCTCCAGGACTATCAACACGGATCACGATGGCCTTGATCGACGAATCATCGGCATAATCGTTCAACTCCTCGACAATATGTTCGGAGGAGAGCAATACCCCTTCGAGCTTGACCAGTGCCACCCTGTCCTGCCCCACGACCGAGAGCTTGGTTGATGGCCTGCTGCCCGTCAGGCTATAGGCCAGGAACAGGAGAACAAAAAAAACCGCGCCAAGTATCGCGGCCGTCGCAAGCACGACCAGAACGGGATTCTTTTTCATGATTTCCCTATCTCCGTTCCTTCAGCAAAGCTCCGAGCGTCGTATCGAACTTCTGCTGCTGACTCATATAATCCTGCAGGGTCGATCGGTCATTGCCCTTCACTTGCGCCCTGATCGACAACGCGATTTTGCGGTCCGCTTTGTCCACTTTGATGACCCGAGCAGTCACTTCCTCGCCTTCTTTGATGGCGGGAGCGTCCTTCATGAGCTCAGACACCGGAATCAATCCTTCGAACCCCTGCTCCAGTTCGACGAAAACGCCGAAATCGGCGGTTTTTGTTACCTTCACCGTCTCATCCTGCCCCACCTTGTATCGCCCGGGGATAAAAGTTTCCCAGGGATCGGGCGATAACTGTTTGAGGCCGAGCGAAATGCGTTCTTTCTGCGCATCGATGCTGAGGACCACGGCCTTTGCCGTCTGCCCCTTTTTCAGGACCTCCGACGGATGCTTTACGTGCTTTGTCCAGGACAGATCGGAAATATGGATGAGCCCGTCAATGCCCTCCTCCAGCCCGATAAATGCCCCGAAGTCGGTAAGGGTCTTGACCTTGCCCTCCACTGCAGCACCCACGGGGTAGCGCTCACCGATGGTCTGCCAGGGATTGGGCTCTATCTGCTTCATGCCGAGGGAAATGCGTTTCCCCACGGGGTCGACACTGAGGACCTGCGCCTCGATCATGGCGCCAGCAGAAACCATCTTGGAAGGATGCTTTACCTTCTGCGTCCACGACATCTCCGACACATGCACGAGTCCCTCGACGCCGTGCTCGAGTTCTACAAAGGCGCCGTAATCCGTAAGACTTACCACCTTGCCGCGCACCCGGGCGCCTGGGGGATAACGTTCTGCGGCCGCTACCCAGGGGTCCTGCGACTTCTGTTTCAGGCCGAGCGAGACTTTCTGCTTTTCCCGGTCATACTTGAGCACGACCACGTCAAGTTTGTCGCCGACCTTGAACAGCTCCGAAGGATGCCCCACCCTGCCCCAGGACATATCGGTGATATGGAGCAGCCCGTCGATGCCGCCGAGGTCCACGAACGCGCCGTACTCGGTGACGTTCTTGATCACTCCGCTCACGGTCTGGCCCTCGGTCAAAGCTGCGAGCGTTTCTTCTTTTTTTACGTTCTGCTGTTCTTCCAGGATCGATCGGCGGGACAGCACGATATTGCCGCGGCCGGAGTTCATCTTGACGATCTTCATCTCCAGCGTCTGTCCCAAAAGCTGATTGAGGTTGCGCACCGGGCGAATATCGATCTGCGATCCCGGCAGGAAGGCGGCCACGCCGCCGAGATCCACGGTAACTCCGCCTTTGATCGTCGATACCACCGTGCCCTTGACGGGCGCACCAGTCTGGTGCGCACGATTCAGCGCATCCCATACTTGCATTTTTTTCGCTTTTTCCCGCGACAGGATAAGGTTGCCGTTCGAATCTTCTGCTGCCTCGAGGAAGACCTCGAGCTCTTCTCCCGGTTTGAGGGCCGCCAATTCCTCTTCCGTGAACTGCTCTACAGGGATGATGCCGTCGGACTTGTAACCCAGGTCCAGCATGACCACGCCGGACCGGATCTGGAGCACCCGGCCCTTGACGATAGATCCCGACTTGAAGCTCTTCAGGGATTGGTCATAGAGTTTTGCGAATTCCTGGCTATCTTCGTCCGACCCGGTGTTCTCGTCACCGTCAATATCTTCTCGTGCTTGATTCATGAACCTGGCATACCTCCTGAAATATGATGTCGATCCCCGGACTATCGGCTGATATCGTTCTTTCGCAGCCGTTCCAGCACATCATTGAGCACCCAGTCGGGGGTGGATGCCCCTGCGGTCACGCCTATCCTTCGGGCGCCCTGAAACCATTCCGGCAGGATCTCTCCGGCAACCTCGATATGATGTGTCGGTTTGCCCTCCTGCCGGCATATGGTGGCAAGCCTGCTCGTGTTGGCGCTGTTACGCCCTCCCACAACAAGCATGACGTCAACCTGTTTGGCAAGGACCTTTGCCGCATGCTGCCGTTCTGTCGTTGAGTTGCAAATCGTGTTATAAACCTTTAATTCCTTGGAAATACGCAGCAATTTTAGCACAATTTCCGAGAAATTACTATAGGATTGCGTTGTTTGTGCTACTATGCCGATGCGATGCTGAAACTTCACGTCGTCCACATCCTGCTCGTTCTCGATCACGACGGCATTCTTCCCTGCGTACCCAATGATGCTCTGGACCTCGGGATGTTTCTTTTCTCCGACCACGACCACCTGATAGCCTTCGTCGCTGAGAGCCTCAGCATGACGCTGAGCTTTCCCCACGAAGGGGCAGGTAAGGTCGATGATCTTGAGTCCCTGCTTCTTCGCCTGCTCAAGGATGGATGGCGGCACCCCATGCGATCTGATGATGAGAGAGTCGCCGTCCTTCAGGGTCGAAAAATCATCAACGGTCTCCACTCCTGCCTTTCGCAGCCGATCGACCTCCTGCGGATTATGGATCAGGGGACCCAGGCAGTATACCTTGCCCGCCATCACCGCCTCAAAAGCAGTATTGATGGCACGCTTGACGCCGAAGCAGAACCCGGCCTTGTCCGCAAGAATGATCTCCATGCTCAGCTCACATCCTTCATCCTGGCCGATTCCATCATAACGGCCAGCACCTCATCAATGCTCATGGTGCTTGAATCGATCACGTGAGCATCTGCAGCGGCCTTAAGCGGTGCGAGCTCGCGCCCGCTGTCCTGACGGTCCCGCTCCCGGATCTCGCGGGTGATCCGGTCAAGGTCCACATCCAGGCCTTTTTGCCTCAGTTCCCGGTAACGCCGCTGTCCCCGTTCTTCGGGGCGGGCATCCAAAAAGAATTTCAGGTCAGCCTTCGGGAAAACGACCGTGCCGATGTCCCGGCCGTCCATCACGACCCCGCCGTGACTGCCAAGCTCCCGTTGCAGCCCCAGCAGCCGCGCCCGGACGGCAGGGGACTTTGATACCGCAGAAGCCATCATCCCCATTTCCGGGGTGCGGATCTCACCCGTCACATCGACGGCGTCGACAACGATGCGGGGGTCGTCATGATCAACCTTGATCGTGACCACCGTGCGGTCGCACAGACTGGCCAGTCCCAGCTCATCAGCAGGATCGATCCCGTCCTGCTTCGCCTTCCAGCCGATGGCGCGGTACATGGCGCCGGTGTCTATATAGGTGTAGCCCAGTCGGTGCGCCAGGAGCCGCGCGACGGTGCTTTTTCCTGCTCCCGACGGACCGTCGATCGCTATGACCAAGCCTTTTTTCTGTCCTTGCATATTATTCGTGCCTGCAGCATGCCGGTTGCGCCGGCTGCCGCGGTCACTCCCTGTCCTTACGGTTTAGCAGCGGCGGCACCCTGGTCGCTCAGTGTTTTGCTGGCCGCGACCAGACGGTCAAATTCACTTCGCGTCAGGGGTGTTTTCAACATCTCGGCGATAGGAGCGGCGCCGCGCTTATCGCCAAGACTGGCAAAGGCTGTCCCTAACGCCCCTTCCAGTCCCTTCCGCCTGACAGCGTCGTTGGCGATCACGAGCAGCGGCTCCATCGCCCTGGTGTCTCGTGACTCTCCCAGTGCCAGAATGATGGTCCGCACATCCCGCTTGCCCGGGACTTCAAGAAATTTCAGCAGCTGGTCCACGGCCCGCGGATCACGGGTGGTTCCCAGGAGCTCAACCGCCATATTCATAACATTCACATCCGTAGCCTGGGCAAGGTTGAGCAGGGTACTGACCGGCTTCCAGTCGGCTGCGGCAATGGTGCGTACCACCGCGGCCACCCGTATCGCATCGAGTTTGGTCAGTGCATCAGAAAGCGGTTTTGCAGTATCCGCTTCCTGATAGAAGGACAAGGCACGCGCTGAAGGGACCCTGATCTTCTCTTCCGGATCAAGCACGCCGCGCATGAGCGTGGGAATAAAACTGACATCCTGCAGAACACCGATGGCAAGAGCTGCTTCGCCGCACACAGCAGGATTATCCTGGTAGTTAATGTACACGAACCGGTAAAAGTCAAGGGCGCTGGGGTCCTTCAGGTCAGAAAGCTTTCTCATGGCTTCGGTCCGCACCAAAAGGTCGTTCTGCAAATTTACAGCAGCAAATGCCAGCGCCCCCCCACCCGGGGTCTTGATCTTTTGTACGGCATTGGTCATGATCTTCAGCTGGTCCCAGAGCATCAATCCCATGGCGCCCGTGCCGATCCTGGCCTGCGCCGGCATGACCGTGATCGTTGCCGCCCGGGGGGGAAGCGGCGGCCTCTTGAACCCGGACGGTTTGTCATCTTTCACATTGACCTCGAAGGTATTTTCCTTTTTAAGCTTCACAAAGCAGGCGATAAAGCCGAATCCATACTTGTCCTCCCGGAGGATCTTTTCGCCATTCACCGTAAACTCGAGCGCATCGATCCGTCCGGTAGCCGGCTCACCATTCTGGACCTTGATGAGATACAGGTCTTCTGATGCCTGAAAGGTCCGGGTATATTTATTATCCTTGCCGTATCGCTCCTTGACAGCAAAGGACTCCGGGCCGAAAAGGTCCTTCTCTGCAGCAATCGCGGCCAGTGAACAGAACAAGGTCATTACGAGTACGAACGCCACCGATTGTATTCTTGCCATTTTCCGCCTCCTTACTGCTTCAATATGCCGTGCGCAGCAGCAACTGACCGAACCCGGGGAACGACGTTTCGATCCATGTGGTGTCCCGCACCGTGGTCTCGCCGCGTGCCGCCAGTCCGGCCACTGCAAGGGACATGGCGACCCGGTGGTCGCCGTGACTTTCACAGAGCGCCCCGGCCAGAGCACCGCCGCCCCTGATCTCCATCCCGTCGGGACGTTCGGCGATCGCTGCGCCGAGCTTTCTCAATTCCAAGGCCATGGTCGCGATCCGATCGGATTCTTTTACCCTGAGCTCGGCTGCGTCCCGTATGATCGTCGTACCAACAGCATAAGACGCAGCCACGGCCAGGACCGGGATCTCATCGATGGCCCGGGGCACCAGATCGCCTGAGATCTCGACGGCCTTCAGCTGCCGGTAGCGAACACGAATATCCGCCACCGGCTCACCGGCCTGCTCTCGACCGTTTTCCATGGTCAGGTCGGCGCCCATGGCCAGCAGGATATCAATGATGCCCGTGCGCGTTACGTTCACACCCACATTCCGCACAACAAGGTCCGACCCCGGCACGATCGATGCTGCCACCAGAAAGAACGCCGCAGACGAGATGTCGGCAGGGATGTCGAGCATGCCCGTTGTCGTAAGCCGCTGCCTGCCTTGGAGCGTGACCCGGAGCCCCTCTTCCCGCACGTCGACGCCGAAGGACCGGAGCATCCGCTCCGTATGGTCCCGGGACTTCGACGGTTCGGTCACGGAGGTGTCGCCGTCCGCATAGAGGCCGCAAAGCAGGATCGCGGACTTCACCTGTGCGCTCGCCACGGGGCTCGCATAATCCAGTGCTTTGATCTTCCCGCGCGCTCCCCGGATCGCCAGGGGCGCCAGTTTCCCTTCAGAGCGGCCGTCGATCACGGCCCCCATCCGCCGGAGCGGCTCCACGATCCTGCCCATGGGGCGTTTGGTCAGATATTGATCGCCGGTCAGCACCGAAAAAAAATCCTGGCCCGCAAGCAGGCCGGCGAGAAGGCGCATGCCTGTTCCCGAGTTGCCGAGGTCAAGCACACACGTGGGCTCTGACAGGCCGTCCAGGCCTTTGCCGTGAACAACAAGACGGCTCGAACCGATCCCCTCGACAGGGATGCCGAGCATCTGCACTGCCCGCGCCGTATGCTGCGTGTCCTCACCGGTCAGGAACCCGGTGATCTCGGTCGTGCCGTCGGCGAGCGCTGCGAACAGGACCGAGCGGTGAGAGATGGATTTGTCGCCCGGCAGCGTGATCTCGCCCTTCAGTCCGCGCGACGGCTGTATTCTTAGATCGGACACTAGCCCAGCCTCTTTCTCACATCGCTCGCAGATCGCAGGTGCTTTTCCAGGCGAGTTTCGTCTCCGGCAATGATCTCGCGCTTGAACCGGTTCAGCGAGAAGATATACCGGTCGATCATCTTGATGAGGTGTTCGCGATTCATGAGGCAGATGTCCTTCCACATTTCAGGAGAGCTTGCCGCAATGCGGGTGAAATCCCGAAAACCCGCGCCGGAGAACTGAAGGTAGTCCTCGGTGCCGGTGTTTAATTCCTCCACTGCGCACATCATGGCGAAGGCCGCGACATGGGGCAGATGGCTCACCGCTGCAAAGACCTTGTCATGCAGGTCGGCGTCCATGATGACCACGTCCGCTCCTGCCGCGGCCCAGAGTTCGCGCACGGCCTCCAGCGCCTTTTTGTCGGTGCTTGCCGTCGGGGTGAGGATGCACCGGCGGCCCTGGAACAGGGTCTCGGTCGATTCGGCAACGCCGGACTTTTCCCTGCCGGCGATCGGATGGGCCGGGACATAATGGACTCCCGGGGCGATGCTTCCCTCGATGTCCTTGATAAGCTTCCCCTTCACGCTCCCCACATCGGTGAGGATCGCACCGGGCTTGAGATGGGGCCCGATCTCGCGCACGATCTGCGTGAACGTTCCCACGGGCGACGCGAGCACGACAAGGTCGGCGTCCTCGGCGGCATGCGCGGAACTCTGGCCCATGCGGTCGATCACACCGATCCTGATCGCCGTCTCCAGCGTGCTCCTGTTCCTGCCCGCGCCGGTGATGCTGCCAGCCAGGCCCTTAAGCTTCATGACCCTGGCCAGCGATCCGCCGATAAGGCCCACGCCGATGATCGTTACGTTATTGAAGAGCGGTTTCATTTTCTACCTCAACCCGCATTGCCTGATGAACGGATTCTCATCCCGTACCCGCAATGGTTATATCGTTCTACCGACAGCGACGGCAATGGGTCTCAGTTCATCCATGAGCTGCTTGAAGCTCTTGGGCTTCAGCGACTGTTCGCCGTCGCAGAGCGCCTCTTCGGGATTGGAATGCACCTCGATGATAAGTCCGTCCGCTCCGGCCGCGACCGCGGCCTTGGCCATGGGCGCCACGAGGTCCCATTTGCCCACGGCGTGGCTCGGGTCCACGACGACCGGCAGGTGGGTCATCTGCTTCAGTACCGGGATGGCCGACAGGTCGAGGGTGTTGCGCGTTGCCGTCTCGTACGTTCGGATGCCGCGTTCGCAGAGGATCACCTGGTGGTTCCCGCCGGACATGATGTACTCGGCGGACATGAGCCACTCCTTGATCGTGGCCGAGATGCCGCGTTTCAGCAGCACCGGCTTCTTGCAGAGCCCCACGTCCTTCAAGAGCCGGAAGTTCTGCATGTTCCGGGCGCCGATCTGGATGATGTCGGCATATTTTACGATCATATCGATATCACGGGGGTCCATCACCTCGGTAACGACCGGCAGCCCGACCCGCTCGCGCGTCTCGGCAAGATACTTGAGCCCTTCTTCCTCGAGCCCCTGGAACGCATAGGGAGAGGTGCGCGGCTTGAACGCGCCGCCGCGCAGAAAATTAGCTCCTGCGGCCTTCACCTCTTTTGCGATCTCCACGAGCAGCGTTTTGTTCTCGATGGCGCAGGGACCGGCCATGACCGCGATGCGGTTGCCGCCGATCTGCATGCCGCCCACGTCGATCACGGTGTTCTCTTTCCTGAAATCCCTGCTGGCGAGCTTGTAGGGCTTCAGGATCGGGAGCACTTTTTCGACACCGGGGATCGCCTCAAGCGGCACGCTCTGCAGAATGGCCTCGTCGCCGATGGCGCCGAAGATCGTCCGCTCCGTGCCCTTGGAAATATGGACTTGGAGGCCTAGGCCCTTGAGTTTTTTAATGATATGGTCCTGCTGTTCTTCAGTGGCATCCGGCCGGAGAACGATGATCATGGTCGCCCTTTCAGTGAATACAAGAGTCTCTTTCAGGATTCAAAACGGATAAATATATCAAAAAACCATGGGTCCTCGGCACAACAATTACTTCTTTCCTCCGTACCTCAGTGCCTCCGTGGTTAAGCTCTATGCCTTTACGATCGTTTCCAGTTCGGTCATGAACCGTTTATTCTCTTCAGGCAAGCCGATCGTGACCCTGAGCCTGTTGCCGCCCATAGGCCTGATGATCACGCCTTTCTTGAGAAGACCGGTGTAGAGTTCCCGGCCGTCGCGACCGGTCTCGAACATGACGAAGTTCGTCTCGGTGGGGTAATAGGTTATGCCGAGTTGGTCGAAGGATTGACAGATGAACTTTTTTCCTTCAATATTGTTTGACACGGATTTTTCCACATGCTTCCGGTCCGCCAGTGCAGCCAGGGCGCCGATCTGCGCCAGGGAATTGGTATTAAAGGGCTGACGCACCTTGTTCATCAGCTCGGCGATCGCTGCGGTCGTGATGCCGTAGCCGATGCGGAGCCCGGCAAGGCCGTAGATCTTGGAAAAGGTCCGGAGCGCCAGCACGTTCTTGTCCGCATGCAGATAGTCAAGGGAATCGGGATAGTCGGCGTGCGTCGCGTATTCGAAATAGGCCTCATCCACGGCCACGAGCACATGGTCCGGAACGCGGGTCATGAACCGGTCCATCTCGATCTTGGTGTTCATCGTGCCGGTCGGATTGTTAGGGTTGGCGATGAACACGATCCTGGTCTTTTCCGTGATCCGGTCCGCCATGGCATCGAGGTCATGCCGGCCGTCCTTGCACGGCACGATCACGTTCGTACCGCCGGCCGCCTGCGTGATCATCTTGTACACCACAAAGGATGGGTCTGCCGAGACCACTTCATCGCCGGGCTGGATAAAGGTGCGGACCGCCAGTTCGATGAGCTCGTTCGAACCGTTTCCCAGGATGATCCGGGCGATATCGACATCGTAGTGCTTGGCAAGCGCCTGGGAGAGGTAAAATCCGCTGCCGTCAGGGTACCGGTTCAATCCTTCCAGCGCCTTCTTGATCGCTGCAATTGCCTTGGGCGACGGTCCGAGCGGGTTTTCATTGGACGCCAGCTTGATGCTCCCGCTGATGCCAAGCTCCCGCTCAAGCTCCTCGATGGGCTTCCCCGGAACGTAAGGTGAGATGCTTTTAATGTTGTCTGAAACAGGTATCATGTTCGAACTCCGTTCTTCCATTGCGGATTTCGGATTTCGGATTAAAATCTTTTGACCCGAAAAATCCGCAATCCGAAATCCGCAATCCGAAATAGTAATTATCCGCTTTTCGGATAGGATCCCAGCACCTTCAGGAACATACAGTCCTGGCGCAAACGCTCGATCGCCTTCGCGACCTTCTCGTCCTCGATATGGCCTTCCATGTCGACGAAGAAAACATAATCCCAGGCGCTCCGTCCCGAAGGTCGGGCATCGAGGCGGTTCAGATTGATGCCTGCTTCGGCAAAGGGCGCGAGCATGGAATAGAGCGCCCCGACCTTGTCCTTGATAGAGAACATGATCGACGTCTTGTCGCGGCCGGTCTTGCCCGGCGATTTCGGGGCAATGACGAGAAACCGCGTGATATTCGTGGTATTATCCTCGATCTTTTTTCCCGCGATCTGCAGCCCGTACAGCACAGCGGCCATTTCGCTGGCGATCGCCGCGACCGTATGGTCATCAGCCGCCATTTCCGCGGCCCGGGCAGTGCTCGGCGCTTCCAGCACAGGCACGCTGGGAAGGTTCTTCTCAAGCCACTGCCGGCACTGCGCGGCTGCGGGCGGGATCGTATAGATCTTGGTTATGTCTTCAAGCTTCCCGGATTTGTTCATGAGGTGCTGAGAAACTTCAAGTACGATCTCCGCAGCTATCTTGAGATCTGAATCAATGAACATGTCATGGCTGTAGATGACAGCCCCGGAGGTGGTATTTTCTATAGGTACGACGCCATAGTCGGCCCGGCCCCGCTCCACTTCGGTGAATACATCCTTAATGCTTTCCACGGACACGTACTGGGCGGCCAGTCCGAACTGCTGCATCCCCGCCATGTGCGTAAAGGTCGCGCGCGGACCGAGGTAGGCGACCTTCAGGGGACGTTCCAGGGACAAGGAGGAAGAAAGGATCTCGCGGTACACTGCCCGAAGGGTATCTTGAGGAAAAGGGCCTTTGTTCCGGCTGGCCAGACGTTCGAGGATCTCCCGCTCTCGGCCGGGAGAATGGAAATCGAGCTTTTCAGTCTTTTTGATATTACCGACCTCAATGACGATCTGCGCGCGCTCGTTCAGAAGGTCGATCAGTTTATCGTCGATCTCATCGATCTTTTCGCGAAGCTTCTGGATCTTTTGCATAGGCATGGACCATGACCCACCTTTGAGGAAGTGTGGAATTATAGTTTATTTTTTAAGCAGTTGCAAGGGATTTTTCAGATAATGCCAGATGGTGAAAGGCTTTGATCAGTGTTCCTGAAGGGACGCTACCAGGCTTTTAAAGGCCCCCTCTTCGAGCGTCATCAAGACAGCGTCTTCCAGGGGATCATCGTAATAATCACGCCGAACAGCGGTGCCGGTAAAACCGAGACTGGAATACAGTTTGCGGGCGGGATCGTTCGAGACGCGGACCTCTAGAAAGGCGCGGCGCGCGTCCTTTGCATACCCATGTCTGAGCCCGGCCAGGACAAGACGCCGGGCAATGCCCAACCGCCTTGATCCGGTCGCCGTGGCAAGGTTCAGGATATGCATTTCGCCGGCAACCAGCCAAAAGACCAGATAACCGGCAATGGTACGCACAGGCGCATCGGGAACCAAAGCGACCAGGAGCCGCGAGACCGAAGGGCTGCGGAACTCGGAGAGAAAGAGGTTCCTCGACCAGGGCATTGAAAAAGAGCTCTGTTCGATGGCCATGACCTGATCCAGGTCTTCCTTCTTCATGAAATCTATCGTGATGCCTGTCGCTTTTCCCATGCCACTTCTGCCTCGGGCCTGCGGATATACAAGGGGGTCAGGCTGTCTGGCTCGATCTGCTCGCCGTTCCGCAGCATGCCAAGGCCGATCTCGGCTACCGCTGCCGCCGAGGGCAGGCATGCCGTTCTCGGCGCAAAGAACGCCCGGTCGGCGAAAGCCTTTTCGAGCGACTGTCGGTAAAGACGGGAAGCCTCGCCCGTGAACAGCACGGTCCCCGGGATCCTGTCTGCGATCTCAGCCAGAGGTATCGTTGCCTCCGGCATGAGCTGCACGAGCCGCAGCTCTTCGTACTGGTACAGTGCTGCATAAACCTCGTTCTTGCGTGCATCAAGCAGGGGGCAAACAGGATGAGAGGCATGGGGCAGGTTCCAGGCGAGGGCCTTGAGCGTAGGCACTGCCGCCACCGGCTTGCCCGTGGCGAAAGCAAGGCCCTTGATAGCCGCAAGCCCGATACGAAGGCCGGTGAACGAACCCGGCCCGATGGCAACGGCAAAACCGTCCATATCCGCAATAGCGATACCGATGTCCTTCAACACCCGGTCCACCGTGGACATGAGTCGCTCGGAGTGCGTCACTTCGATGTTCAGGCTGTACTGCGCGATGACCGCGTCATCTGAAATTACGGCAACGCTGCCGGTCTTGGTCGATGTTTCGATGCCGAGAATGAACATACGAGAATGCCTACCTTATCACAAAGCTTCGCAGAGAATTTGAGTCCGCTTTTTCTCAATCCGCAATCCGAAATCCACATTCCGCAATCATCAGTCCCATATAAGGAAAAAGCGGTTCGTGCGCGTCATTTTCCTTGCAAGTTTCTCGAGCGTTCCCGCTTCCACAGAGACCGTGTCCGGAGCAAAGACATAGATCTTTTTCGCGAAGGCAAGCATGTTCTGCGGCTGCTTGACGAACCGCGCTTCGACCCAGTCGGGCCCCGCCCCCACGATCACAAAGGAACCCTGCGTCTGCTGTTCCTTGAGCCAGGCGATGATCGCCCTGGTATCAAGGTTAAAATTTATACTTTCGGTCTTCTGGCGTTTGAGGATATCATACGAACTGTTGCCCTTCACCACGGTAACGCGGTCAGGCACATTGCCGTAGTTCCTGCTGCTGCGAAAGATAAGGAAGCCCCTGGCTCGGAGTTTTCCCGACAGGGTGTCAACGGTTTCCACAGAGCTTCTCGTTCGCACGCTGAATCCCGCCAATTGCTCCCGCTCAACAGTTGTTTCACCTTTCAAGTTCTCTGCTTTTACTACCACGGTCTCGAAGAAGGGCTCTGCCTCGGCCCCTGCTGCAAGTTCGACCTGAGACAGGATATCGGCCGGGAAATCAAGCTCTGCGCGCTGTTCGCTCGTCAGCACCGGATGCTTTTGATTAAACACCACCACGGGAGGCTGCACCTTTTTCAGCTCCGGTGGTTTTTCTTCCTTGCAAGCGAAAGCCAGCAGGGAAAGCACCGCAAGAAAAATACCGTATCTAATAACCATAGCGGATCTCAAAGCGTTTGAATTCCCCCTTGTACGGTTCGAACGTGATGTCTACGCCGTTCACCCTTGCGCCGGACGGGCCCTTGTGGCACCAACCCAGGACCTCCTCGACCTTCAGGGTCTCCCCCTCGAACAGCGCCTCCACCGACCCATCTGGAAGGTTGCGGACCCATCCTGCCACGCCGATGCGCAGTGCCTCGTCGCGGGTGCTGGCGCGAAAAAAAACTCCCTGCACGCGGCCGTGAATGATTGCGTGAGCGCGAAGAAAGTCCTGGTTCTTTTTTTTTGCTGCTGGTGGCATGTCTGAATAGATCGCTATGGATGCTAAAGTTTTTTATACACCATGTTCATGGTGCGGAAGTGGTGATGCTTTCCCAGTGACTGAATGCATAATTACTTCTTTTCCGTCAGGGTACCGGTTGCAGGGTTGTACTCGTATTGGTCGCTCTTAAGGGTCAGCCCGCTGAAGGATGCCAGTTCGCCGAGATCCGTTGGATATCTCCCATTGGCGGCATTAAATTCCAGGATCGACTTCTGGACCTGCTCGACATTCAAATCTTTATCGAACTTTTTGGTGCTTTTGTATGATTGCGTCAGCGTATTCCCATATTGCTGGACGGGGTTCTTTTCATCGGAGCACGATAGCACGGCACACAATAAAATGAACGACACAGCCAGTCTCGTATTCATCAATCTCATCATTTCACCCGAGGGTACCTGTGCCGACGGTGCGGTATTATCTTCTCCCCATACTACGCCCGCCGCCCTTTGGTCCGCGCGCCGGCCCTCTGCCGCCGCCGGTGTGCGTGCTTTTGTTGGGGCGGGGCCCCGAGACCCTGCCGCCGGCCCCACCCTTGCTGGGCCATGCACCCGGGTTAGGCCGGGGCCGGGCGCCTGCCTTCCCTGCAAATGCTCCCGGTGACGGCCTGCTGCTTGCTGTTCTTGGCGCAGCGCTCCGCGTATACGTTCCTGTTGCCGGCCGAGCGGACGCAGATCGAGTTCCCGGGCTGTAGGGACGGTCGGGGCGGGAACTGAAGCTCGAAGGTCGGGTACTGCGCCCGTCCGAATAGCCGGACCTGGAGTCGGGACGGGAGCCGGTTGACGGTCTGCTGCTTGACGTTCTTGGCGCAGCACTGCGGGTGTAACTTCCTGTTGACGGGCGATCGGACGCGGACCGTGTTCCCGGGCTATAGGGTCGCGTGTTGCGGCCCTCATCCCGTGCCCCGCGAGCGGGTGCGCTGCTTCTCGAATACCCGGGCCTTGAGTCGGGACGGGCGCCGGCTGATGGCCTCGGGCGGGATGTGGAAGCTGACGGCCTGCTGCGGGGAGTCCCCGGCGCCGCACTGCGCGCATAGGTTCCTGTTGCCGCGGGATCATACGTCGAGCGTGCTCCCGGGGTATAAGGACGATCGCTGCGGGGTTTGAAACTTCCGGGACGGGAACTGCTGCCTTCATCTCTTGCGCCGCGAGCAGGCGCGCTGCTTCTCGAATAACCGGGTCGTGAGTCGGGCCGGGCACCGGCAGTTGGCCTGGGCCGGGATGTCTTCCAGTCTGGATTTCCGGTATCAGGCTTGCGCGCATACGTTCCTGATGCAGGACGGCTGGAAGCCGGTCTGTCAGCAGCAGAGGGACGGCCTGCCTTCGGCGGCCGGGTGCTCGGGGTGCGTGGGGTGAAACCGGGTTCGCTGGTCCTGGCGTAACTGCTTCTCACTTCAGGCCGACCCATCTGGTTCTTCCTCAGGCCGGTACCGGTCTCTCGCATGACCACGGTCTTTGAACCTGCGCCTATTCTCTCTTCCCGTGCGCCTGAACCCTGGACTCCGGGCCCTGGGCCCTGTGGTTCTCTGGCTTCTACCTTCTGCTTCTTGGTCTCCAACTTGTACACCCTGACCGTCTGGCCGCTGACGTCGGTCTTCTCGGCCGTAGCTCTCAGTATGCCGACCTCTTCAGGCGTCAGATAGCGCATTCTGCCTTCCGGAAGATCGCCCAGCGTGAGCCCCCCGGTCTTGACCCTTTTGAGCCGGATCACCGTATGCCCCATGTGGTCGAACATGCGGCGCACCTGCCGCTTCCGGCCTTCGTGGATCGTGATCTCGAGCCAGGAATTGGCCTCTTCCTTCCTGATCTTTTTTATCTTCGCAGGCGCGGTCTTCCCGTCCTTCAGGAAGACGCCTGCTTCGAGCGCCGCGATGGCGCCGTCTTCGAGCACGCCCTTGATCTTGGCAAGATAGGTCTTGGGAAATTCATGTTTGGGATGCGTGACCAGGTGGGCGAAGTCCCCGTCATTGGTCAGCAAAAGAAGCCCCTCGGTATTGTAGTCCAGCCTGCCGACGGGATAGACCCTGATCTTGACCCCTTTGAGCAGGTCCTGCACCGTTGGCCGGCCCTCGGGATCGGACATGGTCGTCACATACCCCGCCGGTTTGTTCAGCATGATATAGGTAGGCGGTTGTTTGGGATTGATAAGCTTGCCGTCAACCTTAATGTGGTCCTTTGACGGGTCGGCCTTGGTCCCCAGCTCGGTCACCACCTGGCCGTTCACCCGCACCCTGCCCTCGGCTATAAGCTCTTCCGCAGCGCGGCGCGATGTGACCCCCGCGGCTGATATGATCTTCTGTATACGCTCTTCCATGTGTTCCTTTCGTGGATCGGTCCCTATTTTAAGAATGACATTATACAGGCAATCCAGGCGAAAAGCAATTAAGTCTCGTAAAAGTAGGGATTTTTAAGGGAGTTTTCGTATCATAACTGCCGAAACTGCTGTATTTATGCAGGAGAACAGTTTAATGTCAGGCGCCGCGTTGAATTTCCCCGCCGAGACGCGGAGAACGGGAATGATGGTTCAGGTATTTTGTTTTTTCAGGCAGGTGTTCAAACGTTAGAGTTCCTTTAATAAGACATCCTTCACACCCTTCCGGCTCGATGTCCCGCCTTTCCCATCAGGATGACCGATGGCTACGACAGCCATGAGTTCCATGGTCTCCGGAACGCCGAGCAATTTCCGCGCTTCCTCGGCGCTCTTCAGGATCTCACCCAGCCAGACCGCTCCGAGCCCCATGCCGTGCGCGGCAAGCAGCATGTTCTGGAGGCACGCCCCCATGGATTGGTGGTCCTTCACCTCGTGATACATGGCTTTCCTCTCGATGAAGACCGCGATGCAGGCCGGCGCTTTCTCGATGACATGACCGTACTTCGTCAGTTTCGCGAGGCCGACTAGGACCTCCTTCCTCACGATGCTCACGAACCGCCAGGGCTGGTTGTTCTGCCCCGACGGTGCCCACGTGCCGGCGGTAATGATCTCCAGCACCTGTTCACGCGTAACGGGCTCGTCCGTATAACGTCTGATGCTCCGGCGGGTACGGAGCCCTTCAAGCAGATCCATGCGCTCTCCTATGAGATACGACGCTCGATCAGTCGGGAATGCTTAGTCCTTCCCCTCCTCGATCGTAAGCACCACGGCGCCGGTGGCGGAATCGGGAACGCTCCATCGCAGCACCCACCGTGCTACGGAGGTCCGGACAACCGGGGAATCGGCAAAACGACGGTATTCCACCCAAACCGCGAGCTCGAACCTCCAGTTCAGTGCCGCGCGATATCCGAACATATGCAGCTTGCTGGCGGTACCGGGATGGGCAGGGAGCAGGAGATCGTATACGTCCCAGCTCATGCTCTTGCCGGGAGTAAACGGTTCAGAAAGACCGGAGAGTACCCGAGTGACATCCTGAACCGTCCCTCCCTCCTGGCCGAGCGTGACGTGAGGGGAAAGTTCGATCAATTCCGATGCGCAGGCATGGTGAATCGACAGAACCGCCCTGGTGAAGGGGACCTCTCTGCCGTCACTCGCCCTCAAGTGCGACGCAGCAGGCTGCAGCGAAATAGCGATACAATCGTCGCTATCTTCACTCGCTGATTTTCCAATCGGAATGTCAGGCATACTGCTCACCTCCTGCTTCTCAGACGTCCTTTTTCTAAGTATATCACGGTACGGTGCTGCGGCAGTTCACTGGAGGCAGTGGAACAGACCGGTGCACCAGAGGCAGGCTCCGCAGGGGACATGCCCGAGATAGCAGTCCTGTTCGAAATCCTCTTCGCCCACATAGTCGCACAGGGCGAAGCCGCAGTCGAAGCAGAAAGGGAACTGGTACCCGAGCACGCGCTCCCGGAAGGAACGGGAG
>MHDY01000133.1:20268-21081 GCA_001803705.1 Nitrospirae bacterium GWC2_56_14 | reverse complement strand
CCGACCTCAAGCGATATCCTGCCGCCCCAGATCATGCGCGACAGTACGTCCCTGCCGAGGTCATCCGTGCCGAGCCAGTGGGAATAACTGGGTCCTACCAAGATGTTCTTGATGTCGATCGAGGACGGGTTGTAGGGCGCGATGAGCGGTGCAAAGATGGACAGGGTAAAGACAAGCGCAACGAGCGTTCCGCCGATGACCGCAAAGCGGTTTTTCAGGAGGTAATAAAGTGTTTGGGCGGAAAAGGATTCAGACTTATTCATAGTTTCGATTGTGGTTTCTGTTCTGCGCTTCGAATTCCTACCCCATTACATGTACCGCACTCAGGCGCGTTCGGTACTATTTCAGCCTCACCCTGGGATCTGTGAAGGCGTAGGCGATATCTGCTAGGAAGTTGCCGAGCATGGTGAGGAATGCCGCGGGAACGAGGATGCCCATGACAAGATTGTAGTCACGCGACATGACGGACTGGAACATGAGCCTCCCCATGCCCGGAATACCAAAGACCTGCTCCATTATCACACTGCCGCCGATAATGCCGGGCAGGGAAAGTCCGAGGATGGTGATGACCGGCATGAGCGCGTTCCGGAGGGCGTGCTTGTAGATGACGACAGATTCCGACAGCCCTTTGGCACGTGCTGTGCGGATGTAATCCTGGCGCATCACTTCGAGCATGCTGTTCCGCACGTAGCGTGAATAAACTGCCAGACCACCGAAGGCCGAGACGAAGACCGGAAGCACCAAGTGCACTCCCCAGTCAGAGAGCCTGCCCCAGAAGGTGAGCCCCGTTGTATCAAGGCTCTTTATGCCGGA
>MHDY01000133.1:17845-20225 GCA_001803705.1 Nitrospirae bacterium GWC2_56_14 | reverse complement strand
GAAAACGAAGATCGTCGTGAACCGGTCGAGCATAGAGTATTGTCGGGTCGCCGACAGGATGCCGATAGGGATGGCGATAAGGAGCACCAGCCCCAGCGAGAGCAGGTTGATCGTGAGCGTGATCGGAAGACATTCGAGGATATTGTCCTTGACTTTGCGGCCGTCGGCAAAGGCGGTGCCGAAATCGAGGGTAACGAACTTCTTGAGCCAGGTTGCGTACTGCTTGTGGAATGGCTGGTCCGCTCCGTAAAGCTTTCGGAGCCGTTCCCGCGCTTCTGCCGAGGCTTTGGCCGAGAATTCCATCTGCGCCTCGGCGGGTCCGCCCGGAGCAAGCCGCATGATGCCGAAGCTCAGCACGGTGATGCCGATCAGGATGGGGATCATCAGGAGCAGGCGTTTTAGAGTATAGGTAAGCATGTCAGGCAGGTTCAGCCCGTTACCTTGTATACAAGGTCAAAGGGCTTTGCAGGCTGGGAGAGCTTGATCCCGGTGAACTGACCGCGCAGGGCTTTTTGCACCGGCTGGTGATCGAATTCCATGGCCTCCACGGGCTGCACAAAATCGGTGGCCGGTCCCTTGATGCGCACCGTGTCGCCCAGGGAGAGTTCCCCGAAATCCAGTTTTACCGCCGCTACCGAGGTTTTATCAAAAAACCTGATCACTGATCCGATCCGCTCTTCCATGGCGACAATCATAGTACAAAAAACCGGTCAATTCAAGGGAAAAGGTCGCATGGTGGAAATGGTCATACCAGGGGTGCGTAGCGTCACTATGGGGCCATACTCTGTATGATTATTGCATATAGCGCTTGACAATGATGGGCTTGCTGAGTATTATATGCCGGTGCGGAATCAGAGGTTTTTTGGCCTATCCTCGCGGGGCGTGGCGCAGCCCGGTAGCGCGTCTGCTTTGGGAGCAGAAAGCCGGAGGTTCAAATCCTCTCGCCCCGACCAGTTTCAATTTCGGATTGCGGAATGCGGATTTCGGATTGGAAAGAGTATAGATTTGCAATCCGCGATCCGCAATCCGAAATAAGACGCGCCTGTAGCTCAGCTGGATAGAGCAACAGCCTTCTAAGCTGTGGGCCATGGGTTCGATTCCCGTCAGGCGCACCAATAGAAAAAAATGCTGATTTAGATTGCCGAGTGCCGATTGTTTATTGACAAATCGCAACGTTATCTATAAAATGCGCATTCTGGAATCAGCAACAGCCGTTTTCTGTGCAATCCATGGTGGGCGTAGCTCAGTTGGTAGAGCTCCAGGTTGTGGCCCTGGTGGCCGCGGGTTCAAGCCCCGTCGCTCACCCCAAGTTTTGATCGTAGAGACGGTCGCGTCGGCCGTCTCTACAACGTTTTAAGAGGCTTATTATGCGCCCGTAGCTCAGCTGGATAGAGCGTCGGACTTCGAATCCGCAGGTCGCAGGTTCGACTCCTGCCGGGCGTACCAGAAAGAATTGCGGATTTCGGATTGCGGATTTCGGATTGAACGGCGTGCAACGAGGCCTTAATCTGCAATCCGAAATCCGCAATCCGCAATTGTATGCGCCCGTAGCTCAGCTGGATAGAGCGTTGGCCTCCGAAGCCAAAGGTCGTGGGTCCGACTCCCGCCGGGCGCACCAATTTTCAGACGAATTAAGTTTTTAGTTGCATCCGGAATTAAAGATAAGTATAATAGCCCCGTTTTGCATCAGGTTTCTACAAAGTTAATTTATGGGCCGTTAGCTCAGTTGGTAGAGCAGCTGACTCTTAATCAGCGGGTCGAAGGTTCAACTCCTTCACGGCTCACCATAAAAACACACAGGGAGCAGTGAGCAGCAGGCAGCGAGTATGGATCTGCTTGACGGCACACTGCTCTCGTTGTTATGGAGCGAGAGTGGCGGAACTGGCAGACGCGCCAGACTTAGGATCTGGTGGGCGACCGTGGGGGTTCAAATCCCCCCTCTCGCACCAGTTGTTCTCAGTGCGGAATCATGTCTCAGCCCCCGGCTACCGAAGGTAACGCCTTTCCCGCACGCTCGCATACATTCTGAAACGATCACAAAGACCTCAACTCATAAGAACGCTCAAACAAAGGTGGATAAGCCATGAAAGCTGTTGTCGAAGATATCGGAACCCTGAAGAAAAAGATCTCGATCGAAGTTTCACCGGAAGCAGTGGACAAAGAACTCGCCCGGGCCATCGCGGAAATATCCAAGACGGCAAAGATCCCCGGCTTTCGCCCCGGCAAGGCGCCGAAAGCCATTGTAGAGAAGCACTACGGCGACGAGGTGCGGTCCGAAGTGATGCAGCGGCTCGTGAGCGAGCACTACCTCCGGACCCTGGAGCAGAACAACCTGAACCCCGTGGATGTGCCGCAGATCAGCGATGTTTCGCCGCTGGCC
>MHDY01000133.1:16958-17825 GCA_001803705.1 Nitrospirae bacterium GWC2_56_14 | reverse complement strand
CGTTGCAACGGTCGAGGTGCGGCCCGTCATCGAGCTCGGCACGTACGACGGCATCGAGGTGAAGGAGCAGAGCCTTGAGGTAACGGATGCCGAGCTTAACGAGACCCTGGACCGTTTGCGGGAAATGTATGCGCAGCTTGAGGTTGTCGAAGGCAGGCCGCTCGACAAGACCGATACTGCCGTCATCGACTTTGAAGGGTTCGACGAAAGCGGCAAGTCCATCGAGGGCGCCAAGGCAGCGGACCACATGCTTGCGCTCGGCGAGAACTCGCTGATCCCGGGGTTCGAAGAACAGCTGGTGGGCATGAACAAGGGCGAAACGCGCAAGATCAAGGTCACCTTCCCGAAGGATTACAGCAGCGCAGCGCTGGCGGGTAAAGACGCAGCTTTCACGGTCACCCTGAAAGAGATCAAGAAAAAGGTGCTGCCTGAACTGAACGATGACTTCGCCAAGGACATCGGCGGCGACAAGTCCCTGGACGAGCTCAAAGCGGGGATCAAGAAGGACCTGGAACTGAGAAAGCGCGACGAGCAGGCCTCGGCGCAGCGGGAAGAGCTGCTCTCGAAGCTCATCGACAGCCACAAGTTCGACGTCCCGCCCGGCATGGTGGAGCGTGAGCTTCAGGCGATGATGCGCAAGCAGGCCACGCGCATGGCGCGGCAGGGGATGGATGTAAAATCCTTTGATGCGGCGAAGTTCATTGAGGAACATAAGGTCCTGTCCGAACAACGCGTTAAGGGGGTCCTGATCCTGGACACGATCGCGGACAAGGAAAAAGTGGAAGTCGGCGAAGCCGAGATCTCCTCGGCTATCGCGGCAATGGCCCGATCGTCAAAACAGCCCGTGGAGGCCATCAGGAAATACTA
>MHDY01000133.1:6890-16914 GCA_001803705.1 Nitrospirae bacterium GWC2_56_14 | reverse complement strand
TGCAGGAGAAGACCTTGAACCTCTTGCTTTCCCGGGCAAAGAAGAGTTATAATTAATCGCCGGAAGTTAAGGTGGTGTATGCAGTACCCTGGGTGCGCGGACCGGTTGTGCTGAGCGGACGCAGGGCCAAGAAGGAGCAGGAATGTCATTGATCCCGATGGTAATAGAACAAACAAGCCGGGGCGAGCGCGCCTATGATATTTATTCCCGGTTATTGAAGGACCGGATCATCTTTCTGGGAACGGCCATTGACGATAACGTTGCCAACACGGTTATCGCCCAGCTGTTGTTCCTGGAAGCCGATGACCCGGATAAGGATATTTTTCTGTACATCAATTCGCCCGGGGGGATCGTGACCTCGGGGCTTGCGATCTATGATACCATGAACTACATCAAGTCCCCGGTTTCGACCATCTGCATCGGCCAGGCCGCGAGCATGGGCGCCTTGCTGCTCGGATCGGGAGCGAAAGGGAAGCGGTTCTCCCTGCCCCATGCCCGCATCATGATCCATCAGCCCCTCGGCGGGTTCCAGGGGCAGGCCACAGACATCGAGATCCATGCCCGGGAGATCCTGAAGATGAAGGACACGCTGAACCAGATCATGGCGAACCATACGGGACAGCCGCTCGATAAGATACACGCGGATACGGACCGGGATTTCTTCATGTCCGGCGAGGACGCGAAGCAGTACGGCCTTATTGACGAGGTCATTGCCAAGAAACTGCCTCGGGTCGCGAAGGAGAAATAGCCTCATGACGGAAAAGAAAGAACATACGGCCCCCCTCAAATGCTCATTCTGCGGCAAGGGCCAGGAAGAAGTAAAGAAACTTATCGCCGGCCCATCGGTTTTCATCTGCAACGAGTGCGTTGACCTTTGCAATGAGATCATCGCCGAGGAGTGGGAGGACGCCAAGGAATCCAAGCTGCCCCGGCTGCCGAAGCCTGCCGAGATCAAACGGACGCTCGATGAATACGTGGTCGGGCAGGAGCGGGCAAAGAAGATCCTGTCCGTGGCGGTGCACAACCATTACAAGCGCATCGGCATTCAGCAGGAGATCGGCGATGAGGTCGAGCTGCAGAAGAGCAACATCCTGCTCATCGGTCCCACCGGCGTAGGCAAGACCCTTCTGGCCCAGACGCTGGCGCGCATCCTTGATGTGCCGTTCACCATCGCCGATGCGACCACACTGACCGAGGCTGGTTATGTGGGCGAGGACGTGGAAAATATCATCTTGAAGCTGCTGCAGAACGCCAACTACGATGTCGAGCGCGCCCAGCGGGGGATCGTGTACATCGACGAGATCGACAAGATCAGCCGCAAGGCGGAGAATCCGTCGATCACGCGCGACGTTTCGGGTGAAGGCGTGCAGCAGGCCCTGCTCAAGCTCATTGAAGGAACGGTGGCCAGTGTTCCTCCCCAGGGCGGCCGGAAGCATCCTCACCAGGAGTTCATCCAGGTGGACACCAGGAATATCCTGTTCGTCTGCGGCGGCGCGTTCGTCGGTCTCGATACGATCATTGAACAGCGCGTCGGCACCAAGACCATGGGGTTCGGCGCCGATATCCAGAGCAAGCAGGAGCGAAAGCTGGGGGCGACGCTTGCGGTACTGCAGCCCCAGGACCTGCTCAAATACGGGCTGATCCCCGAGTTCATCGGCCGCATGCCGGTCGTGGCCACGCTGGAAGAGCTCGACGAGCACGCGCTGATCGATATCCTGACACGGCCGAAGAACGCGCTGATCAAACAGTATCAAAAGCTGCTTTCCCTGGAAGGGTGCAAGCTTCGCTTCACCGATACCGCGCTTGTTGCCATTGCGAAAAAGGCGATCCTGCGGAAGACCGGCGCGCGGGGCCTTCGCGCCATCCTCGAGGACGTGATGCTGAACGTTATGTATGATGTCCCTTCCCAGCCCGGGATCCGCGAATGTCTTATCAGTGAAGAGGTGATCAATGAGGGGGCGGAGCCGATCCTCATTTACGAAAAGATAGCATAAAAAGACAGTATTCAGGAGCCAGGAGTCAGAATTCAGTAAAATGCGGTTCACTCCTGGTTTTTTTCTTCTGGCTCCTGACTACTGGCTCCTGACTCCTTATGACCTTATGAAAATACTCTCCGCCGAGTTTGTGATCAGCGCCCCGGGTTCGAAACAGTGCCCCATAGACGGCAGGCCGCAGATCGCCTTCGCCGGCCGCTCCAATGTCGGTAAATCCTCGCTCATCAATGCCGTCCTGAACCGCAAACACCTGGTCAAGACGAGCGCCACGCCGGGCAAGACCCAGCTCATCAATTTTTTCGTCATTAACGGCCAATTCTACTTTGTCGATCTTCCGGGGTACGGGTTCGCCCGCGTTCCCCGCAATGTGGTCGATACCTGGGCGCCGATGCTGGAGGAATATCTGCGCGATACGCCCCAACTGAGGGCAGTCGTGGTCCTGCTCGACATGCGCCGCGAGCCTGATGAACGCGACAGCCGTATGATCGCCTGGCTTAAACATTACAATGTTCCCGCCCTCTATGTCTTTACCAAGGCTGACAAGCTGAACCGCCAGGAGTTCCTGCGGGCCGAACAAACGGTCAGCGCCGGTCTTGGGATAACCGAACGGATCATTCCCACATCAGCCACCAGCGGCCTCGGCCTGGACGAGTTGCGGAGCAGGATCTTTGCCTTGCTGTCCGGCCGGTAACAACACGTCGTCCTCTTCAGGACCGCGTCTTGATCGCTCGAAAAAGGAGTGCTCACATGTCTTTTCTTCAGGACCTGACGGGTTCGCTTCTCTGGGTCACGCTGTTCAGCGTCATACTTTTCTCGGGCGGCATCGTTGCCATCGGGTTCCTTATGCGGCAATCGGACCTGCTCAAACCCATGGGGCCGGGCCTGAAGGTCATTGCCTTCTTTGTCTCCGTCCAGGTTTTTCTTCTTCTCGGCGGCCATGACCACTACCCGCGTTTTTCAAAACACCTGGACTTCTTCTCCTGGCTCATCGGTATCTTCGGAGTGCTCCGGGTGGCCCTTTATATCTACGGCGATCTGTTCGTCGTGCGGCTCAAACGGGGAAGCTTTCCGGCGGCGTTCAAGAACATCATCACGGTCTTCATTGTGCTGGTGGTCGCGCTTATTTTGCTGAAAGAGATCCTCAGCATCAACGTCACTTCGCTGATCGCCACGACCACGGTGCTCACCGCCACCATCGGCCTCGCCTTCCAGAGCACGCTTGCCAACATGCTTGCAGGCCTGACCATCCATCTGGAGAAGCCGTTGAGGCAGGGAGACTGGATCTCGGCAGGCGGCCACGAAGGCCGCGTGCTCGACATTACGCTCCGGTCCACCAGGATCAAGACCATTGAGAACAACGAAATTTTCATCCCGAACAGCAAAGTACTGAGCGAGGCCGTGGTCAATTACAGCCTGCCGAGCACTACCATGGTGCGCACACTTCCCGTCGGGGTGAGCTACCGCATCCCGCCGAACCGGGTGAAACAGGTTGTTCAGGAGATCCTGACGACGGTTGCCGGAGTGAGCACGACGCCGGCGCCGCTGGTCCGGGTAGTTTCCTATGGAGATTTTTCAGTACACTATGAGATCCGCTATGCGTTAACCGACTTCTCCCGGCATGTCGAGGTCGAGGCCGGGATCATGAGTCTCATATGGTATCATTTCAAGCGGAACAATATTGCTATCCCCTATCCGATACAGGATGTTAACGTCAGACAGGTGACCACGGAATCCTGCCGGGCGGAGGAAGAAAAACGGGAAGCCGGGATCATCGGCCTGATGGAAAAGGTGGAAATCCTTGCGCCTCTGAGCAACGCAGAACTCAGCAAACTGGTGCAACAAGTGAGCATCCAGTCGTTTGCAGCCGGGGAGACCGCGGTCCAGCAGGGAGAGCCCGGCGATTCGTTCTATATCATTGAAAAAGGCCGTGTCGACGTCGTAGTCGAAAAAACAGGAGGCGAGGCCGTGGTGGTTGCCACGCTCGGCCAGGGGAACTTCTTCGGCGAGATGAGCCTCCTGACCGGGGCGGTGCGCACAGCAAGCATTCGGGTCAAAGAGGATGCGGAATTCATCGTCATTAACAAGGAAAACTTCCGCTCGACCCTGGCGAATAATCCCTCCATAGCCGAGGCCATGAGCCTGCTTCTTTCCGAACGTCAGGCAGGTCTGACCGCCGGGCGGGAACGGCTCGATGCCTCCGCGCTTGAGCGCCACCACAAGGATGCTTCGGGCAAACTGCTTTCTAAGATCCGCGACTTCTTTGGGCTGACCCGATAGCCCGCTTGTCCTCAAAAACATTCAAAGCGTCTCTTCCCTGTTCCTGCTGCATGCACGTTTAAACCCCATGCGCGTCCCGGTGCATCCTGTTGACAGTAAGGTGCATCTGGGTTAATATCACCACGGTGGCCGACGCTCTCCGCGGCGCAGAAGCAGCAGAAAATCTATTACAGCGCTTGACTCCCGGCATTCACGAGGAGCGGTCTTCCGCCCGGAACAGATAACGCCTCAGCCAGAACCCCAATGAAAAAGAAGATCCTTATCATAGTGAGTATTTTTTCCCTGCTTGCAGTCGCCGGCGGCGCCGGACTCATCTACTCCATCGGGCATAGTTCCTCGCATCTGCACGAGTTGATCATGCTGCACCAGGTCGAGATCCAGCGGGAGCATCTGTTGCTGAACATTCACCAGGTCCAGGAAGATCTGTATTCGCAGACCACAACCCACCCGGAAAGCGCCGAAGCGATGAAGAATCACGCAAGCAAGATGGAAACCGCGATCAAGGACTGTTTCTCGTGCCACCATACGCAGAGTGTGACAGAACGGCTTTCCGATCTGCAGCACCAGATCTATCAGTTCAAAGAGGCGCTGGCCCTGAGCACCCGGGTCGGCCGTTCCCGGGGTGAGCTCGAAAAAGCGCATGTCATCGGTGATTCGCTCATCAGCAAGGTCAACACGATGATCGTTCTGACCAACCAGAAGCTTGTTGAGCGGACTGAAAGTTCCCTGCAGGCGGTGAACCAGTCAAAGATCATTGTGCTGCTGCTCGTCGTCGCCGGCCCCCTGATGGTCGCCCTGTTCGGTTTTATGACCCTCATCAGCTTTGCCAAGCCGATACGGACCCTCCTGGCGGCAACGAAGCAATTGAAGACCGGGGACCTTGATTTCCGGGTCGCAGGCCTCAAGCACGAATTCGCTGAGCTGGCGATCGCGTTCAATGATATGGCCATCGCCCTGCGGGAGCGTTTGCGGGAAATAACGGAGAATGAGCGCCGCTACCGCCTGTTGTTCGAAAGCGCGGCAGACGCCATTTTTATTCTCGACGCCGAAGGGACCGCGGCAGGCAAGATCGTTTCCGCCAACCAGGCCGCGGCAACGATGCACGGATATACGGTTGAAGAACTGACGAACCTCAACATCCGGGACATCGATACCCCCGACGTGGCGCAGCGCGTTTCCGAACGGATCGAGCGGATACTGCTCGGAGAGTGGATCAAGGTCGAGAGCGCCCATGTAAAAAAGGACGGGACCGTATTCCCCATCGAGATCAGCGCCGGCATGTTCGAGTTTGACAATCACCGGTACATCCTGGCCATCGACCGGGACATAACCGAACGAAAGCGCACCGAGGAAACACTGCAGCGGGCCGAGCACCTCAGGACCACCGGTGAACTGGCCGCGGGACTGGCACATGAGATCAAAAACCCCCTTGCCGGCATCAAGGTGACGATGGAAACCCTTGCCGAAGAACCTTATCTCACGCAGGAGGACCGGAGCGTTCTTTTCAAGGTTGTCGATGAGATCAAACGCATCGACGGATTGATAAAAGGCCTGCTGAATTTCGCCAGGCCTCCCAAACCGCAATTCATGTCCACCAATGTGAATGCCGTGCTCGATGCCGCAGCACAGCTGGCGCTGCAAAACCGCCGGCAGGCAGAAGGCGTTGATCATACGATCTACCTGGTGAGGGGGCTCGCAGACGATCTTCCCGAGATCGTCGCCGATCCAATGCAGCTCAGGCAGGTGTTCATGAACCTGCTCATGAACGCCGTGGACGCCATGCCCGAACGGGGCACGATCGTTCTGAAAACGACCTTCGAAAAGACCCTGTGCGCCATAACGGTCATCATCTCCGATACGGGCAAGGGGATGGATGCCGCGGTCCTGAGCAAGCTTTTCCAGCCCTTTTTTACGACCAAAACCGGAGGGACGGGCCTGGGGCTGGCCATATCAAAACGCCTGATCGAGGAGCAGGGGGGGAGCATCTCCATCGAGAGCAGCGTTGGCAGCGGAACAACGTTCACCATAACCATCCCCTGTAACAAAGGAAAGGACGTAGCCAGGGATGACGGCGAATAACAGAATCCTTGTTGTTGACGACGATGAGCTCATCGGGTCAATGCTCTCCCGGTCCCTGAAGAGCAGCGGATATGATGTCCGCGTGGAGACCGGCGCCGACGGCATTGCAGGAAAAATTAAAGCTTGGTTCCCGGATATCGTGCTCCTGGACAACAATCTGCCGGGACGGAGCGGGCTCGATGTCCTGCGGGAGCTGGTGGAGCAGAAGATCGCCACGCAGGTCGTCATGCTGACGGCCGATGATACCGCCGAGACAGCGGTGAAGGCGATGAAGCTGGGTGCCGCGGATTATCTTACCAAGCCGTTCAATATCGAGGAAGTGAAGATCCTGCTCCGCAACATCATCGAGCGGGTGCAGCTGACCCGTGAGGTCGATTATCTCAGAAAGGTCCATGCGGAATCCTTTGACCGGGAGATGATCGGCGGGTCGAGCGTGATGAAAGCGCTGCAAACCACGGTGGAGAAACTTGCCGCAGCCCGCGTGGCGAGCCTCCTCATCACCGGGGAAAGCGGGACCGGCAAGGAACTGCTGGCCAGGTACTTTCACAGCATGTTGCATGTCCCTTCCGAACCCAGGAGACTGCCGTACATAGCAGTCAACTGCGCGGCGCTGCCGGAGAACCTGCTGGAGAGCGAACTGTTCGGCTATGAAAAAGGATCGTTCACCGACGCAAAAACGGATAAGAAGGGCGTGTTCGAACTTGCCAACGGAGGAGTGATCCTGCTCGACGAGGTCGGCGAGATGCAGGCCGCTCTCCAGAGCAAGCTGCTGCGGATCCTCGAGGAGCGGCAGGTCAGGCATGTGGGCGGGTCCGAGAACATCCCGGTGGATATAACGGTGATAGCGACGACGAACAGGAACCTTTCCGATGAGGTCAAAAAGGGGAGTTTCAGGAGCGACCTGTTCTACCGGTTGAACAGTTTTCACGTCATCATGCCGTCGCTCCGGGAGCGGACGGAGGACATTCTGCTGCTGGCACGGCACTTCATCTCCTTTTTTTCGATAAAGTACAACAAAAAAGGCATCTCGTCCATATCACCGGAAGCGGAAAAGATCATGCTCGCCTATCAGTGGCCCGGAAATATCAGGGAACTGAAAAATTGCATGGAACGGCTGGTCGTGCTCGGCAACGAGGGTGAAATCCGGGTTGAGCACCTGCCTGCCGCACTGACCGGCCGGTCGTCGGCAATAGACCGCTCCGCGGAAGGGCGTTTTCTTCTGCCTGATGACGGCATCTCCCTCGACGACCTTGAGCGGGACATCATTCTCCAGGCGCTCGAAAAAACGAAGCATAACAAGACGCAGGCCGCGAAGCTGCTGAACATTACCTACGATACGCTGAGGTATCAGGTGAAAAAATACGGACTGGAATAGATTTTCTGCGGCTAACGTCATGGTTTTCCCGGGACCGGTCATTCCGGCGGGAAGGGTTATGCTCCGCTTGCGAGGTTGTGTTTCCCGGTGATCTCAGCTACAAGCGCCTGTACCTGGTCGATTTCAAAGGGCTTGGGCAGGTAATGACAGTTATGGCTGCGCAGCGATTGTTGTTGTTCGTTGGTCAGGCAGAGCGCTGTCATTATAATGATGCTGGTTGTTGGCGATAATTGTCTGAAGGTTTCCATGAGCTCAAGCCCGTTCGCGTCAGGGAGTTGCACATCAAGAAAGCAGATATCGTAGGAAGATTTCTGGATTTCACGAAGGGCATCCTTCCCGTTGGAGACGGTAGTCACATCAGATCCTCCTTGTCTGAGTACCCTGGACAGGGAGTAGAGGATCAGTTCCTTATCATCTACCAGTAATATTTTCATCATTGTTCGCAATTCCCTCAAAAAGATATTCTCTTATTACCTTGCAATCCCTGTTCCCATAAACTACGTAATAATATTTCCTTAAGAAAACAGTCTCGTTGGCTGAAGGCGCCGTGATCTCATGCGTTCCCATCTGGTTAAAATACCAGAGCGGCACTTTGTTGCATCATAGGGCGATTCGATTAAGCAACATATTTTATCCGTCTACCAGCTAAACTGAAAAACCCGTGCTATACTCCGTTGTAGACGTGAGGGTATGGAAGGTATGAGACAGAATATGTTTGCAGGCAGTCAATTATCTTGAAAGCATGGAAAAATATTGCTCTCGAAAGAGATTTAAAGCAGGCATTGCATTTTCTTGCATTATGGGTATTCGCGGCAGAACCAACAGCAATTGAAAAGGGCTAAATTACGACAGACTCATTCTGGTGAAATAGCCATGTCGCTCAGGTTATTTCACCTACCCGCCACACATCAGACAATAAGAATTTATCTAATATCTTTGTTTATGGGCAGTTATCCGCATTTTTATAAATGGTATAGACATTGCAATTATGCAGTATCGTTTGGAACTATCAAGATAGGTTGGTAGTAAAGGGATCTAATCCTAATCAAGGAGGAACGAACAATGGTTAAGGTGGTCGGAAGCAGCAGATTTACCGTAGTACTGGCAGTAATGTTCATCATGCTAGCTCTATTGTCTGGTTGTAAGGGAGATGACGGTGCAACTATCGTCGGTCCCGCAGGCCAGGACGCGCCAACGGTCGCCGTGGCAGCATCGGACCTGACCGCAGAGGAGATGTCCGCTCTTGTCATGAACGGACAGATCACGAGCGTGACCATGTCAAGCAAACCGGTGGTGAATTTCTGGGTAAAGGACCAGTTCGGCCGCGGTCTTACCGGCCTTGGAGCAAAGGCCACCACGTCGCTTGATACCATGCGTTTTGCTCTGGCCAAGCTTGTGCCTGGCTCAGCGGGCAGCCCGGACAACTGGGTGGCTTACACCGGCCTGACGTCCGCTACTTCCCGTCCCAGCACGGAGAACAACGGCACCATGGTGGACAATGGCAACGGCAGCTACACTTATACGTTCACCACGAACGTCTCTGCCACGCCGACCAATGCCTGGGAGACCGTATATGAGCCCTCCCGCACACATCGCCTGGTGATCCAGATTTCCGGTACCATTCTGGCTTCAGGTTACGCGATCGTAAATCCCACGGATATTATTTTCGATTACGTCCCGGCCGGCGGAGCGGTCACGTCCAAACGCGAGATCACGACAACAAAAGCATGCAACGACTGCCACGGCAGGATCGGCACCACGACCCCCCATGGCGGACGTACTGACACGCGGTACTGTGTGGTCTGTCATACTGACCAGCGTCGCATCGGACGTACAGTATCGACGCCGACCAGCACAGGCCTCTTTACCGACAGGACTTATGTCGTGAACGGCGAGGCGCAGGGCAACTTCGTTGTCATGGTCCACAAGATCCACATGGGCGAAGGCCTTATCACCGGAGTGCCCCTCGCACTGTCAGGTTATGACTATGCAGGCGTTCTGTTCGACAAAATGGCCTATCCGCAGGACATTACCAACTGCCGCCGGTGTCACCAGCAGTCGGCAGATGCGCCCCAGGGCGACAACTGGAAGAACAAGCCCAGCAGGCGTGCCTGCGGTTCCTGCCACGACAACATCAGCTTCGATGCCACCCCGCCGACCGGTTTTGTCTCTCACACCGGACCAACGGGGACTGCTTTGAACGGCGACTTCCTCTGCTCCGGTTGTCATGACGCAGGAAAGATCGAGGGCTACCACCTGACCGTGAACGCAACCACGAACAACCCGAGCGTTCCGACAG
>MHDY01000133.1:0-6863 GCA_001803705.1 Nitrospirae bacterium GWC2_56_14 | reverse complement strand
GCAGCGTGACGGTGACGAACACCACCCAGCCGGTCGTCAAGTTCCGCATCATGGCTGATTACCCGACCGATGCACTCGCTCCGGCGGCGGTCACGTTCCCGACCACCACAACAGCATGCACCACGTTGCTTGCCGGATTCACCGGCAGCCCGAGCTTCCAGATGTCCTATGCTCTGGCGCAGGATGACATAGCTGTGGCTGACGTGAGAGACTACAACAACCTCGGCAAATCAGCGGCCCAGCCTTCCAGCGTCTCGATCACCAACATCTGTAATGGCACCCAGGGCGTCCTGGGTACACCGGATAGCAGCGGTTACTATACCTCTACTATCACCAGTGCTGCCGGTGGGTTCCCCTCAGGTTCAAGGATGCGTGCTGTCGGGCTTCAGGGCTATTTCACGCAGGCTGCAGGTACGGGCGGCATCGCTGCAAGCACGGCCCGCCACACGATCTCGGTTGTGAAGGCAGTAACGGGCGATACGGCACGCCGAACAATCGTGGATAGTGCCAAGTGCGCCAACTGCCATGAGTGGTTCGAAGGCCACGGCGGCAACCGCGTGTACGACATTGCCATCTGTGTCCAGTGCCACGTCCCGAACCTTAGCTCCAGCGGACGCGGCGCCGATGCGGCACTTATTGATTTCGTCGCCGCCAACCCAGTTGGCACGCCGCTGGGGGCCTTCTCGTCCGGCACTACGACCCTGATCAGCTCAGGGCTCAAGAACTCGATTACGGATCTCACTGCCGAGTTCCCGACGCCAGCGAACCCGCTGATCTACCCCGAGGCAGCGCAGAACTTTAAGGACCTGATCCACAGGACACATGCAGGGCGGAATTCCGAAGGGCCTGTCAGGACCACGCCCTTCACGTTCGTTCGTGATAGGGGCCTTAGCGGTATCTACTTCTACGATTTCAGCACAATCGTATTCCCGGGCATCGTCAACCTGTGCGAGACCTGCCACAAACCCGGAACCTACGACGGCACATTGCCCAGCGGAGTCCTTCCGACCATCGAGGTCACCGGCGGCGATACCCTGGTATCAAGAGCCGCTGTCACTGCTGCGCGCGCGTCCGTTCCGAATGCGACCGACGTCGTGACCTCTCCTTTCGTCGCGACCTGTATCGGTTGCCACGACAGCCCGCTGACGGCTGCGCATATCTCTCAGAACGGCGGCGTGAAGCTCGTGTCACGCAGCACCTATACCACCGCTCTTGCCAACGAAACCTGCGTGCTGTGCCACAGCGCAGGCAGGGTGGCCGATCCGGCTGTCGTGCATATTCTGCCGCTCTCATTGCCGGCGACGATCGCCCCGTAATGGGAGACATGCGGAGAATACCCATGTCACTCCATGCAACCAGCGGAGGATTGTAACGCTTAGCACATCACAGGCGGACCCTTCGGGGTCCGCCTGTTCTTTTAGCGGAAGGACAGCGGACAATTCACCGACCATGCATGAGTCGATTCTCGTGGCCCCTTGAAGAGACCGTAACGGATGCACGCCGTCATCGCAGTCGGGCGGGCTCCGGCCGCGGCAGAGGCCGCAAGGCTGTTAAGATCCTTTAGAGGTGCACAGAGAACAGCAACGAAAGGAGGTCATTCTTGAACAGCATACAGTCGTGTCAACAAGCGAGAAGCGGCACGCCAATGATGCAGATCATCATTGGGCTTGTACTACTGTCGTTCTTTTCGATCATACCGGGCATACCGGGAAAGGCCCTGGCTGCAAATATCGCGGGAGAATCACGGACCTATATGCAGTACCGCGAGACGGCTGCCGGAGATAAACTGTTGCCGCTGTACGAATATCTCGACTTTACCGTGCAGGACCTGGGGAAAGAGTCCATCTCGGTTCATTTCGGCGGATGGCTGGGTTACGATCTGTCGAATAACTCCTTCGGGGGGAACGCAGATAAGGACAGAAGTGTCCAATACGGATATGTAAGCTATCGGGCTAAGGAAGATAATACGGTTGTGAACCTGGGCCGGGTAATGGTCTTTGAAGGCGTCGCCTCTGAGCGTCTGGACGGTATTTACGCGAGGACGGACATTAAAGGCGGTTTCGGCGTCTCCGTATATGGCGGCGCTTCCACCATCCTCACGGAGCCAAACGACAACACGATCTATGGCGGACGTCTTTCTCACCAGAGCGCCGGCCTCTATACCCTCGGCATTTCCTACCTCAAACAGGAACGGAACGGCAGTAGTTTCCGTGAGGAGGAGGGCATAGACCTGTGGCTCCAGCCTGTCAACAAAGTTGCAATCACGGGCAGCTCCTCGTACAATAAGAAAACGACCGGCTGGATGGAGCATGCGTACTACCTGATGCTGGGCCCTTTTGACAAGCTCCGGTTCAACACCGAGGCGTCGTGGATCAACTACGCTGACTACTTTGCCGGAACGACCACGAATGTGTTCGATATGACCCCAGGCGGACCGATCGATCCCAGGGAAAAGGTGAACATCCTGGGAGAAGAGATCTTCTATTCGATCGATACCAATTGGGCGTTATCCGTGGATTACAAGAAGTACGGCTATGATATCGCAGGGAACGCGAACTATTACGGCGCCAAGGCGACCTATGTATTGCCCAAGTCGTACAACGCCGGGCTTTCCATCCACAAGATGGATGGCGATACCAACAGGCTTAAATACGACGAATATCGCATCTACGCGTCAAAAAAGATCGACAAGATCGATGTTACCGTAGATTTCCTTGATGTGAAGTATAAAGAGCCCATTAACACTGTGACCAATGCCTATTCGGTCACTCTGGCCGCCGGCTATGAGCTGACAGAGAAGCTGAAGCTGGGCGCCGACCTGGAGTATTCGAAGAACCCTGAGTTCGATAAGGAAGTAAGGGCCTTCCTGAAGATCAATTACCGGTTCGATGCCGAACTGGGCAAGCGCAAGGGGGTTTAGCATGAATAATAAGAAGAAGGTACTGACGTTCCTGCTGCTCCTTCCGGTATTTGTTCTCGCGCTGCATCTGTCTACCGGTACGGCAGGCACGGCCCTGAAACATCCCATGGAAGTGGAGGCGCCGGTCATGTGCAGCCAGTGTCATACTGACTGGCGGGCATCGATGGACCATTCGGCCGAGTTCGGCGGTCTCCGGCACAAGTTTTCCGCAAGACAGAACAAACAGACATGCGGCCTCTGTCATGTCGAATCGTTCTGCGCGGACTGCCATGGGGTCAATGAAGGTCTGAAGCCGAGCGACAAGTACAAAGATGCTCCGGAACGGGCGCTTCCCCATCGTGGAGATTATCTGAACCAGCATAAGATCGACGGCCGGATCAATCCCGCATCGTGCATGAAGTGCCATGGACGTCAGAACAATGAGAGGTGCCGCGTATGTCACAAATAATGACATTATACAAGGCTATTCTGGCATGCGCTGTTTTGTTCGTGCTTGTTACTGGATGTGGCACTCCGAATGACAACGCCTCGTTCGATTCGGACGCTGAAGCACATACCGGCGCATGGATATCGGATCATGCCGTAACCGCTAAGGCTGATACTGCCACGTGCGTGGAATGTCACGGTGCGGGTCTGGATGGCGGGATATCCAAGGTCTCGTGTACCTCCTGTCATTTGGGAGGGCCTACTGCGATACATCCATCCACCTATACAAGCCCGGTCGCACTCAACCATTCAGAGTATGTTGCTATTCAGGGGAATAGCGGTTGCGCAAATATCAACTGTCATGGGGCCACCCTTTCGGGTGGTTTGACCGGGCCGAGCTGTTCCTCCTGTCATATCGGCGGACCGACTTCGTTCCATCCGGTGGATTGGGCCGGTTCTATATCCACAAAACATGGAGAGTACGTCGATATCAATGGCACGCAATCCTGCGCTAACATATATTGCCATGGTGCCGATCTCCTCGGTGTTGTGAACAGCAGCCCGGCGTGCAACGTCTGTCATGCCATGCCGTAACGAAGCGGTAGATATTCATTACCTTTAAGAGAGGGGGGAGGAGTGCCCACCCCCCTCTTTTTTTGCGGATAAAGGGCGGAAATTGAGCCGCTTCGTTGTCGTCAAAAGCTATCCGGCAGCCCGCAGGATACGATCGATTGTCAATATGCGAAAGAGAGGAAAACGTGAAACGAGCGGTATGGTTGTATACGGCGGTCGTCGCCCTGGCAGTATCAGTTCTTATATCTGCATGCAGTGTAGCCCTGAGCGATGCCGATGTGATCAAGGCGGTAGGTCAGTCGGATTTCTTTACCGGAGGGCATGGCAACACGCTACAAGAGCCTGTTGTCGTCCTTGAACGGGGAAAACGCAACGAGGATGGTACCTGGCCGATCAAGGTCAATATGAAATTCACCTTCAAAAAGAATGGCGGCAAGGGATCAATGGCCATGGAAAGCTCGCCGCTGTTCAAGCTTCGCAAGGTCAAGGATGCAGCAGGCAAAGATGAATGGAAAGCGGAGCTGGGTTCCTAGCGTGTTCGCGAATGCAGCTCAGCTTTCCGCTTTTTGCTGAGTCCGTAGAGAGAAGATTGTTCTCTACAGCGTGATCTCGGTGCCGATGCCGGATATCGTAAAGATTTCGAGGAGGAGGGCATGAGGGACACGGCCGTCGATGATATGGACCTTGGTGCAGCCCGCTTCGAGCGCGTCGAAGCAGGATTTCGTCTTGGGCAGCATGCCGCCACTCACGGTACCGGCTTTCAGCATGCCCTCGACCTTCTTCTTGTTCAGTGACGGGATGAGGTTCTGGTCCTTGTCCAGGATGCCCACCTGATCAGTCAGGAGGATAAGCTTCTCGGCTTTGAGAGCGCCTGCTATTGCGCCGGCCACAAGGTCTGCGTTGATGTTGTAAGTTTCTCCATGGGCGCCCACGCCTACCGGCGCGATCACCGGAACGAACCCCCCCGCGTCGAGCGCCTCCAGTGCTCCCGGCCGGATTTCTGTAACTTCTCCTACCAGGCCGATGTCAATGATCTCGGTCTCGCCCGTTTCCTCGGATTTTCTGGTCATTTTGAGCTTTTTTGCCTGGATGAGCCCGCCGTCCTTGCCCGTGAGACCGACAGCCCGGCCGCCGGCACGGCTGATGAGGTTCACAATCTCCTTGTTCACCTTGCCGCCGAGCACCATCTCGACGATGTCCATGGTTTCCTCATCCGTCACCCGCTGGCCCGATACGAACGCAGGCTTCTTCCCCATTCGCTCCATGATCCTGCCGATCTGCGGCCCGCCGCCATGAACAATGACCGGGTTGATGCCGATAAACCGCAAAAGGACCACGTCCTGCGCGAACCCCTGTTTCAGGTTCTCATCGATCATGGCGTTCCCGCCGTACTTTATCACAAAGGTTTTGCCCCGGAAGGTCTGGATATAGGGCATGGCTTCGATCAGGATCTTTGCTTTTTCGATCAGTTTTTCCATGAAAACCTCAAAGGAAACACCTCAGGTTTTTAGGCTGAAGACCGAAGGCTGGAGTCCACGAACAGTCTTCCACCTTCAGTCTATCCACCTGCATTATAATATGTATCTGCTCAGGTCCTCGCTCTTTACAATGTCCGCCAGCCGCTCGCGGATATAGGCCGCGTCAATGGTGTACCGGGCGCCCTTCTTCTCGGGTGCTTCGAAGGAGATCTCGTCGAGTACGCGCTCCATGATCGTATGGAGCCTCCGGGCACCGATATTCTCGGTGCGCTCGTTCACGGTCGTTGCGGTGCCCGCTATCTCCTCGATGCCGTCCTTGGAAAATTCCAGGGTGATGTCCTCGGTCTGCATGAGCGCCACGTGCTGCTTGATCAGCGCGTTCTGCGGCTCCGTCAGGATGCGGATGAATTCCGCCTTGCCCAGGGAATCGAGCTCCACGCGGATGGGGAAGCGTCCCTGTAGCTCGGGCATGAGGTCGGAGGGCTTCGAGGTATGGAACGCTCCGGCCGCAATGAACAGGATGTGGTCGGTCCGGACCGGGCCGTGCTTGGTTGAGACCGTCGATCCTTCGACGATCGGCAACAGGTCGCGCTGCACCCCTTGGCGGGAAACATCGGGCCCCTGCGAATCCCGTCCCGCGATCTTGTCGATCTCGTCCAGGAAGACCATGCCGGACTGTTCCACGCGCTGAAGCGCTTCGCGGGTCACTTTCTCCATATCGATGAGCTTGGCCGCTTCTTCTTGCAGCAGCAGGCGCAATGCCTCGGGGACCTTGAGCTTCCGCTTCTTCGTCTTTTCCGGCAGGAGACCGCCGAGCATCTCCTTGAGGTTCATCTCGATCTCTTCCATGCCGATGTTCGAGACGATGCCGAAAGGCATGACCTTTTCCTTGATGTCGATCTCGACCGTCCGTTCGTCGAGCTTGCCTGCCCGGAACTGCTCCCGCAGCTTGTCCCGCGTGCCGCGGTGCTGTTCCTGCTGTTCCTCGGGCGCCTTGTCAACGTCCTGGGAGGGCCTGACCGGCGGAAGCAGCAAATCGAGCAGGCGTTCCTCGGCCAGAACAGCCGCCTTTTCCTGCACCTGTTCGGACACCTCGTTCTTGACCATGTTGATGCCGATCTCGGTAAGGTCTCGAATGATGGACTCGACGTCGCGTCCCACATATCCGACCTCGGTGAACTTCGATGCTTCGATCTTGAGAAAGGGGGCCTGGACAAGCTTCGCCAGGCGTCGAGCTATCTCGGTCTTGCCGACCCCGGTGGGGCCGATCATGATGATGTTTTTGGGCATGACCTCGTCGCGAAGCTCCTGTGGCAGGCGCTGGCGCCTCCAGCGATTGCGGAGCGCAATGGCAACGGCGCGCTTCGCCTTATACTGACCGATAACGTACCGGTCGAGCTCCTCGACGATCTGGCGTGGTGTCATGGTATCGTTCAAAAAAACCTCCGGTTCGATTGCGGATTTCG
>MHDY01000132.1:20532-25953 GCA_001803705.1 Nitrospirae bacterium GWC2_56_14 | reverse complement strand
CTCACCTTCCAGATGGGGAAACGCTCTGCTGTTACGGTAAGTTATGCGCAGTACCAGAACAAGAACAAGGAAACACTGACCTATCAATTGTCGGCCCCGTTCCCTCCGCTCGTGACCGAGGACGGAGTTCTCATCTCCACTGACTCACAGGTCACCTCGGTTGGCTTGACGGTCGGGCTGAGCGACAGGGTGCACCTGTCCGCGGATGCCAGCAGGTGCCGGTCGAAGGACAAATTCAGGAACGCTGCATCGGTGACGAACACGGAGAATGACGTTCTCGCGGACACCAGCATTGTCGAGGATGTGCTTGCTGCGGGCGTCGAGCTGCAGCTCGCCCGGAACCTCAGCATCGACGGCCGGCTCCAGTACGCGAAACTTGACGACGAGACCGACGATACGCAGGATGGATGGGTGAAAACAGCCATGGCCACCCTGTCCCTGAAATGGTAGCGGGAGGAAGAATGAGAGTATTACGATGGATACTAGCGGCCGTGATGCTTCTGAACGCCCTGCCTGCGGTCGCTGCGGACAAAACCGTGGGAGTGATCATGTCCGGCAACATGGGCTATTATCAGGATGTGCATAAGGCCTTTGCCGCATCGCTCGGGAAAGAGGGGTTCGATTTCCGCACGGTCGACACGCTGCTCCAGATGCCGTCGCCCGACTCCCTCTCCTGGGCGAACGCGGCGCGGAAGCTCGTGGTGGCGGAGGTGAACGTGCTCGTGGCCTACGGGGCGCCTGCGGCGCTGGCCATGGTCCGGGAGACCAAGAGCATTCCCCTGGTGTACGCCGGGGTCTATGACCCCGCGGCAGCGGGCGTGTCGGCACGGAACTTGACGGGCATCAGCGCCAAGGTGCCGATGACCAGCCTGCTGAAGTACCTGAAAAAGATGACGCCCTTTACGCGGATCGCGGTGGTGTACAACGAGTACGAGCCCGATTCGGTCAAGCAGGCCGAGGAACTGGCAGAGCTTGAGTCCCAGTACGGGTTCCAGACGGTCAAGATGCTCATCAAGCGGCCTGATGAGGCGAAAAAGCTCGTTTTTACCGGCAAAGCGGACGCAGTGCTCATCTCCGTAAGCGCCGCCGCCAACGAGGCCATTGATACGATCGTGCAGCTGGCCCGGGAGGCGAAGATCCCGGCGATCAGCCAGATCGGCGGCACGGCGGAGCACGGAGTGGTCCTGAGCCTTGCTCCGAGCCCGTCCGAACAGGGGGCCGCCGCCGGCAGAATGGTGGCGCGGCTGCTGAAAGGGGAAAAACCGGCAAGCATCCCGGTGGAGGTACCCCGGATGGTCGAACTGGTCATCAACCTGAAGGAGGCCGGCGCTCTCGGGATCAAGGTGCCCATCGACCTGATCTCTGACGCTACCAAGGTGATAAAATGAACCTCTTCTCCGGCATGAACCTCAAGACGCGGGCGGTCGTTGCGACCGCCGGCATCATTTTGCTGATCCTGGGACTGACGACGCTCATCAATGTCTATACGGCCACGAGCCGGTATAAGGACGCGTTGATGGAGAAGGTCACGGCAATGGCTGAGGGGACCCGGAAGGACATCAACAAGGCCCTGGGGTTCGGCATTCCGCTCAATGCGCTTGAGGGGATGGGCGAGAAGCTGGCCACGCTGGTCCAGGAAGATAAAGATCTGTCACAGGCCATGATCATGGATATGAGCGGCAAAGTGCTCTATGCCAGCACAGCCGGAGCCGAAAATATCATAAAGGATGACGAGGCGAGCAAGCGGGCCCTTGGCGCCGGCGGGGAGATGACCCAGGCATACAGCGATGCGGGCGGCAGCCACTATGAGAAGGTCATTCCTCTTCTGGCGTCCGACGGCAAGAAGGTCGGCGTGTTCCGCATCGCGCTCAAGGCCGAGGCCGTGAACCGCCAGATCCGGGGCCTGCTCCTGACCTCGCTCAGTGTGGGGCTGATCAGTTTTCTTGCCGCCACGGTCCTCGTCTATTTCCTGGTCGGCAAGGTCATCACCGATCCGATCATCGAGCTGTCGAGGACCGCGGGCAGAATGGCCGCCGGCGACCTGTCGCAGGAGATCGTCATCGAAGGCAAAACAGAGATCGCCGCCCTCGGTGCGGCTGTCAATACCATGTCCCTGAACCTCCGGGAGATCCTCGGCAGGATCATGCAGACCGGCGCCAGCCTGGGCGATGCGCTCAAAATGCTGACCGGCGCAGCCCAGAAAATGACCCTGGGTGCGCGGGGCCAGCAGGAGGCGACAGAGCAGACGGCCATGACCGTGAACGAGATGGTCGCTTCGATCCGCGGGGTGGCGGAGCACGCCGGCGACATGTCCCAGTCGGCGGCGAACGCCTCCTCGTCGGCCACCGAGATGGCCTCGTCGGTCGAGGAGGTCGCCCGGAACGCGGGGACCCTTTCGCGGGCCGTGGAAGAAACGGCCTCTTCCATCAATGAGATGCTGGCCTCCATCAGGCAGGTGTCGGAAAATACCGAGTCGCTCTCGGCATCGGCGGAGCAGACGTCGTCGTCCATCACCGAGATGAGCGTATCGGTGAAAGAGGTGGAACAGCGCGCCGTCGAATCGGCGCGGCTGGCGGAAAAGGTGGCGGAAGAAGCCTCGGAGCGCGGCATGGCCGCCGCCGCGGAGGCCAGCAAGGGCATGGACCGCATCAGGGAAGCGGTCGAGGCGACGGCCGACGTGGTCAATCGCCTGGGCAAGCGTTCCCAGGAGATCGGCCAGATCCTGAAGGTGATCGACGAGGTGACGGACCAGACGGGCCTCCTGGCGCTGAACGCCGCGATTCTTGCGGCGCAGGCCGGCGAGCACGGCAAGGGCTTTGCCGTTGTTGCCGAGGAGATCAAGGAACTGGCGGAGCGCACGGCGGCGTCCACGCAGGAGATCGTGAGCCTCATCGCCTCCGTGCAGGAGGAGACCGCGCAGAGCGTGCAGGCAATGGCACGCGGACTGAAAGCGGTCGAGGCGGGTGCGGCCCTGGTCACGGTCACGAGCGATGTGCTCGAGCAGGTTGCCGACAGCTCCCGGCAGGCCTCGGGCATGGCGCGTGCCATCGAAAAGACCACGGCGGAACAGGCGCGCGGCCTGGCGCAGATCACGGACGCCTCCATCGACATCACCAACCAGATCGAGCAGATCGCCGCGGCCATGCAGGAGCAGCGGCGCGGCAGCGAGCGGATAGCCCAGGCGGCGGAGCAGATGCGCGAGGTCACCCGGCTGGTGACCTCGGCGTCGCAGGAGCAGACGCAGGGCAGCCGGCAGATCGCCGACGCGGTAGAGTCGGTTACCACGCAGGCCGCGCAGGTCGCGCGCTCCACCTCGGAGCAGAGCCTCGGCGCGCAGCAGATCAGCCAGGCCGTGGACAGCATCCAAAAGGTCACGCAGGACAATGTTGACGTTTCCATCGAAATGGACATGGCCGTCCAGACGCTCAAATCCCGCGCCGATGCGCTCCAGGCGGAGCTTGCGCGGTTCAAGTTCTAGACATCCTTAGAAGAATTTATGTAAAAGAGCAAGGAAATTGTCGCCACGAAGACACGAAGGCACAAAGTACGTCACTAAAATTGTCGAGTTCTTCAAACCCCACGACATTCAAGCATCTCTTCGTGCCTTCGTGTCTTCGTGGCAAATTTGGTTTCGGCTTTTCAGCAGGTCGGGGGAATCATGCGCATAGGCATACGACAGAAACTGATCTTCATGATCTTCGCCGGGTTGTTCGTGACCATGGCGCTCATCGGTACGTACCGCTATGTCATGGAGAAGCGCTCCCTGGTGAACGAAGCCCGCATCCGGGGTGAACAGTCCTGCAGGCTCATGGCCGAGCTGGCAACACCGTATCTGCTGACCTATGATTTCAGCGGCCTCAACGCCATGGCGAAGAACTTCATGCACCTGCCCGACTCGCAAGAGGTGATGATTACCAACGGGTCGGGCCGGGAGCTTGTCCGCGCCGGCCGTCCGACGCTGGAGGAGAAACGCCTGATGATCGGGCCGCTGCCGATCCTGGCCGAACAGACCCAGCTGGGCGAGGTCCGGCTTGCCGTCTACCCCGCAGAACTTGACAGCAGGCTCAGGACGTATGCCATAAGCGCGCTCATCGAACACCTCTTCATTTTTCTCACGCTGGCGGCCATCCTCTACTTCTCCCTCTCCCGCACCGTGACCGACCGCGTCAAGGCGCTGGGTGATGCGCTGACGGGCATGATCGATAAGAAGGACTTCACCCGACGCGTGGAGGCCGGTAAGAACGACGAGATCGGCATGCTCGCCAACGGAGTGAACTATCTGGTCGAGCGGCTCGAGCAGTTCATCGTCGAGATGAGCGCCATTGCGGTGCGCATCAATGATCTGGGTCCGACGATCGCGGAGGACACGCGCGCCATCCGGAAGAACGCGGAGGCCGAGGCGGACGCCATCATGAGCGTCTCCACGTCCGTGGGGGAGATGTCCTCGTCCATCCAGTCGATCGCGGAGAGCGCAGGAAGCCTGTCGACGTCCGCCGAAGAAACATCGTCGGCCATCCTCGAGATGAACGCGTCGAACCTGGAGGTGGCCCGCCACACGGGGGAACTGACCTCCTCGGTGGAGAGCGTGACCACGTCGGTGCTCGAGATGATCGGGTCCATCCGCGAGGTCGCCGGCCATGCCGATACCCTTTCGTCGGCAGCAGAGGAGACGTCGTCATCGGCGATCCAGATCGAGGCGACCATTCGCGAGGTGGAGCGGCTCGCGCAGGAGTCCGCCCGTCTCTCGGAGCAGGTGTCGTTCGAGGCGCGGGAGAGCGGCAGCCGGTCCATTTACGAGACCATGAGCGCCATGGACACCATCAAGGAGGCCGTGGAGCGCTACTCCAGTCTGATCACCCGCCTCGACAAACGCTCCGGCGAGATCGGCAAGATCCTGGGCGTCATCGTTGAAGTAACGGAGCGGACCAACCTGCTGGCGCTGAACGCATCGATCCTGGCGGCGCAGGCGGGCGAGCACGGTAAGGGTTTCGCCGTCGTGGCGGGAGAAATCAAGGCCCTGGCGGACCGGACAGCCGGTTCAGCCCAGGACATTGCAAAGCTCATTACGACGGTCCAGAAAGAGGCCAAAGAGGCCGTGACCGCCATGACCGAAAGTCTGACGGCCGTTGACCTCGGCGTACAGCGGTCACAGGACGCCGGTGCGGCGCTGGAAAAGATCGTGGGAAGCGCCAGCCGGTCAGCGGAGATGTCCACCCTGATCGAGCGCGCCATGATGGAGCAGGCCCGCGGGATCAAGCAGGTGAGCGAGGCGGTGGCGCATGTCAAGCAGATGATGGGCCAGATCGCATCGGCCACCCAGGCGCAGAGCAGCGGTTCGGAGATCATCCTCAAGGCTTCGGAAGGCATGCGGGACATCGCCCGCCGCGTGAACCTCACCCTGACGGAGCAGGGTCGCGGCGG
>MHDY01000132.1:17360-20469 GCA_001803705.1 Nitrospirae bacterium GWC2_56_14 | reverse complement strand
ATCCTTCATGCCATGGAGCGGATCCAGGACCTGCCGCGCCAGACCATGAAGCGGATGGAAGGCATGACCGGCGCCCTGAAGATGCTGAACGAGCAGGCGGCGCTTTTGAACCAGGAGCTGGTTACCATGACCGTCCGCGGCCGCGGTCCCCGCGCTGCGCTCCACAAAGGGCTGAAGTTCGGGGTCATTCCGCTTGAATCGCCGGCAACGATGCACCGGCGGTTCCAGCCGCTTACGGAATATCTGACGCAGTCGCTCGGCAGAACGGTCGAGCTGGTCGTGGGCCTCGATTTTATGCAGACGATCAGGGACATCGAGGACGGCGTAACGGACCTGGCTTTTCTTACGCCGACCACCTACATCGAGGCGCACGATAAATTCGGCGCCGTGCTCCTGGTGAAGGCGCTTCGCAAGGGGCTGCCTTATACGCATGCGGCGATCGTGGCCGGGTTCGGGAACGGGATCGAGCGGCTTGAGGACCTTCGGGGGAAGCGGTTCGCCTTCGGGGACCGGATGTCCACGTCGAGCTATCTCATCCCCCGCTCCATGCTGGCCGAGGCGGGGGTCCGCCTGGAAGATCTCAAGGACCATACGTTCCTGGGACATCATGATGATGTGGCCCGGGCGGTCCTTGCGGGCGAGTATGATGCAGGCGGGCTCATGGAGTCCATTGCAGTAAAATTCCTCGATCAGGGACTGAAGGTGCTGAAAACCTCGGGCGAGATCCCTGAGTTCAACATCTGCGCCTCCAAGGGGCTTGATGCCGGCACGCTGGAATCCATTAAAAAAACGCTCATTGCTCTCGACCGCAGGAATCCCGGCCATGCGCAGGTGCTGGCCATGATCGACCAGGATTACACCGGTTTCGCTTCCGCCGAGGACGGCGACTACGACGGAGTGCGAAAGCTCATGCAATCGATCACCTAAGAACGGTATTGCAGCCGGGCGCCCGGCCTCCCCGGTGAAGGGACAGGACCATGTTACGAACGATCAAGGAAAAAATAGCCGTCAGTAAGTTGAAGAAGAAGATCGACGCCAGCATGGGGTTGAAATTCGTGGTGGTCATGACCGGTTTTGTTTCTCTCCTGATGCTTGCCGGGACCTTCTTTGTTGCGCGCACCATGATGGACGAGCAGTACCGGTCCATCGAGACGCGGGGGCGGGAGATCGGTCTGTTCCTGGGCAAGGCAGGCAGCGACTTCATTGTGGACCGGAATATCGTGGCCTTGGACTCGCTGGTCGACGAGGCGGCCAAATCGCAGGATGTGCTGTACGCCGTGGTCGTTGATGCCGGCGGCGCCGCGCTCAGCACTCCCTACGTCAGCTTCAACCGCGACAATCCTGCAGTGAAGGCGCTTGTGGCGGAGGGCGGCGATGTTCCCGCGCTCATTGCCAGGGTGCGCCGGCAGTTCGAGGTGCTTGAAGTGGCGGTGGAGATCGTTCCTCAGGGAACGAAGATCGGCACGGTCACCATGGGCTTTGCAACGGCAGGCGTTCAGCGGGCCATACGGAATATCGTTTTTTTGCTGCTCGGGACGAGTGTCGGGATCGTGCTGGTGCTGTCCTTCCTCTTCCACGTCATGATACGGAGGATGATCATAACGCCCACCAAGGAGGCCGTTGCCGTTGCCTCGAACATTGCCGCCGGCGACCTCAGCAAGAGCGTGCACGTGAAGTCCATTGATGAGATCGGGATGCTCGGCCGCGGCCTGAACCGCATGATCATCGGCCTCAAGGGCATGGTCGAGAACGTGCGGAGGGCCGCCGGCAACAGCGCCGCGGTCTGGAAAGACGTGCAGCAGATATCCGCGGAAATTACCACCGGCAGCAAGACCCAGGCGGAGTCCGTCGAGGAAGCGTCTTCCTCGGTGAATGAGATGCATTTTTCGCTCAAGGAGATCGCCGGGAACGTCGAAGACATCTATGAGACCTCCGAGCAGACCTCCTCTTCGGTCATCGAGATGGCGGCCTCGATCCAGGAAGTGGCCCGCACCATGTCCGAGCTTTCATCCTCCATCGAGGAGACGGTCACCGCGATCACCCAGATGTCCGCCGCGGTCCGGCAGATCGCCGAGAATGTGGAGGTCTTGTCCTCGGCAGCCGAGGAAACCGCGGCATCGACCACGGAGATCAGCGCTTCCGTGCGGGAAGTGGAGTCCAACGCCCGGGAGTCGGCAACCATCGCCGAGGCCGTTGCCGCCGACGCGGAACAGCTCGGCATGCGGTCCATTGAAAAGACCATTGCGGGCATGGCGCGCATCGAAGAGGCGGCGCGGCGCAGCGCCGACGTGGTGAACCGCCTGGGAGACCGCGCCGACAGCGTCGGCACCATCCTGACCGTGATCGAGGACATCACGGACCAGACGGGCCTTCTTGCCCTCAATGCGGCCATTCTCGCCGCACAGGCCGGCGAGCACGGCCGGGGATTTGCCGTGGTGGCCGCGGAGATCAGGGAACTGGCGAACCGTACGGCTTCCTCCACGCAGGAGATCAGCGCGCTGATCTCCTCGGTCCAGGAGGAATCGCGGGAAGCGGTTGCGGTCATGAAAGAAGAGGTCCAGCTGGCGGAAGAGGGGGTGCGGCTTTCCCGGGATGCCGGCGCGGCGCTCACCAAGATCCTGGAGCGCGCCGGGCAGGCCAGGAACATGAGCAAGAACATCAATCGCGCGGCGAGCGAACAGACCCAGGGCATCCGGCAGGTGGGAGCCTCCGTGGACAAGATCAACGACATGGCGCACCAGATCGCCCGGGCCACGACCGAGCAGCGGACGGGCAGCGAGCAGATCATGCGCGCCGCGGAGAAGATGCGGGAACTGACGCGGGTGGTCAAGCGCTCCACCGATGAACAGGTGAAGGGGAGCAAAGACATCACCGGCGCTGTAGAAAATATGAGCGCCAAGATCAGCCTGGTGAACCGGGCGGCCGGAGAGGTCCAAGTAGGGAGCGACCTCATTGTGCAGGCCATCGACCGGATCAAGGAGATCGCCCGGGCGAACGCGGACCTGGCTGCGGGGCTGCATGTTGCCATGGACGTGATCGCCGGACAGACCGGTTTGCTGAACAAAGAGATTGAGAAGTTCAAGACGTAGCAATACAGAGTCAAAAGCGT
>MHDY01000132.1:17118-17340 GCA_001803705.1 Nitrospirae bacterium GWC2_56_14 | reverse complement strand
ACGCAAAGAGAACCATGAATCAAAAGTAGGGTTCAAACAAAAAAGCAATACTGCGTGTAAGATTTTCTTGGCGCCCTTTGCGTCTTTGCGAGAAATAGTCTTGCCGTTTTGTACGGAATTAATTGATATTTTCTAACCGGGAAACCGGTCGCTGGTCACGAATATACAGATAAAAACATGAGAGACACGAGAGAAAAAAAGGTCATCGTCGCGGAAGAGAGC
>MHDY01000132.1:0-17094 GCA_001803705.1 Nitrospirae bacterium GWC2_56_14 | reverse complement strand
GGGGCCGAGGAGTACGGCCTCGACATCCGGTCCATCGCCGAAGTGGTCCGTCCCCTGCGCATCACGGTGCTTCCCCGGATGCCGGAATTCATCGAGGGGGTCGTCAACCTGCGCGGCGCGATCATTCCGGTCGTGGACCTGCGAAAGCGGTTCGGCCTGGAGGCCGCTTCGGGCCCGGCCAAGAAGGTGCGCATGCTGATCACCCGGGGCGCGGTGCGCGGCACGGGCGGCGACCTGCTTGGCCTGGTGGTCGACGGGGTGCGCGAAGTACTGCACATCCCGCGGCAGCAGATCGACCCGGCGCCCGCCGCGGCCCGCGGCCTGCAAGCGGATTTTATCGGGGGCGTGGGCAAGGCCGGCGGCCGGCTGGTCATTCTGGTCGATATCACGAAGATCCTGAGCCGGCAGGAGCGGGAAGCATTGGCGGAGGCGGGCAATGCCTGATCAGGAGTTCCTCGGAAAAAAACTGCAGAGCGCCGACGCCGAAGAACGCCGGGAAGCGGTCATCGATCTCGGCCGTTCAGGTGCCGGGGCCGTGCCGCTGCTCTTTCGCGCCCTAGGCGACGCGGATTGGCGGGTGCGCAAGACTGCGGTGGAGGCGCTGGTGCACATCGGCGGTGACGGCGTCGTTGCCCAGCTGATAAAGACACTGTCGCTCCATGATAATGCCGGCGCGCGCAATGCGGCCATCGAAGCGCTGGTGCATTTCGGTGCCGGGGCGGTCAATGCCCTTCTGCCGATGCTGGGCGACTCGGATGCCGATGTGAGAAAATTCATTATCGACATCCTCGGCGACATCCGGGACCACCGTGCCGTGCCCGGCCTGATCCTGGCCCTGCAGGATCCCGACGAAAATATCCGGGTGGCGTCCGCAGAGGCGCTCGGCAAGCTCCGGGATCCCCGGGCCGTGGACGCGCTGCTTGCGTGTCTGCAGCGCACCGATCTGGGCTGGCTTGATTATGCCGCAGCCGAGGCGCTCGGCGAGATCGGGGACGAGCGTGCCCTGGGCCCGCTCATGGCCGCCCTGGGCCGCATCACGCTCCGGGAACCGGTGCTGGAAGCGCTCGGCAAGATCGGTAACGAACATACGCTGGTCCCGCTGGTCGCAGGCCTTTCCGACCCCCTTCGCATCGTGCGCGAGGTGTCCATGTCCGCGCTCCTGGCCATTTACCGGAAGAGCAATCAGGCGACGCGGCAGACGATCGCGCGCACCGTGCGCGAGGGCATGAGCGACGAAGCCGTGGCCCTTGCCGAACAGATGCTCGGCGCCACGGCGGGAGAACTGCAGAAGGCGTGCCTCGCCGTGCTCGGCTGGGCCGGCAGGGAGCACTCCATACCGAAGCTGCTTGCCCTGCTTACCGAAGAAGACCTTGAGGAACCGATGGCGCAGGCGCTCATTGCCATGCCTTCCGGAACCGGAACGCAGCTGATGCCCTACCTTTCCGACGAGAATGCCCTTGTCCGGCGGACGGTGGCCCGGGTCCTGGGAGAGTTCGGCAGGACCGAGGCGGAAGGCCCGCTGATCGATCTGCTGGGCGATGAGAACGGACACGTGCGGAGCATGGCCGCTGAGGCCCTGGGCCGCCTGCGGAGCAGGAAGGCCGTAACGCCGCTGCTCGCTCTTTTGACCGACGAATACAAAAGCGTGCAGGAATCGGCGATCCAGGCGCTGGCGGCCATCGGCGATGAATCCGTCCTCGACCGGCTGGTGAAAGAGTATACGCTGCAGGATGTACCCCTGCGTCGGAATATCGCGCTGCTGCTCGGAAAGTTCGCCACCGCCAGCGCGGCCGACGCCCTGGTATTCGCGCTCAAGGACGAAGAGGCCGAGGTGCGCAAGGCCGTCGTCCATGCATTGGGAAATCTGCCGGAAGAACGGTCGTTGCGTCCGCTCAAACTGGCGGTGACCGATGATGATCCCGAGGTCCGTATGCTTGCTGCCGAGGCGCTGGGCAGGCTGTCTGCGCCCGGTGTTACCGAAGTGTTCATCTCGCTCCTTGAGGACCAGGACCTCTGGGTGAAGGCCGCCGCAGCCCGCGGGCTCGGCAGGATCGGGGGCGCGCAGGCCGGGCAGCTCCTGGCATCCTATCTTGATAAGGCAAGCGATATCTTTCTCCTGGCGCTCGTCGAGATCATGGGGAAGCTTCGGGTGAGGCAGGCGCAGGCCCCCCTGCTGCGGCTTGCCGACCACGACGACGCCGAGGTTCGCAAGGTCGTGCTGACGGCCCTGGCGGGGTATTCCTGGGACACTGTCCGGAAGGCAGTGGTGTCCCGGTTGTCGGACACGCATTGGAGCGTACGGAAGGCGGCGATCGAGATCGTCCGGCAGCACCGGGATGCCGCGTTGGATGCGCTCCTGGCAACGATTGCGGCCGGCGACGCGGACAAGACCGTGCGTCAGGCGGCGATGGACGCACTGGGGAGATAGATGTTCGAAGAACAGCACATAGCGCTTCCCGATGACGTCTTCAGGCTCCTGCGCGATCTGGTCCACAGCTACTGCGGCATCTACTTCGACGATGGTTCCAAGTTCCTTGTTGAGCGCCGGCTGGCGCGCCGCCTGGAGGAGCGCCAGGTCAGGACCTTCGAGGAATACTATCACTTTCTCCGCTATGACCGGAAGCGGGACGAGGAACTGGCGGTCCTTGTCGACAATCTGACGACGAATGAAACCTACTTCTTTCGGGAGAGCCCGCAGCTTCGGGCGTTTTCCGAAGAGATCCTGCCCGAGTTGCGCACCACCCTGGCCGACCGCAAATCGCTCCGGATCTGGAGCGCCGGATGCTCCACCGGCGAGGAGCCCTACACCATTGCCATGCTGCTCCTGGAGTCCGGCACCTGGTGGCGCGACTGGCAGGTGGAGATCCTCGGGAGCGATATCAATCAGCGCGTGCTGCACACGGCGCGCAAGGGTGTTTACAAAAAGACCTCCCACCGGGTCTCGACGCCCGAGATGATGAAAAAATATTTTGTTGAAGAAGGCAAAGGCGACTACCGGATCATCGATGCGGTGCGCGAACTGGTGTCCTTCAGCTACGTAAACCTCCTCGATCCGTTCAAGACCAGCCTCATCAGCAACATGGACGTTATTTTCTGCCGGAACGTGATCATCTATTTCGACCGCGATGCCAAGAAAAAGGTGGTCGAAAGTTTCCACGACAAGCTCCGCGACAACGGCTACCTCCTCCTGGGCCACTCCGAGTCGCTCATCAACATCTCCAACGCCTTCGTGCTGCGTACGCTCAAGAACGACATGGTCTATCAGAAACCGGCGCGGACCAGGGCCTGAGCGTGCGGGGGAAGGAAGAGAGACCGCCATGAAGAAGATCAAGGCGCTGGTCGTCGACGACTCGGCGTATAACCGCATGACCATCACCAAGATGCTCGAACGCGACCCGGGGATCGAGGTCGCCGGTGTTGCCGGTGACGGCATCGATGCGATCACCAAGACGCTGCGTCTCCAGCCCGATGTCATCACCCTCGACCTTGAGATGCCGACCATGGACGGGTTTACCTTTCTGCGCTGGCTCATGAAGGAACGGCCTACTCCCGTGCTGGTCCTGTCGTCGCGTTCGGACAGCCGCAGCGTATTCCGGGCCATGGAGCTCGGCGCCGTCGATTTTCTGGCAAAGCCGGAAGCCCGGATCTCGCGGAGCATCGAGGGGCTCCGGGAAGAACTGGTGGCCAAGGTGTACGCCCTGCTGCACCTGAAAATGTCCAAGGTCCAGTCGGCCATGGAACTTCTGGCGAAGGGGCCTGCTCTTCAGGCGGCGCACCGGGATGACGACACCCCGCTGGAACGGGGCCCTATTGAGGCAGTTGCCATAGCGTCCTCCACCGGGGGGCCTCCGGCGCTCCAGGCGATCCTCGCGGGCCTGCCGCAGCATTTCGGCGCAGGGCTCGTAATTTCGCAGCACATGCCGCCGGGGTTTACCCGGAGCTTTGCCGATCGTCTGAACAAACTCTCGGCGCTTATGGTGAGCGAGGCCGAGGACGGCGACCGCCTCCTTCCCGGCCGGGCGCTGATCGCTCCCGGCGGATATCACCTGCTCGTGCGGAGAGAGGGGGCGAACCTCGTCGTCGAGCTCGTGCCCCGGATCCCGGAGGACATGTACGTGCCTTCGGCCGACCGCATGATGGTCTCGGTCGCCGAAGCCTGCGGACCTGCGGCGCTGGGGGTTGTGCTGACGGGTATGGGGCGCGACGGCGCAGGGGGCGCGGTTGCCATAAAAAAGCAGGGAGGGCAGTGTCTTGCCGAAAGCGAGGAGAGCGCTGTCGTATTCGGCATGCCGCAGGAGGCGATCCGGACCGGTGTCATCGACAAGGTGCTGCCCCTGGGCATGATGGCCGAAGAGATCCTGCGGCGGTGCCGATGCATCAGGCCGGGGGTTTCATGAGAAAAAGAAATGGGCCCTTGATAATTTTACCCGACTCCATTATAATTCCACCCATATCTGTATCAATGTGGCTGACGGCGCCGCAACTCGCCGCCTGCCCCAGGACAAAACTCTCTCGTGGGAGAGAGCTGGCTCCGTTCATGAGCGCGACACCTTGAGGAGGGCATGATGGAAAAGGAAAGCGGATCGATTTCAAAAAAGGTCGAGGATTTTCTCCAGGTCTTCAAAAAAGGCGAAGAGTTCACGCAGGAGCTGCTCAAGGAAAATGAGAAGCTGCGGTACAAGGTCGCCAAGCTGGAAGAGCTGACCAAATATTCTGATCGCGACGGCACGTTCAAGGTGCATACGCTTGAAGAGCGGATCAAGTTCCTCGAAGAGGAGAACAAGAACCTCTCCGACCGCTACCGCGAGGTCGAGGAAGAGAACAAGGATTTTGCGAATCGGTACGTGGAGGTCGAGGCCGAGAACAACAATCTCGCGAACCTCTACGTGGCAAGCTACCAGCTCCACTCCACTCTCGACTTCAGCGAGTCGCTCAAGATCATTCTTGAGATCGTCATGAACCTGATCGGCGCCGAGGAATTCTCGATCATGATGCTCGACGAAAAGACGAACGAGCTGACGATCGTGGCCAACGAGGGGATGGGAAACGAGCAACGCGCCAGCATCAAGCTCGGCGAAGGCACCATCGGCAAGGCCTGCAAGTCCGGCGAATCCTACTACCGCGAAGGCGACCCCACCGACCTCACGGGCATCGATTACACGCACCCGCTGGTATGCATCCCGCTCAAGATCAAGGAGCACGTGATCGGCGTCATCTCGATCTATAAACTGCTGGTGCAGAAGCAGGCATTCAGCAACGTGGACTACGAGATGTTCACCATGCTCGCCGGCCACGCGGCGACGGCGCTGTTCTCGTCAAAGCTCTATTCCCAGTCGGAGCGCAAACTGACGACGATCCAGAGCTTCCTCGATCTGCTGAAAGAAAAATAAACGGAGGTAGCAAATGCCCGATTATAATTTTCTGGTTGTTGAAGACTCCCCCACCATGCGGCAGCTCATCTCCTTTGCCTTGAAGCGCATCCCGGGGAGCAGGGTCGTGGAGGCGAACGACGGCATCGACGCGCTCAAGAAGCTGTCGACGCAGAAGTTCGACATCATCCTGACGGACATCAATATGCCCATCATGGATGGTCTGAAGCTTGTCTCCATGGTCCGCAACGACCCTGCGCACAAAGGGATCCCCATCGTCATCATCACGACCGAGGGCGCCGACGAGGACCGGAAGCGCGGCCTGGCCCTCGGCGCAAATGCCTACATTCCCAAACCCATCCAGACCGCGGATCTTTTGAACGTGGTTAACCAGATCCTGGCAGGCAAACTGTAGCGGTAGAACGACGGGTAGGGTACGTCATAAAAGCAAAACGAAGGGCGAGAGACGGTACCGTTTCTCGCCCTTATTGTTTGATCACGAGAAGGTTCAAGCTGGTTTGCTTACCGGAAAGGATATTTGGAGGCAGATAAAATCTGATGAAATCGTAAAAAGTCTAAATTCAAGCATTCCGTCATTCCCGCACAAAGGGGAATCCGGTCTTTACAAACACGTACTCGACCACTGGATACGCGGGTATGACGGCTTTCCACGAAACCATAAAATCCGCAAACGCGGATAAGGACGATTAACTGAGACTCGCCCCGTTTACTTTTCCGCTTTTGCTTCCCGCTCTCTCAACTGCCCGCATGCGGCGGAAATATCCCGCCCGCGCGATTCGCGGACCAACGCTGTGTAATCATGCTCCTGCAGGATATGCTGAAAGCGCTTGACCGCGGCGTCGGGGGGTCTTTTGAACTCGCTTCCCGGCGAGGGGTTGTAGGGAATGAGGTTGATCTTGGCTTTGATGCCTCGCAGCAGTTTTGTCAAGCGGAGCGCGTCCTCGGTCGAGTCGTTCACGCCGTGCAGCATGACATATTCAAAGGTGATGCGCCGCCGGGGCTCCAAGGGATAATGCCTGCAGGCGGCAAGAAGCGCCTTGATCGGATAGCGCTTGTTCACCGGCATGATCCGGTCCCGAACCTCGTCGGTCGTCGCGTTCAGCGATACGGCAAGGTTCACCTTCACGCCCGATCTGCCGAGTTTCTCGATCTCCGGGACCAGGCCGGCCGTTGAAAGCGTTACGCGTCGGGTAGAAAAGCCAAGGCCCGGCTCGCCGGTAATAATGGCCAGTGCCTTCACCACTTCATCGAAGTTTGCCAGCGGCTCGCCCATGCCCATGAGAACGATGTTCGTTATACTCCGCGTCTCCGGCGAATACTTCTTGCCCCCTGCCAGGAACTTTTCCACGATCACGACCTGGTCGGCGATTTCATAGGCCTTGAGGTTCCGCTGGAACCCGCCTCCGCCGGTGATGCAGAACCTGCAGGCCTGGGCGCAGCCTACCTGCGAAGAGATGCAGAGCGTCTGACGGTCTTCCTCGGGGATAAGCACACTCTCGACCGTATGCCCGTCCTCAAGTTCGAACAGGAACTTCCGGGTCCCGTCCGAAGAGAGTTCCTGACGACGCAGGCTGAGCGAGGCAAGGTCAAAGCGGGAGGCAAGCAGCGTCCGCTCTGCCTTGGCAATGTTGGTCATCTCGTCAAAGGATTGGGCGCCCCTGCTGTAGATCCAGGCGAACAGTTGTCCTGCCCGGAAGGGTTTGCAACCAAGCTCAGCGAGTAAGGTTTTGAGTTCTTCCAGGGCCAGGGATTTAATGTTTCTTTTGGGGGCTGTCACGATATTCTCATCCAGAGGCGCGGATCCGAAGAAAAGCGATCGGTTGACCGAAGATAACAACCAGAAAAAAATACATTCATTATAATATGCGTCCAGTCAATATACACCGAACGACATGCTGGAGAGTAGCATCTTTATAATGCAAAATCAAGAAGGGCTATGGGCTATGCCAAATTTTGACCGGTCACCGGGGTTACTTGTAGTGTTTTCGGACAGGGGTTGTCCTTCTCGATAAGGTTAACAAATTGATAAATAACAACTTAAAAATGAAATAATACGGTATAGATATTGCAAAATATCATCTGCTATAAATTAACTCTCAGGTGTTTCGCATGGCGACGATAACGGAAACAAAAAAAATACTGATCGTGGATGATGATCCCGTGGTTGTGCTGAACCTGTCATATTCTCTGCGGTCACCGGGTGTAGAAGTGGTGACGGCGAGCAGGCTTGAGTCAGCAGAAGCAGCCCTGGATAAATATTTTTTTGACCTGGTCGTTGCCGATATCAGGATGTCGGGGATCCTCGGGGTAGCGGGGCTTGAGCTCCTGAGCTACGTCAAAAAAAACTCGCCGAAAACAAAAGTGATCATCCTGTCGGGTTCCGGCTCAGAGGATCTGCGGAAAAAGGCTTTGGAGCGCGGCGCAGACCAGTACTATGATAAGCCAATAGACATTGCTGAACTGATGCAACGCGTTAAGGAAATGGGCATTTATTCGGTAAAATGACGGAAGCTGTCTTGAGCGGCGCGGCACGCTCATAATCGGGAGGTAAGATAATGTTGAAAAAAGTGCTGGTGGTGGATGATTCTGCGCTGATTCACCAGATGTATAAGATGGTGCTGATGCGGTACAAGTGCCAGATTGTCGATGCCTTGAACGGTCAGGATGGGCTGGACAAGCTCGCAAAGAATCCCGATGCCGACCTCATCCTGCTCGACATCAACATGCCGGTGATGAACGGTCTGGATTTTATCAAGAAGGTGAAGGAACTCGGATCGTACGACCACATCCCGATCGTACTCGTCAGCACCGAGGGAAAGGAAGAGGACACGATGCGCGGGCTCGCTCTCGGCGCCAAGGGCTATGTGAAAAAACCTTTTCAGCCGAGCGATCTGCATCAGTTGATCGAAAAGTTCTATCCCGCTGAAGTAAAATAGCGGTTCTTGCTGAGGACCTATGCTGAACAGTGTTTTGATCCGATCGATAGTGGCCGCTGTGGTAATTATAACGGCGTTATCAGGCTCGGTGAACCGCGCGCAGGCAGAGGTCCGGCTCGGTATCCTGCCGCGCTTAAGTGCGGTAGAGCTCTACGACATGTTCAACCCCCTTGCCGTCTACCTGAGCAAAGAAACAGGAGAAAAGGTGTGTCTGGTGATACCCCGGGATTTTGATGCGTTCAAGGCGGCTGTCCGGGCGGGTCAGATCGATGTCGGTTTCGCAAATCCCCTGATCTACGTCCAACTGAAAAAGGAGCTGCTTCTCGATCCCCTGGCCCTGGCATCTGAACCCAAAGCGGGCTCGCAGTTCCGGGGGGTCATTATCGCACGAAAGGACAGCACGATCCACAGCCTCCGCGACCTGAAGGGCAAAAGGCTCATGTTCGTGGAAAAGAGCTCTGCCGCAGGATACCTATTTCAGCTGATGACCTTGAGCAGTGCCGGGCTGGATGTTAAAAAAGATTTAATCACGCTGCCCTTTGCGAAAAAACACGATGTTGTTGTGAAAGCAGTGTTCAACGGTGCAGCAGACGCCGGAGGTCTCCGTGAAGATGACCTGGAAAAGCAGAAAGGCGTTCTGGACCTGTCTCAACTAAGGATCGTGGCGTATACGGATTACTATCCGAACTGGCCATTGTTCGCCGCACCCACACTGCGCAAAGAGTTCTCCGAAAAGCTCCGGCAAGCATTGCTCAAGCTCAAGCCCGGCAGCACCCCAGCCCGTCAGATACTGGGGCCTGGGCGGCTCACGGGGTTTGTTCCCGTGTCGGACCAGGATTACGACGGGCTTCGCCAGGCAGCGATGGCTGCCGGTGCGCTTTAAGCGGGAAGGAACGTCGCGCACCGGTGAGCATGCAGTACGTCCTCAAGGAAAGGAAGCAGCGAAGGCATGACGAATAATAATAACAACGATGAACTGAATACGCCCGAAGCGCTTATTTCTTTGCTCGGGACCTACTACGAGCGCAGCAGCGATGAGCAGGCCCGGCTCGCGGCGCTGGTCAGCGGCAAGCCGGACGATCTCGTATATCCTGTGCTGGAGCAGGCTCTCCGCAATGACGCCAATGCCAACCTCAGAAATGCGGCCATGGAGCTGTACGTAACGTTCGGCAGCCGGTCGTTGCCCCGTCTTGCCATGCTGCTGCAGGATGCCGACGAAGAGGTCCGGACCTTTGCCGCGGTCATGCTCGGCTCCATGGGGAACCGCGAGGCCGTACCGGCGCTGATCAATGCACTCACGGATGGGGACCTCAATGTGAAGCATGCGGCCGCAGAGTCTTTGGGCAGGATCAGGGACGATCGGGCAGTGCTCCCCCTCATTGAGGCGCTGACGGGCGATATGTGGCTCCAGTTCCCGGCGGCGATGGCCCTGGGCGAACTGGCTGACAGCCGCGCGGTGGGGCCGCTTGTGGCGCTGCTGGAAGTGCCGGGCGCGAATATGCCGGCGATCCAGGCCTTGGGAAAGATCGGCGATCCTGTTGCACTGGGGCCGCTTGGGAAGCTGCTTGAGGATGAAGAGCCGTCGTTGCGCGAGTGGACGCTGGAAGCCGTTGCAGCCATTTTTGCACGATGGCCGGACAGCGGGAACAACCTGCCGGTCAGCCCGAAAGCATCGGGCATCCTGCTCGAAACCCTCAATTCGGACAACCACGAGGCGAAGCGGAATGCCGCGATCACGCTTGGCTGCTGCAGGATACAGGAAGCATTGCCTTCTCTTGTCGGGTTATGCGCCGACCGGGACATCGGCGATGTCGCCCGCAAGGCGATCTCCAGGATCGGCCGGAGCTAGCCTGATCGTTTCGGCTGAGGCCGGCTTTATTCAGCAGTCTGCATTAACCGTTGATTACTTCTTTTGCTGCGCCTGCTGCTGGTAATGGAGCAGGTATCTTTTTCCCCGTCGGCGAACGTGGTCTGCAATTCGATCCTGAGCCTGGTTTTTTCCTTCCGTTTTTCCAGAAAAACAACTTCCCTCTAGCCTGCATCGTAATCCTCCGCATTGACGTTCGGTGCAGCAGGATATTTAGACGATAATAATGCGGGTGCAGGACAGATTGCTCCGGCATATGCTACCATTCGTAACCGCCCTCCAAAGACAAAAATCCCTTGACACTTTCGAGCGTTAGATGTTATTTTGTCCCACTGTATAGCAAGGAGAGACCTGTGAAAATCGCTGTTACGGGCAAGGGTGGCGTGGGAAAAACCACACTTTCCGGCCTTTTAGCAAGGCTTTATGCCGCCGAAGGCAAAAAAGTCCTTGCTGTTGACGCGGATCCGGACGCTAACCTTGCCTCTGCGCTCGGCATCTCTCCCGAGGCGGCGGCACGGGCCCTTCCACTGGCAGAACAGTCGGACATGATAGAGGAACGCACCGGTTCCCGCCCCGGCAGGCCCGGCGGCATGTTCAGCATCAATCCCAAGGTGGACGATATCCCTGAAGCCTACGGCGTGCAGCATGAGGGGGTCAAGCTGCTCGTCATGGGAAAATCGAAAGAGGCTGCGGCGGGCTGCTACTGCCCGGAACATGTACTGCTGCGCCGCCTCGTGAGCCACCTCATTCTGAAGCGCGATGAGGTGGTCATTCTTGATATGGAAGCGGGTATCGAGCACCTGACCCGCGGCACGGCCGGCAGTGTCAATGCGTTCATCGTGGTGGTGGAGCCTGGCCAGCGGAGCATGCAGACCGCCCGCCAGATCGAATCGCTTGCCCATGGTCTTGGCGTCAAAGAGGTCTTTGTTGTGGGCAACAAGATCCGGACCGAGGCGGAAAAGGATTTCATCCTGGAGCACCTCAAAGGGATGAAGTTCCTTGGTTTTATGAGCTATGCCGGAGACGCAGTGACCGCCGATCTTGACGGGAAATCGCCTTACGATGCAGCTCCTGTCACGCGGGAAGAGGTCCGGAAGATCAAGATTGCGCTCGACCAGCTCATGACAAAGTAAGGTGAAAGACAAACTCAGAAAAAAGATACTGGATGCACGGTTTGCGCTCATGCCTGAAGTGCGAAGGGCCAGGAGCAGGGAGATCGAGCAGCGCTTGTTCAGCCTCCCGGAATTCAGTAAAGCGACTACGGTCATGTTCTATGCGTCCTTTCAGAGCGAGGTGGAGACGCATGGCATGATCCGCCGGGCTCTGGCCGAGGGCAAGCATGTTGTGTTGCCCCGGGTAAAGGGCAAAGAGCTCGAACTCCTGGAAATCGGGAATTTCGACCGGGACGTGAGCCCCGGCGCATGGGGCATTCCCGAGCCGGACCAGGGGAAGCCGGCAAATGTTCACGACATCGGGCTCATCGTCGTACCGGGCGCGGTGTTCGACGAGCGCGGCAATCGCGTGGGATACGGAGCGGGTTTTTACGACAAGCTTCTGGCGCAGTACCGGGGGATGACCGCAGCGCTGGCTTTCGAGCTCCAGGTCGTGCCGCAGGTCCCTGCTGCTGCCCATGACGTGCCGATGAAGAAGATCGTTACGGAAACGAGGATTATAGAAACAAATTCTAAATCCTAATGTCTAAATCCGAAATAAGCGCAAAGCCACGAATGTTTGAAGCTTTGAATTTTAATATTGTTTAGGATTTAGTGCTTCAGATTTAGGAATTCTCTACTGCTTATGGATATTAAAAAAATAGAAAAAGGCGTCAAGCTCATCATCGAAGGCATCGGCGAAGATACCGACCGGCCGGGGTTGAAGGATACTCCTTCGCGCGTGGCTGAGATGTACGCAGAGATCTTCTCCGGTATTTCCACTGACACGGAGAAGCTCCTGATCCCCATGGCAGGAGAGAGCCACGACGAGATGGTGATGATCCGCGATCTCCCGTTCTACTCCATATGCGAGCACCATCTGCTGCCTTTTTTCGGCAGGGCCCATATCGCCTATATCCCGGGCGCAGGCAAGATCGTGGGCATTAGTTCCCTGGCCAAGGCGCTCGAGGTCTTCGCCAAGCGGCCCCAGGTGCAGGAGCGGCTGACGGCGCAGTTCATCGATCTTATCGTGAGCCACTTGAAGCCCAAAGGCGCCATGGTGGTTATTGACGCAGAACATCTTTGCATGAGCATGCGCGGCGTAAAGAAGCCCGGCGCTCGTGTGGTGACGTCCGCAGTGCGCGGCAGCTTCCGCACCAAGGAGTCGACGCGCATGGAAATGCTGGAGCTGTTGACGAAGCGGGAATAGCCTCAAAGTACTAGTCAAAGACTTGCGCACCTTAGCGCAAATGGTTTTCTCTTTCTATTCTTCATCTAAAGTTCGATAATACAGTGTTAATTCAAGCGCAGGAGAGATCAATGGCAACACAAGATACGTGCATCCCGACCGAGTACAAGCCCTACGGCGCAGATATCAAGGAAACGAGGCCCTATTCGCCCTGCCGCGCAGCTTGCCCGGCGCATACGGACGTGCAGGCCTATGTGGGGCTCATCGCCCAGGGCAAATATACCGAGGCCTTCGAGGTTATTACCTCGGTGAACCCCATTGCATCGGTTTGCTCCATGATCTGCCACCATCCCTGCGAACAGTCCTGCAGGCGCTGTGGTGTTGACGAGCCACTGGCGGTGCGGCATCTCAAGCGCTTCGCCATCGAGCAGTCCAGGGACTATCGCCGCGCCAAACGGAAGCTTGTGCAGAAGACGAAGAACAAGAGCGTCGGCATCATCGGCTCAGGCCCCTCGGGCCTGACTGCGGCGCGGGACCTTGCAAACCTCGGCTACAACGTCACGATCTACGAGCGCCACCCCGTGCTGGGCGGCATGCTCGCCGCAGCGATCCCGCCGTACCGTCTGCCCCGGGAAGTATTGAAAGAGGACATTGACGATGTCGTCACCAAGGGCATCGAGGTGAAGACGAACTTCATGGTCGGCAAGGACGCAACGCTTGACGACCTCATGAAGAAGCATGATGCCGTGCTGGTCGCAATCGGCCTTTCGCTCAGCCGGTCCCTGAACATCCCTGGTGTTGAAGGCCCCGGTGTATTGCTTGCGATCCCTTATCTTGAAGATGTCGCGTTCGGCCGCAAACCGAAGCTGGGAGAGAAGATCCTCGTCATCGGCGGCGGCAACGTTGCCATGGACGTTGCGCGTTCGGCCCGAAGGCTCGGGGTGAAAAACGTCGAGATGGTCTGCCTTGAGAACGAGCAGGAAATTCCTGCCTGGAAGTGGGAAGTGGACGAGGCGGTCGAAGAAGCGGTCAAGCTCAACTACCGCTGGGGGCCTAAAGCGGTTAAGCGGGTCGGCGACAAGGTGAAAGGCTTGGAGGTCACGAAGGTCCTGTCGGTCTTTGACGCGAACAAGCGCTTTGCTCCGACCTTTGACAACAACGTGACCACGCTGCTCGAAGCGGACACGATCATCATCACCATCGGACAGATGTCGGACCTCTCGTTCCTGAAGAACAGCGCCGTAAAGGTTGACGAACGCGGCCGAGTTGAATGGAACCCTGCCACCCAGATGAGCAGCGCCAAAAACGTATTCGTTGCCGGCGAGGTCGTGACCGGCCCGGGCTCCGCCATCGCAGCTGTTGCGAACGGCCACCGCTCGGCCATTGCCATGCATCTCTTCCTCCAGGGCGAGTCCATCGAAGGCAAGCTCCCGGTGCAGGAAAAGGAAAAGATCTCGGAGATGCCTTCTGAGGTTGTTGAAAAGATCGGCAAACAGCCGCGCACGAAGGTGCGCCACATGGCCCCCGAGGTCCGCGTCAAGACCATGGAGCACTTCGAGGAAGGCTTCACTGAAAAAGAAGCGCTCGAAGAAGCGGGACGGTGCCGCGGCTGCGGCGGCGGTGCTGTGGTGGACCAGAAGAAGTGCATGGCCTGCCTCACCTGTCTGCGTGTCTGTCCCTACGGCGCGCCGGTGGTCGAGGCCTATTCCACGATCAGACCCGAATACTGCCAGGCCTGCGGCCTCTGCGCTCCAGAATGCCCTGCCGAGGCCATCAGCATGGTGAGCTATGATGTGCGCGAGATCAGGAACACCCTTCCCACCCTTGTCGGCAAGGTTGATCCCAAGCGGCAGGAGCCAATGATCGTGGCCTTTACGTGTGCGAACCATGCCGGCATTCTCGACCTTGATCTTCCGAAGAACGTAAAGAGCATCCCCGTGCATTGCACCAGCCGGGTCGATGTTCTCGATATGCTGAAGGCCTTTGAGGTCGGAGCTGACGGCGTAGCTATCGTTCGCTGCGGCGACGGCAACTGCAAGTATAAGGACATCGCACCGCGGGTGAACGCCCGGGTGAAGCGGGTCCAGGACCTGCTCGGCATGCTGAAGATCGAGACCGGCCGTGTGGAGATACTGTCCGCAGCTTCGAACAACGGCGGCAATCCTTATTCAGCAGCCTGCAAGGAGTTCTCGGAGCGAGTAAAGACCATAGGGATGAGGGCGAAGTAGGCTGGCGATGGGAGTTACAGTAAACGTTCATGAATTTCAAAGTTAAGGGAGAAATCCGGGATATTAAGACCATTGCCGTGGGGCGTGGTATTATGAATTTGAATCGACTAAATAAGATATATGGTAAGACAAATTGGAGAAAATTGAAGGGAATTTGCAAAGTAATATTGGAGGATCATGCGATCCTTGAGGCCGAGGTGCATTGGTATGAAGGACACGGGATTGGGAAGAAGGAAATGAAGATTAAGCGGTACCTGTAAACGAGGTGGCTATGAAAAAACATTTTATACTTTGCGTTGAGAATCAAGGATACGAAGCGTCCTTAGAGATCAGAAAAATATACCAAGTTTTGATTGATAGGGAAGCAGAGAAACATCATCAGGTAAGGGTGGTCGATGAATCGGGTGAGGATTATCTGTTTCCCGAAAGATATTTTGCGTCCGTGCGCTTGCCGTCTGAGACGAAGGAAAAGTTGGAGCTGATTACAGCGTAACTGTATATTCTATATGAAATGCGGACTTTCCCTTTTTGGGAGCGCTACCGTGATGAGTGCAGTAGGTTAAGCGCAACGCAACGGCTTTTGTTGGGTTTCACGTCTTTCTACCCAACCTACTAACTGTTGGGCTTCAGCCTGTCCGCAATAAATAATACGGGATTCTTGTAAAGGAGCAATACACTATGATCGTAGGATCACAAAAACCAATCGATGAAATATGGAACATGGTGAAGGACTTTAAAAAAGTCCTCGTGTTCGGGTGCAACACCTGTGTGGCCATCTGCCATGCAGGCGGCGAGAAAGAAGCCGAGACCATTGCGTCGCTCATTAAGATGAAGGCGTCGCAGGAAGGCAAGTCCATGGTCGTGAACCACATGGGCGTCATGCGCCACTGCGAGCCGGAGTATTTCGAACCCGTGATCGACGAGGTGAAGAAATACGACCTCGTGCTTTCAACTGCCTGCGGTGTAGGGGTGAATTTCCTGTCCGACCGGACCGGAACGGTGCCGGTTTATCCTGGCATTAATACCTCGTTCTACGGCGCAGTCGAAGCACCGGGCGATTTCAAGGAACTCTGCGCAGGCTGCGGTAACTGCATCGTGCATATGACCGGCGGAATTTGCCCCATTGCGCGCTGCGCCAAGACGCTTATGAACGGACCCTGCGGCGGTACGAACAAGGGCAAGTGCGAGATCAGCAAGGACGTGGACTGCGCCTGGTACCTCATCGTCGAGCGGATGAAGAAGCTCGGCACGCTGGAGAAACTCTCCGAGATCCAGCCCCCGCGCAACTGGTCGACCTCCCGTGACGGCGGGCCGCGGCGCATATCGGTGGAGCATATCCGGGAGTACGAGGCAACGGAAGAAGCGAAGGGCGGGAAGTAAGGAAAAGTCTTTTTTTCACCACGGAGACACAGAGACACGGAGAAAACCAAGATTCGGATTTTTTGACACAGATTTACACTGATTATTTATGATTTTTTATCCGTGTTGATCATAAGCAATCATGACGTTTCAGTGTCAATGGTTCAGGTTTTTCATTGCATCTGTATATACAATATACAACCCTTTTGGAGGTTTAGATAATGAAGAGCGGAAGCACACTCGAAAAAGTACTGGCCAGCGGCAAGCCCGCAGTCACAGCAGAACTCGGCCCTCCCATGAGCGCCGATCCTCATGAGGTCATCAAAAAAGCGCAGCAGCTCAAAGGCTTCTGCGACGCGGCGAACATCACCGACTGCCAGACCGCTGTCGTCCGCATATCGAGCATTGCAGCAGCGGCCATTGCGCTGCAGCAAGGCCTGGAGCCGGTCATGCAGATGACCTGCCGGGACCGCAACAGGATAGCCATGCAGGCTGATCTTCTCGGCGCAGCAGCGCTCGGGCTTAAGAACTGTCTTTGCCTTGCAGGAGACCACCAGAAATTCAGCGCAGCAGGAAGGCTGAAGGGCCATCCCGGCGCAAAAAACGTTTATGACGTTGACACCTGCCAGCTTGTCGGCATCATGAAGAAAATGCGCGACGAGAGCAAGCAGGACGGCGGCGATCCCATCGAAGTGCCGCCCAAGTTCTTCATCGGCGCCTCCTGGACGCCCATGGCCGACCCCATCGATTTCCGGCCGATCAATCTCATGAAAAAGGTGAATGCCGGCGCTGATTTCATTCAGACCCAGGGCATTTACGATATCGAAGGTTTCCGTACACAGATGGCAAAGATCGTGAATATGGGCCTCCATGAGAAGACGGCGATCCTGGGCGGCATTATCGTGCCGAAGAGCGCCATGATGCTGAAGTACATGGACTCCTCCGTGGCCGGCGTGTCGGTCCCCAAGTCCCTC
>MHDY01000131.1:4930-6658 GCA_001803705.1 Nitrospirae bacterium GWC2_56_14 | reverse complement strand
ACAGCTGCACGTCAAGCATGTGCGATATCCAGGTCAACGGGATCCAGTTCGACTCATAACCGGAGGTAAATGCCCAGCGGATTGCATCAAAGGTCACCCCCGACTGGATGTTGGGGTTGGAGTAAACGATTACAGGATCATCGAAGTTAACAAAATCGTGCCAAACCACCTGGCTGAAGACGGCCAGGGTAATCAGGGGAATGGCGAGAAGAAGATAATGATCGGGTTTCTTTGTTTTAATTTTTATATTCGGCATCGATTACTGCGGCTAAGGGTTCATGACCACACATACGCAAATCTGTAATGACGGACCTTCGGTTTAATTATTGGCTATTATCCAGCTTCTCCACCTTCCATATCAGCTTATTCCCGTCCATCACGCCATAGGCCACCGACTTTCCGTCAGGGGTAAAAGTCGTCTCGAATACCCGCTCATGCCTTTGGTGTTCTTTGAGAATCTTTCCCGTTGGATCCGCAACCACCACAAAACGTTTTCCATCCTGCCGCGCCCGGTAAACGAGCTGTTTTCCGTCAGGGCTGAATTGCGGCGAAATGACCCGGTCAAACATCGGCCCCTCTTTGCCATTGGTTACGATCAGGAACCGCTCATTACGGATGGCGACATAGGCGTGTGATTTACCGTCACTGCTGTACGTGAGATCAGCGCACTCCTTATACCTGGCTGGGGTGCGAATACCGTCGTCGAAAAATGCCTGATGCATGAATGCGCCCTTGCCGCCCACGATGACCAGCCCCGCCCCTTTTCCGTCGGGCCGGATGACCGGCGGCCACGGGTACTCACCTTCGGGAATGGCCTCCTCCTTGCCATCAAACACGAGAAAAAAGCCTGATCCCCTTTTGGCAACGTATGCCACCTGTTGCGCGTCACTACTGAAAGCTATCTCTCGCACCTCATCATAGAGCGCGCCTGCTTCGATCTTTTCCGGCTGAACGATGTTGATAAGCTTTACCTGATATTTGCCCTCCTGACGATCAATGACCGCGATCCGGGAAAGGTCCGCGCTCACCTTGTTGTTGAGCGTTTGAAACACTGCAATAAACGGGTCATTGAAAGAAAGATCGGTGAACACCATTCGATAGGTGGCGCCTTCTTTTGTATTCTCCCGGCGCACCACCCTGCTGGAATCCGCGCTGAACAGCGGCGTATCAAAATAGGAAACAACACCGTCACTTTTCGCATTGTCAACGAAAACATGCCACAATGTTCCGATCTGAGCTTCAAAGGCAACATGCCGGCTGTCGGGACTGAACACCGGCCGCCCCTTGTCTTCAAAAGGGCCGGATTCCTTACCATCAACCACCACCAGCCACTTGTCGCCCGCTTTGGCACAGTAAGCGACACGCAGTCCATCGGGACTCACTGTCAGCGTATGCTCATCGACTTCCCGATAGCTTTTGCCGGACTTGCCGTTATGCACAACATGCACACCCTCTTTGACTCTGGCCGCATAAGCCACCCCCTTGCCATACTGATTCATGGCGACCTCAATATATGCCTCCTGCTTCACTCCTGCGGGGGTGCCGGCATGTTTCGGGTCAACAGGAGAGGAAACAGGCCGCTCTTCGTCATCCAGTGTCGCCAGCAAGGTTGTTGTTGCCACAACTTCGTTTTTCACCTGCTTGCCTGCTGCCTGTTTTGCTTTGTTCTTGCTGCACCCGGTCGCCAGCAGCAGAGTACACAGAATAACCGGCAACAGAATGCGGGTA
>MHDY01000131.1:4382-4911 GCA_001803705.1 Nitrospirae bacterium GWC2_56_14 | reverse complement strand
GGTTTCAATAAGAAAAGCCCCGCCGTTACTGGCGGGGCTTTTTTGCTCAATCATGTTGACAGCGGGTTAGTATACGCCGCCTGGAGTATAGCCACCCATGCTGCCCCGGCTGCATCCACCGCCTGTACCCATACCACCGCAGGTCGGTGTATAGCTGGTGGCACCTATCATGCGTATGGATTGTGTATATGCATTGGCGTACCAGCCTTCGTTACGAAGGAATGCATAGCCATTGTTGACTGCCGGGAAGGCAGTTGGGGCGCTAAAGCTGTTGCCCCGCGCGTTAAACCCATGTGCATCACCTGACGGAATTGGGCGCACAGGTCTCGTACTAAGAGTTCCATGACAGAAGTAGCACCTGTTCTGGAAGTAGGTCATGCCGCTGTTGGTACTGGACGTAATCGCCGAACCGGTTCCATGGTTCGTCGTGCCGCCGCTCACCACATGACATCTGATGCACAGGTTGGTTTGAGCAGTAGTGCCGTTTACATACACATTGCCCCGAAGCGGTACGGCATCAGTGCCGTTT
>MHDY01000131.1:0-4375 GCA_001803705.1 Nitrospirae bacterium GWC2_56_14 | reverse complement strand
CGCCGTGAACACCCGACGTCGTAATGGTAACCGCACCGGTATTATTAGGAGCATGACAATCCCAGCAGGTCATCAGCGGACCATATATGGTTGTTGACGCTGACTTCGCGACGCCATTCCACGGAGCTAGCATCCTGGTGCCGCCGGTGTTTGTATAACCGCTGTTCTGTTTCACCAGAACCGGATGGAACGACCTGTTGGTTGAGGCGAACTGTGCAGCAACGTTCAGCACATTGCCGCTCGGATTTGCAGCAACGGTACCGGCAAAGGGTTTCCCTGCAGAGCCGCCTGGGACTATGGCCAAAGCGCTGCCTGCACCGCCTGCGTCATGGCACTTCAGGCACTGATTGACCATGATCGCTGCGGTATCAGCTTCGATCGTTGCGCTGTTCAGGTTGCGGCTGAATTGGAACGGCCTTGCATCCGTGCCGGTGCTGCTGTAGACACCAGGCGTTGAGTTGTTGCCGCTATGAGTCACGCCCTTGATGGTCGTGCCGAGATCGGGATCGCGCAGTTCGATGTAGCCGTTCTTATGATATGCCGAGTTTACCGTACCGTCTGCCGCGTTGCCTTCCATATGGCAGACGCCGCAGTCATTATTGGTAACTGAGCCGCCTCGTGAACGGATATGCCTCGATGCCGTAGTGTTAAAAGGAGTAACGACGTCCGGGCGTGTCGCGGGCCCGCCCAGTCCACTAGCAATCGGCGAATTCACTACTGCCGCATGGCACAAAATACATTCCATCTGAGAATCCACTTTACCGTCAACATGTATGGCAGGATTGGTGAAGGCGCCTGCCGTGCTAACATGATTATGGCAGCCGTTGCACTGGTTAATATTGTTGACTCCCGCGTGACTGCCCGTAGTAGCAGGGGGTGAAGCATGACATTTTCCGCAGTCGCCTGCAAGACTCGGCGTTCCCGTCAAATAGGCTGTATTTGTCCATGCAACCGATGCATTCGCAGTGGCGGGAGAATACAGACCAATCGATTTCCCGAAGTGACAGTACGTGTTCGTGCAATTCGGGCTGGTAAAGCCCGGAGTTGCACCGTTCGTCGTGGACATTCCGCTCCAGTTGAGACTCCCCGACCCGTCCATATGGTTCGTGAAGCTCGCGTTCGCGATGTCCGCATTGGAATGACAATCCGTGCAGGCAATAGTACTCGAATAGTTGGAAAGCGCTCTCAGATGCGTATCATGGGCGCCAACCTCCGCATCGGTAGCAACCGTTGCACCACCCGTGTCACGGCCGGGTCCGGTGGGAGCTGCTGCTGCTGTATAGCCCGGTGCGGCTCTGTTCATGTCGGCGGTAACCTGTGCATCCGCGGAAGTGGCCACACCGTGACACTTAACACAGGTATCGTACGCCGTATTGTTGCCCCATGTGGGCGACGCTGCGCCGTGGCACGTTGTGGTATTGCAGGTGCCTCCAGTGAACGTGTTCGACTGGGGAGTGCTCGTGCCTTTGGAGTAAGTTCCGCCATTGATGTTCGCCTGGAAATTAATGTTGCCGTTCCTATGGTTGAAATAGGCACTCGTTATGCCGGCAGGAACGGTATGGCAACCCACGCATTCTATACTGTTGGTTACAACGTGGGAGTTATGCGATCCCGGGAACTGTCCTTCAGGATTATTCCGTGCAGTGCCGTCAGCAAAACCTGCCGAGTACGGCGGATATTGGTGACAACCGGCGCAGTCACTGATGGTGGAAGGCAGTACAGCCGGCACCGTGTTATCCACGGTCACCGTCACCTGGTGGGTGACATATCCGCCGCACTCATCCTCGATCGCCCGCACAGCCACGGTCACCCCGCTCACCGGGGCAGTGGAACTGCCCGGATGCGTGCTCAGCGTGTCCCACGCCGTGGCAATAGGCGTCCACGCGCCGCCGGCGATGCTGTACTCTGCCGTCACCGCATTCGTCAGGTTGGCAGTGATGGAAACGGAACCGCCCACCGTTGACGCGTTCGTCGGGTTCGTTATGGAAACGGCCGAGCCGTTGGTGTCGGAACATGTAGGAGCGGGATTTAATCCTCCGGCGACAACTGCAGCTCTCGCTCTGGCCGTTGCACCGGTAAAGGTCAGCGTATCGGTGCTGGGATAGGTCCCGGATGTCGCATTGACCGCATCTGCGATAAACGGACTATGAAGCGTGGTATCTCCCACCAGTTGCTGTGTAAAATTCGGCGCGGTCTTCGCTACCGTTGTCAAACCGGTTCCACCATTAGCTGCAACAAAAACTGTGACCGAATCTGCTGCGTACCCAACACCCGTACCGCCCAGGGTTATGGTTGCGGTATTGGCATTGTTTATCGCGACAGGGCTAGCTATCGTTGCTGTCTGATGCACGCCTTCATAGGTTCCTGCCATAATTGTCAAGCCGCTTGCATTCGTTCCGCCCGTGGAAGCCCAGTTTACATAAATTGCATGCGTACCAGATGTAAACGAAGCCTCAGGCAAATACCCAAGATAACAATGCTCCGCCGCGGCTACTGAAGTCAAGCCGATCTGTGTAAAGGTAGCGCCTGATGCGTTGTCAAGTCTGACCTGCAGTGTGCCGGGCGTGACCGTTACGACACCGGCGGTGCCGAACTCCCAGCAAATACCAGCCATAAGGACCTTGTTGGACCCCGTCGCCGAAATAGTGAAATTGTTCGACGTAACAGTTCCGCTCGCGGCAGCAGGGTTTCCAAAGTAGGCCTCAGTCCATGCGTCCAGAGCGGCGACAGCAGCCTCAGCTTTCGCCGGCCCGTACCATCCGCTTGACATGAACAGGCTGAAGCCCATGGTGAGCATTAGGATAAGCCCGATCCTCGCGAACCGATTCATGAAATATGGTTTTTCCATTCGTTTCGTTCTCATACTGACCTCACCATTTGAATTTTTAATCGTCGACATTATATCACTAAGCCCGGTCATTTGTCATCCCCCTTAGTACGCTTCCCAGACAGGGGTTGTTTTGAAATGACAGCTTACATTCGAGCAGTTCTTCGGGTTAGCCGCCGAGGATGTGTTGATTTTGGTCGGGCCCGCGGCATTGTAAACCTGTGCTGCACCACCGAATGCATACGCTGCAGGTATCTCGATATGCCTGCCGTTCCCAGGCGCTACCTCGCTCATTTCGTGCGTTGCGTTGTTGTGGCAGACACCGCAGACATATGTCCAGGAATCTCCGCTGCCGAACTGGTCTGTAATGGGATTCAATGCAAATCCTGGTACCGTCTGCTGTCTGAGCGCTACGAGATGATTTATATGCTTCGTATGCGCTCCCTTGCCTTCAACAGCCCGATAGACCTTCCCGTCGCCCGGTGTTGGAGGATAGGCGTGACAGGTGTTGCATGCTCCCGATGCCTCAAGGATACCGTTAATATGGCGGACATCGCCGTAACCGTCGTGATTGTGACAGCCGGAGCAACCGCCTGCGCCAAGAGTAACTCCAGAGTGGTTGTCCTTCAACGAACCCGTAGGAGGCGACTGGTGGCACTTGTTGCAGTCCAGAGAATTCATTGCAGAACCTGCATTCGCCAGATAGGCGCCGCCGGTCCAGGATGCCGTCAGTCCAGTACCCTGAACAGCTACTGCAAAGGCTCCGCCGTGGCAGTAGTTGGTCGTGCAATTCGGTGCGGTATAACCGGGAACAATGGGTCCTTTGTCGGCATTATAGGGGTCAGTGCCGATGTTCTTGGCCAGATTGCTCCAGGTCATGGTAGTGGATCCGTTCATATGGCCGGCATCGCCAAGGGCAGTTACGGCATGACAATCAGCACAGGTAATACCACCTAACTTATAGCCGCCGGTGCCTTTGAGGTGCGTATCATGCGCGCCGACCTGCTGGTCGGGCGATACGCCGCCGCTGAGCGGAGCTCCATTGCTACCTGAGGTGTCCACCCCGGTCCCGTTGTATCCGGGAGCTGCAGTTCTGGAATCCGTTCCATAACTGGCAACCGATGTTCCGGCAACACCGTGACACTTGACGCAGGTTGCACTTGTAGTGTTGGCGCCCCACTTCGGTGTTCCCGCCCCATGACAGGTCGTCGCCGAGCAGGTCTTCTGGCCGACGGTCCCGTTGTAGTTCGCGGTAGCACCGTTCGTGTCGTACGATGCATTCAGATCCACGTTCATGGCGTTGTTGATATGCGATGCGCCGGTGATGCTCGTGCCGTTCGTTGAAGTGTTCGCGTGGCACTTGCCGCAATCAGAGGCTGCGGACACATGTCCCGCTAATGTGTGACTGTTGGCGCTGGCCAGGCCTGCGCCGCCGTTGGCAGAGTCAGGTTCGCCGTACACCGACGTGCCGTTGTCGCCGTGGCAGCCTTTGCAGTCCATGGTCGTTGCCGTTGTCGCCGTGGCAGCCTTTGCAGTCCATGGTCGTTG
>MHDY01000130.1:5048-9962 GCA_001803705.1 Nitrospirae bacterium GWC2_56_14 | reverse complement strand
TCGGCCGTGGACGCCATGCGCCACGGGGCGTTCCACTACATCGCCAAACCCTTCAAGTTAGACGAGGTTCGCAAAGTCGTGAAGGAAGCGATCTCGAAGGTCGTGCTGAAAAAGGAGAATCAGCATCTCCGCGAGCAGTTGGAGCACTATCAGGGCAAGGTAAAGATCATCACCCAGGACCCGACCATGGAACGGCTGCTCGAGACCGCGCGCCAGATCGGCCCCACGGACTGCAATGTGCTGATCAGCGGCGAGAGCGGCACGGGCAAGGAGCTCTTTGCCCGGTACACGCACTATAACAGCAGGCGCGCCGAAGGCCCCTTCTTTGCGATCAACTGCGGCGCCTTCACCGAGGAACTGCTGTCGAACGAACTCTTCGGCCATGAGAAAGGCTCGTTTACCGGCGCCCTGGCCATGAAAAAAGGGCTGTTCGAAATGGCCTCGGGCGGCACGCTCTTCCTGGACGAGATAACCGAAATGCCTCCGTCCATGCAGGTGAAACTGCTGCGCGTTATCCAGGAAAAAGAGATGCTGCGCGTCGGCGGAACCGAAGCGGTCAAGGTGGACGTCCGGTTCGTTGCCGCAACGAACCGCAACATCCAGGACGCCATCAAGGAAGGCTCCTTCCGCCAGGACCTCTACTTCCGGCTGAACGTGGTGTCGCTGCGCATCCCTCCCCTGTCGGAGCGCAAGGACGACATCCCGCTGCTATCCTATTACTTCCTGAAGAAATACGCCGTACTGATGAAGAAGAGCGTGAGCGAGCTGTCGCAGGACGTGATCGGCCTGCTGATGAACTACGATTTTCCCGGGAATGTGCGGGAGTTGGAGAACATCATGGAGCGCGGCGTGGCGCTCGCAAGCGGCAAGGTCATCGAACTGGCCCATCTGCCTGAAGACCTGCGTGAGCTGAATATCAGGACCTTCCGGAAAAAGGAGGGCAAGATGCCGTCGCTGGAGGAGCAGGAAGAAGCTTATATCAAATGGGTGCTGAACGAGGTCGGCGGCAACAAGACCCTGGCCGCCCAGATCCTCGGCATCGACCGGGTATCGCTCTGGCGAAAGCTCAAGAAGTACGGATTGGAAGTGGAGTAAAAATAACCGGACAACCTGAGAATAATAATACCAATGGATGATGCCGATTTTTACAGATCGGGTCATTTATGGTAAGATTTATTTGTTAGAGCACCACCTGGTGGAGAAATCTCATACCTTGGCGTAATGAAAAAAAGGAGGCGGAGATGATAAATCCAAAGGAAGTGATCGCCGGTTTTTTTATCGCAGGTTTCCTTTTGATCACAAGCTGTGCCGATTCAGAGATTGGACAACCCGTTGCATTCCAGACAGTGGACCAGGACAGTGTATTTGTTTCCGGGATGACGGTGACGGCTGGGATCTATGTTGTCCGGACGCCAACGGAATGGTCTGACTTCTGGAGTGCCGTCAAGGCCTCCTATTATCCGGAACCGCCTCTTCCTCCCGTGAATTTCAGCGAGAAGGTTGTCATTGCAGTCGTTGACTCGGTGCAGCCCACAGGCGGGTATTCGATAACCATAACTCATTTGCTGAAGTCCGCGACAGGGGTCGAGGTCCATGCAGTTCATCAATCGCCCGGCCCGGACTGCGCGGTTACGCAGGCAATTGAACAGCCCGGTCACATCGTATCAACTCCGGTATTTTCCGGCGAGGCGACCCTCATCGTAACGGAGACAGTCCATAATTGTTCTACACCCTGATCCTGACGCAATCAGTTTTGCGCTGGATCCCTGCATTGGAAGCAATATGACTTCAGCTCCAATCCATTTACCCCCGGGAATACGCTCATGAACGAAGGCTGCGAATACCGCGAGCAGCTCGGCAATGATGCAGACGCCAGGACACTGCTGGTTTATCTCAGCCATCGCTACGGCCACTCCTCCGTGAATGAGTGGGAAACCCGCATTTTGTCCGGTCTTGTACAAATCGACTCCAAACCTGCGCACCCCGAAACTATTTTGAGAAGCGGATCCGAGCTTGTCTGGCAGCGGCCGCCCTGGATCGAACCCGATGCGCCCCGATCATTTACGGTTCTTTACGAAGATGATGATGTCCTCGCCGTTGCCAAGCCGGCCGGTCTGCCGACGCTTCCAGGCGCTAACTTTCTTCAGGCAACGCTGCTGCATCTTGTACGCACCTATGCGCCTGACGCTTCCCCGCTCCATCGTTTGGGACGGTGGACATCGGGTCTGATCTTATGCGCGAAAAACCAGCATGCCAAAACAGACTTGATGCGGCAATGGTCGAAAAAAGTCGTGGGAAAACGCTACCGCGCGCTTGCAAGCGGGAGCCCTGCACTGGATGAGATGACCCTCTCCACGCCCATCGGCCCAGTGCCTCACGCGTTGCTCGGCTCAGTCCACGCAGCGTCTCCCACCGGCAAGCCGTCTTTGTCACAGGTAACCATTCTCGAACGTAGAACAGATTCCTTCCTGTGTGATGTTCGCATCGCCACTGGTCGGCCTCACCAGATCAGGATCCACCTGGCAGTTGCAGGCCACCCGCTGGTCGGAGATCCGCTGTATACAGCGGGCGGACTGCCTGCGCCGGATTCACGCGCCCTGCCCGGCGACCCGGGCTATCATCTTCATGCTGCTGAATTGAGTTTTCGCCATCCCAGGACGGGATGCGAGGTTGTCATCGAGTGTGAGCCGCCGGTGCTGCTGCGGCGTTCAATAGAAACGTAGTACCCACCTCCCCAACCCCTCCTTGCCAAGGAGGGGCTACAACGTTTCCTCCCCTTGCCAAGGGGAGGTTAGGTGGGGTGGTTCAAGGCGCACGATCGATATTCCCTGCTTCTCCTACGTCCTGTTCTTCATGAACGCAGCCTTCAGATCATTCATATCCGCGTGCGGTTTCTGCTGAGGTTTCTGTTGGGGTTTCACTTGCGGCTTCGTGCCCTGAGACACCTGCTGCTGAGACCGTTCCTGCTTCGGCCGCTGCGCGCTCTGCGGATCCTTCTTGAGCGAGAGCGATATCCGCTTCCGCTTCACATCCACCTCAAGCACGGTTGCCATCACCTGCTGATTCACCTTCACGGCTTCGTTCGCGTCTTTTATGAAACGGTCCGAAAGCTGGCTCAGATGGGCCAGTCCGTCCTGATGCACGCCGATATCGATGAAGGCGCCGAAGGCGGTTATGTTCGTCACGACCCCGGGCAGCTTCATCCCGGGCACCACGTCCTCGATCTTCTCCACTCCCTCGGTAAAGCTGAAGGACTCGAACTTCTCGCGCGGGTCCCTGCCCGGCTTGGCAAGCTCGGCCATGATGTCCTTGAGCGTGGGCAGGCCAACCTTGCCGGTCACGTATTTCGTAAGATCGATCTTTTTTCGAAGCTCTTCGCTTTTCATCAGGTCCGGAACCGTGCAGTTCAGGTCCCTGGCCATGGCGTCGACCAGGTGATAGCTCTCGGGATGGACCGCGCTGGCATCGAGCGGATCACGACCGTCGCGGATACGCAAAAACCCTGCTGCCTGCTCAAAGGTTTTGGGCCCGAGCTTGGGCACCTCTTTCAGTTTGTCCCGTGACGGAAACGGGCCGTGCTGGTTCCGGTACTCCACAATGCTGCCGGCCAACTGGGGGCCCAGGCCAGAAACATAGGTCAGCAGCTGTTTGCTTGCCGTATTGACCTCCACGCCCACATTGTTCACGCAGATCATGACCACATCGTCCAGGCTCCGCTTGAGCGCGGCCTGGTCGACATCGTGCTGATATTGGCCCACGCCGATGGACTTGGGGTCGATCTTGACGAGCTCGGCAAGCGGGTCCATAAGCCGCCGGCCGATCGATACAGAGCCGCGCACGGTCACATCCTGGTCCGGGAACTCCTCACGCGCCACGTCCGAAGCGGAATAGATGGAAGCGCCGCTTTCGTTCACCATCACGATCTGGATCGCTGCCGGCAACCCGAGCAGTTTCACAAAGGCCTCGGTCTCCCGTCCTGCAGTGCCGTTGCCGATGGCAATGGCCTCGATCTGGTATTTTTTGCAGAGCGCCATGATCGTGTTTCCCGCTTCAGAGACGTTCTTGTCCGAAAAATGAGGGTAAATAACATCGTGATGCAGCAGCTTGCCCTGGCGGTCAACACAGACGACCTTGCAGCCGGTGCGGAAACCGGGGTCAATGGCCAGCACGTTCTTCTGGCCCAAGGGCGGCGAGAGCAGCAGCTGCCGCAGGTTCTCGGCAAACACCCGTATTGCCTCGGCATCGGCCCGTTCCTTGGTGGCCACGCGCATCTCGGTCTCCATGGACAGGGAAAGGAGGCGCTTGTAACTGTCATGGAGCGCCAGCTTCACCTGCTGCGACGCGGGGCTGTCGCCTTTGAGAAAGAGCGATTCCAACAGGACGAGCGCATCCTCCTCGGGCGGCGCAGCGCGCAGGATCAGAAAACCCTCCTTCTCTCCCCGGCGCATGGCCAGGATGCGGTGAGAAGGGGCCGCTGCCAGCGGTTCCTGCCAGTCGAAGTAATCCTTGTACTTGATCCCCTCTTCTTCCTTGCTGGTCAGGACCTTGGTCTTTAAGGTGCCTTTTGACGTATAGAGTTCGCGCATCTTTACGCGGGCGTTCTGGTCCTCGGTCACCCACTCGGCAATGATGTCCCGGCTCCCGGCAAGAGCGTCTTCAACGGTCTCGACGCCTTTTTCCTTGTCCACGAACGCGGCGGCTTCAGCCAACGGATCGACGTCTGCCTCCTGCGAGAATAGACGATGGGCAAGGGGCTCAAGCCCTTTCTCCCGGGCAATGGTCGCCCGCGTGCGCCGCTTGGGGCGATAGGGCAGATAGATGTCTTCCAGTACGGTCATGGTCTCTGCTGCCAGGACCTTTGCCTTGAGCTCATCGGTCAGTTTGCCCGTCTCTTCCAGCGATTTAAGGATAGCC
>MHDY01000130.1:0-4974 GCA_001803705.1 Nitrospirae bacterium GWC2_56_14 | reverse complement strand
CGCCCTCGTCAAGCAGTTCTACGCAGGCATGTACCTGCCTTTCGCCTACCTTCAGTTCAGCAGCGATCATCTTAATATGTTCTATTGTCATGGGTGTCCTTTTTCTGGTAGGATAAGGCGGCTATAGTAACAAAAGTACGGGTGGATGTAAAGAAAGCATTGCACTATGATTTACGTCATAAATGCCCCCGGCTGGTTATGCTATAGTATGTTCAACGATCAAACAAACAAGGAGGCTGCCATGATAACGGAAAAGAAAAAAGTGACCAAGGACACGAACATCGGCGAGGTGATCCGCATGAGCCCTGAGGCTAAGGCGGTGATCCAGAAGTATTTCGGCAACGGCTGTTTCACCTGTGCGGGGATCAATGTGGAATCGATCTCGTTCGGGGCCATGATGCATAATCTCGATCCGAACAAGATCGTCGACGAAATCAACGCTTTGGAGGGTTAACATGGCTGACAAGGAAATAAAGTGTTTTGTCTGCGGCACAGATGACAAGACCCGGGTCTATCTGCCCTGCTACTCGGAAGGAAAAGAAAAGATCGTCTGCACCCGCTGTCTCCCCATGCTGATCCATGGGGCACATTAGTTTAGTTACGAATCAAATTCAACACAAAAGGGCAAGAAGTGTTCTCGCAAAGCTCGCAAAGACCGCAAAGGAAACCTTGAACCAGGATCTTTTCTGGTTTAAAACCAAAAAAGCAAGCCGTGGTTTACGATTTTCTTGGCGTCCTTTGCGCCTTTGCGAGAGACGCCTTTAGGTTCCTGCTTGTCCTAGATCAGTCTTTCCCCGCGTCCCTCGATGAACTCCTCCCCCGGTTGACCTCATCGAGGGACTTTTTTGTCCTGCTCCCGTCAAATATTCTGGAATTTTCCTCCCGATGCTGGTACACTGCCGCCATGAAAAACGAACTTGCGATCATCCTGGTGAGCGGCGGCATGGACAGCTGCGTCACTGCCGCCATTGCAAACAAGAAATACCGTCTCGCCTTCCTGCATGTCAATTACGGCCAGCGCACCGAGGCCCGCGAACTCCGGGCTTTCAATGAAATAGCAGATTTTTATAAAGCCGAGAAACGACTGTCCGTGAGCATCGAACACCTGAAGGTAATCGGCGGCTCAGCTCTCACGGACACGAACATCCCAGTCCCCGAATCTGGTGATCCTCAATCCGCAATCCGAAATCCGCAATCCGAAATCCCAACGACGTACGTTCCTTTCCGGAACGCCCATCTGCTCTCCATCGCCACATCCTGGGCAGAGGTGATCGGCGCCACCAGGATCTTTATCGGAGCGGTCGAGGAGGACAGTTCAGGCTACCCTGACTGCAGGGAAGTGTTCTACCGTGCGTTCAACCAGGTCATCATGATGGGAACGAAGCCGGAGACCAGGATCACCATTGAGACGCCGCTTATCCACTTGAAGAAATCGCAGATCGTGAAAAAAGGGACCGAGCTGGATGCGCCTCTGCACCTTACCTGGAGCTGCTACCAGAACAGTGAAAAAGCCTGCGGTCGATGTGAGAGCTGTGCCTTGCGGCTGAAGGGATTTAACGAGGCCGGCGTGAAAGACCCGATATGCTATGAAGCGTACTAATAAAACGAACGAATAAACTCGAAAACCCGGATTGACTCCTCTGGCTATTCAGGATTTCTCTTTTTTTCAACTGCTTTCTTGATCGCGGCCTGATTATTTCCCCTGATGATTATCCCTTCAACATCAATGAGCGGTACGCCCCTCGATCCTTTGCTTTTTTCGAGCATCTCCGCTCTTTTTGCTTCATCGGCGTCTACATCATATTCAACAAGCGAGACACCAAGTGAGTCGAGATACGCCTTTGCTTTTTTACATTGAGGGCACCAATCGGTCGAATACAGGATCACGTCGATATCGCCATATGATTTTGTTTGAGCCGCCAGGGGAGCCGTGAAAACGACGTATGAACAGAAAAGAATGAGCGCGGCAAAACAGACTTTCTTTTTCATGCTCCCTCCAGATGTTGACCACGGCATACTTAAAGGATGAAGCTCGTCAGAACCAGCATAACCGTAAGCACGATCAGTATGGCTACGGTGACCCAGGTGATGATGTTCATCCGTTTTGAATTGACGTACTCTCCCATGAGCTCCTTGTCGTTCACCAGCCGGAGCATGATGATAAGCACGATGGGCAGCAGAATACCGTTGATGGTCTGGGACAGGAACATGATCTTGATGAGCGGCATGGTGGGGACCAGGATCATTCCCGCCCCGATCACGATGAAAGCAGAATAAAAGCCGAGGAACTGCGGCGCTTCCTTGAAGGTCTTGTTGATCCCGGACTCCCAGCCAAAAGCTTCGGACAGGCCATAGGCCGTGGCAAGGGGCAGGATCAAGGCGGCCAGGAACGAGGCATTCAGCAGTCCGACGGCGAAAAGATGGGACGCGAAATCACCTGCCAGCGGCTCTAAAGCCAGCGCCGCCTGCTCGGCCGAGTCCACTACAACGCCAGCCGGGTGGAGAATCGTGCCGGTGGCCAGTACGATAAAGAAAGCAATGAACACGGTCATGAACGACCCGGCATAGACATCGAACTTGGCATAACCGTACTCTTCGATCCTGACGCCTTTATCCACCACAGCGGACTGGAGGTAGAACTGCATGTAGGGCGTGATCGTGGTTCCGACCATGGTGATGAACAGCAGAATGTATTCTTTGTCCATCCTGATATGCGGGAGCACGACTTGCTTCGCCACTTCCTTCCACGGCGGGTTCGCCATGAACCCTGAGAAGACGTAGGTCAGGTAGATCATGCTGATGACGATCATGAACCGCTCAACTTGCTTGAAGTTCCCCTTTACCACGACGATCCATACGACGCATGCCGAGATCGGCACAGAGATGTAGCGGCTCACGCCGAAAAGCTCCATGCTGGCCGCGATGCCGGCAAACTCGGCAATGGTCACCGTGAGATTGGCGAACACAAAGAGCGCCATGACGGCAAGCGTCACCTTGACCCCGAACTGCTCCCGCACCAGGTCGCCGAATCCCTTGCCGGTCACGACGCCCATCCGTGCGGACATTTCCTGGATCACGGCAAGGGCAAAGGTGATCAGCACGAGCGCCCAGAGCAGGCCGTAGCCCTCCCGGGCGCCGACAATGGAGTAGGTGGCGATACCGCCTGCGTCGTTGCCTGCGTTCCCGGCAATGAACCCGGGGCCGATAACGCTCGCAAGCACAAGCCATCGTGCATGTTTCATGTTTTTTATACGGTCAATGAATTTCACGGTACAAAGGCCCCAACGTAATTATTCTGGATGTCGGAATGAAAACCCGTCCCGCAGCAGAGATATAGCCAAACCGCTTCGGGCGTAGCGGATAGTTACGCTATAATCTTCTTCGTTTTTTCCTCGAAGCGGTCGGGAGCAGGAAGTCAACGACGTCGTCGACGGTGACGATCCCCTTCATAACATTGTTCTCGTCCACCACCGGCGCCGCAAGCAGGTTGTATTTCGAAATGAATTCCGCCACCGTGTCCTCGTCCGCGTCGAGCGGTACCGTCTTTACGGGAGCGTTCATGATGTCCTTGATCATCGCATTTGGCTTGGCCAGGATCAGGTTCTTGAAGGACAGCACCCCAACCGGCCGTTCTTCTTCATCAACGATATACAGGTAGTAGATCGTTTCTACATCAGGCGCCGCAAGCCGAAGTTCCTTGATGGCATCCTCTACGGTCATATCCTGCGTAAAGGCCAGGTACTCCGTGGTCATGATGCCGCCTGCCGTGTCCTCTTCATGCTCGAGCAGCTCCTGGACGTCCTCGGCCTCTTCCTTGTCCATCATCTGGATAAGTTCCTGCGCCCTGGCCTCGGGCAGGTCGCCCAGCACGTCGGCCGCTTCGTCAGGCGGCATCTGTTCCAGGATGTCCGAAGCCTTCTCGTTGGTCATGTCTTCGAGAATATCGGCCTGGACCTGCGGTTCCAGCTCGTGCAGGGCTTCGGCCGCTGTTTCCACATCGAGACTGCCGAAGATGGCCGTACGTTCTTTCTGGGAAACCTCGCTGATGATCTCGGCGAGGTCCGCCGGATGCAGCTTCGCCACCTTGGACCCCGATATGGTCAGCGTGAGCTTCGACAGGCGCGGCTCCACCGTCTGCAGATAGTTCCACCCGATCAGTTTGTGTTTGAGCCGGTACCGGAACAGGGACAGGATCTTCTCTCCCCGGGCTTCGATCCCGAGCCGGCGCAGGATGCCGCGCAGCCCGATATCAGCAGCCACGAGACAAAGCTTTCCGGAAACGTCCCCCAGTTCGAGATCGTTCACCCGCACCAGCTTGGCGCCATTGATGTCCACGATCTGCTTGTCCAGCATGTCGCGGCCTATCAGGATATCGCTCGAGAGGACCGATGCGGGGGCGAGCTGTGCACTGATAATATTGATGGAGATGACGCGGCGATTGAAAAGATTGACGATGTCCCAGGGGATAATGCTGGTGGTCCTGCCGGCGGCGACTACAAGCGCCGAAACCGCGGGAAAAGGCTCTCCGGGACTGATGACGATGTCCTTGAGCCTGCCGATCTCCTCGCCCTTCTGGTCAAGCACCGGCTTATGGATGATCTCGCTGACAAAGATTTCTCCGGCAAAAAAGGGCATCAGACACTCCGGCAGCATGGGTAGGAATAGTGAACGCAGAGTATACCAGCCCACCCGGTAAGTCAAGAAAAAACCCGTTAAAACACATTGATATGCTACAATTTAGGTAAAGAAGTGATGAGGAGAAGAGCGGTCCCCTCCTCAAGAAAAAAGGGTGCGCGTTGAAGAAAATTCTATAAATCATTGCAATATTGATATAAAAAAAATTAACATGTCATGGCATCCGATTTCTGATATAGTTTCCACGGTTTAGCGCACCCTGCACCAAGCACGTTGGCATTGGGCACGGTCGACTGAAAGGAGATCCACCTCATGCCGGAACAGACGATCAAAGACGTT
>MHDY01000129.1 GCA_001803705.1 Nitrospirae bacterium GWC2_56_14 | reverse complement strand
GTTGTTGCCAGCGCCTGGAGTGCGGCAAGCCGGGCCGGCGTGTGCTCTACGGTGCCGCCAAAGAGGATGAACCCGCCCAGACCTTCCCGGACCAGCGTCTCGATCTCCTGACGATAAGCGGCGTCTTCAAGCTGCAGGCCGTTGATCCTCGGCATCACCATCTGTGCGACCAGCTGAGTCAGCGATTTCATGGACGGCATTTTCTCTTTTTTTACCGGTGATTGCAAGCTCTTTTACGAGCAGATGGTTTTTTGCACCTTGCAGCAAAATGCACTTATTTGTACACTTCTTTATTGACAAAAACATCGTCTCCGCTATACTTGAGCTTGGTCAGTTCGAAAAAGCTGAATGGTATTGCTATGGGCATCAGGAATATCTTTACAAATAGCGACAAAACAGAACGCCTCATGAAATTTCAGGCGGAGCTCCTGAAGACCCTTGCCCTGTCATCGGATACCCTGAAGCATTGGAGAAAACGCACCAGCACGCTGCTTATCGAAGCGGCCGACGTTCTCGATGTCTGCTTTGCCTTTACCTTCCAATCCGGCGCTGATGACCGCTACACGCTCGACCTCTTCTGGCAGGTCACTCCGCCGCCCGGCACCCGGCAGATCATTGAAGAGATGGTGCTGGAGAGGATTGCCGCCTGCCCCGTCTTCGGCACGGTCCCCGAGTATTCCCTGATCCAGACCACCGCGCTCCCGGACGCAACGCAGCCTGATTTTTCGACCCTGCGCGTGAGCATCGAGGCCCGGGATTTTACCGTCGACAGCCCGTCGTCCCGGGGCGTGGTAGGCGTCGGCATCCGGTCCGGCCGCCGCTGGAGCGGCCTGGACAAGATCGCGGGCGACAGCATGCTCACCGCCCTGATGGATATTGCCGGGTCCGTCAGGACCATCGCCCTCTATACCCGAGAGGTGGAGCGCTTTGCAACGCGGGACCCGCTCACGAACCTCTACAATCAGATCTCGTTCTGGGACCTGCTCAAGTACGAGACCGAGCGCTCGAAACGGCAGCAATACAAATTCTCGATCCTCGTCATCGACATTGACAACTTTAAGACCGTCAACGATACCTATGGACACGAGATCGGCGATTCCTATCTTAAAAGTTTTTCCTCGATCCTGCGGGCCGCGGTCAGGAGCGGCGACATTGCCGCGCGGTATGACGGCGACCAGTTCACCGCCATCCTGCCGGTCTGCGACGAAGGCCAGGCCTATATCGTGGCACAACGGTTCATTGAGAGCGTGCGCGAACTGTCGCTGCCGCTGCCGGACGGCGGGACGCTCAAAGGCACGGTGTCCGTCGGCGTGGCCGTGTATCCGGACCATGCACAGGAAGCACGGGACCTCTACCTGCTCGCCGGCAGCAAACTGTCGCAGGCCAAGTCCTTTGGCAAGGACCGCCTGAGCATGCCGACCGACCAGGATACGGTTGCCGCCCTGAAAAGCATCGGCGAGAAGAACATCATGATCCTGGAGGCGTTGTCGCGAAAACAATTCGTTCCTTATTTCCAGCCGATCATGAACATCAAGACCACGAAGATCGAGGCCTACGAGGTCCTGACGCGCATCGTGGTCGGGGACCGGGTGATCGCAGCAGCGGAGTTCATTGAAACCGCTGAAGGAATGGGCGCTGTCGGCAAGATCGACTACCAGCTCATCGACATGGCCTTCTCCCGGGTGCGCGAAAAGAACTACACGGGTTATCTTTTTTTGAACCTTTCACCTAAAGCGCTGATCCTGAACGAGTTCATGCCGACCGTCAGACGGTTCCTCACGGATTACCATATCGACCCCTCCAAAATGGTGTTCGAGATCACGGAACGCGATACCGTAAAGAACCTCAACCTCGTCGAACATTTCGTTCACGACCTGAAGGGTGAGGGGTTCCGCTTCGCCATCGACGACTTCGGTGCGGGCTACTCTTCGTACCAGTACCTCAAGACCTTCAGCGTCGACTATTTGAAGGTCGACGGCGAATTCATCCGCAACATGGGAGAGAACGGCTCGACCGAGAAGGCGATCGTGAAGAGCATCGCGGCGCTGGCAGAGAACCTCGGGATCAAGACGATCGCCGAGTATGTGGAAACCAGCGCGATCCTGGGCCAGGTCGAATCCACCGGCATCAATTACGCCCAGGGCTACTACATCCAGCGGCCCTCTCCCGACCTGCAGTAAAACCCGTTTTGCGAGACAAGCTCCGCATTTTTCCTTCCGTACCCGGCCCCCGCCGTGGTATACTGCGCAGCATTCAGAGGCAGTTCGCACATCCCCGCGCAGGAGAATTTCCGTGGATACGTTAACCATTGAAAACAACCGCTACACAACCACCAGACAAAGCATCTCTTTTCCGGCAAAAACTTTCCCGTCGCTCACTTTTTACCGGGACCTGATCAGGATCGTCGGCGCTGGCAGCAAACAGGCAAAACACGGGAGCTACGCCACGTCCGATTGGTGCCGCGACAGTCTGCTTACGCTCCGCGCTCTTGAACGTGTCGGCGTGACCATGGAGGTGACGGGCTTTGAGAACATCACCTCTTTTGGCGGCCCCTGCGTGTTCATCGGGAACCACATGAGCACGCTCGAGACCTTTGTGCTTCCGACGCTCATTGCGCCGATCAAGGACACGACCTTTGTGGTGAAGCAGAGCCTGGTCGACTACCCAATCTTCAAGCACATCATGCGCGCGCGGAACCCGATCACGGTCGGCAGGGTAAATGCCCGGGATGATTTCAAAGCGGTCCTGGACGGGGGTACGGCAAGGCTCGCCGCCGGCCTTTCGATCATCATCTTTCCCCAGACCACTCGTTCCGCGGTCTTCGACCCGGCTGCATTCAACACCATCGGGATCAAGCTGGCGAAAAAGGCGGGCGTTCCCATCGTCCCCATCGCGCTCAAAACGGACGCCTGGGGCAACGGTTCGTTTCTGAAGGATTACGGCAAGATAGACCCGGCGCGTCCGGTGCATTTCGCCTTTGGCGGTCCCCTGCGGATCAGGGACCGCGGCACGGAAGAGCATGAAGAGATCATCTCGTTCATCACGGCAAAACTGAAGGAATGGGACGGGCCGGTGTAAGAGGGAAAATGATCCGGGGCCGAGGTTACGACACCGCTTGAACAGGCAGCAGCAGATAGTATGGCGTGGATGGAAGAAGTTACATTCGTAAAGAATCGAAAATCACTTGCGTTGTCATTCTAGTTCTTTCCCTCAGCGATCTGCAGGTTCTTGCAGGCAGTACCGACACCCAAGTCACAAGCTATTTTAAGATCAGCAATGGCCTGCTGCCTATTTCCCGCCTTATAGTAGGCGGCGCCGCGGTTGGCATAGGCCTCAGCGTTCTTCAGGTCGAAGGCCAGAGCAACATTATAATCCTGGATAGCCGGTTCATACTTTCCTTGCGCCGCATAGGCGGCGCCCCGGTTGTAATAGTACACGGGGTTGTTCGTATTGAAGTCAATGGCCTTGCTGTAATCCTTGATCGCCAGGTCATAGTTTTTCTTCCTGGCATATGCCTGCCCCCGGTTATTGTATGCCGCTACGGACCACCGGTCCAGCTCTATGGCCTTCGTATAATCGCGAATAGCCTGGTCATAGTTCCCCTTCATGCTCTGCGCAAACCCGCGGCCGATATAGGCCTGTACATGCGTCGCATCCAGTTCCACTGCCCGGGAATACGCAGCTATCGCCGCATCGTATTCCCCGCGGTTCTCCAACTGAGAGCCTTTCGCGAACCAGTTGTTCGCCTGCTGCCGCTGTGCCGGGGGAATGGACAGAACCGCTTCTTTCCAGGCAAGGCATTCGCCTGGCACGCTCATGGACAGTAGTGCGATGATAACCAGGTATCGCATGGTATCCCCTCCCTTCTCATAAACAGAAGGCCGGCCCGAAGGCCGGCCTGAGCTTACGCACATCACGGTACTGCTTACTTGATCGATAAAAGTTCCACTTCGAAGATCAGCGTGGCATTACCGCCGATGTTGGCACCGGCGCCGCGCTCGCCGTAGGCAAGGCTCGAGGGGATATAGAGCTCCCACTTGGCCCCTTCCTTCATGAGTTGCACCGCTTCGGTCCATCCCGGGATCACCTGGTTCAGGGGGAAGGACGCCGGTTTCCCGCGCTTGTAGGAACTGTCGAACTCCGTGCCGTCGATCAGCGTGCCTTTATAGTTCACGGTCACCGTATCCGTGGCCTTGGGAGACTTGCCTTTGCCTGCAGTCAGTACCTTGTACTGCAGACCGCTCGGCATGGTGATAACGCCGTCTTTCTTTTTGTTGGCCGCGAGGAAGGCTTCCCCTTCTTTTTTGTTCTTTTCAGAAACGGCCTTTGCCTGCTCCTGCTGTTTTGCCGCCTGTTCCTGCTGTTTCGCCATCAGCGTTTTTTGCAAATCCTCAAGGATCTTCTTCATTTCCTCCTCGCCCATCTGCTGCTTCGCATCGGTAATACCGTCGTTCAACCCTTTTAAGAGAACGACCGGGTCGACGTCGATTGCCTGGGTCTTGAGGCTTTCCTTCATGGAATGCCCGGCATTCACTCCGATGCTGTAGCTCAGCTTTTGCTTCTCGGTCTTTATCTCCACGTCCCCTGCCGCCCGTGCCTGTCCTGCAACGAGCACCAGACACAATGCAACTGCAAAGCGTAACTTCATACATCCTCCTTTGTACGTATGGTATACGTAGGCTCAAAATTGAAGGTGTCATACCTTCGCTATGATGACGGATACATTATCAGCCTTCATGATTTTTGTCAACCTTTCAATCTGTTGGCACAATCCTGTTCTTGACATTCGTCCCGGCTGTGATATTCTTTTTTATACGCATGTCAGCACGAAGGAGCCGCACTTGAATTCCATTCCCGGACCGCCGTCATCATCCCTTTGGCCGCTGGCACTGTACTTCGCAGCGGTCCTTCTGCTCGTAACAGCCATGCTGTCCTTGTCGTACTTCCTCGGCGAACGCCACCGCGAGAAGCAGACCGATGAACCCTACGAGTCAGGCATCCTGTCCACCGGCACGGCCCGTGTCCGCTTCGACGTCAAATTCTACCTTATCGCCATGTTCTTCGTCATCTTCGACCTGGAGTCCGTCTTCGTCTATGCCTGGGCCGTCTCGGTCCGCGAGGCCGGCTGGGCCGGGTATGCTGAAATGCTGATCTTCATCGGCGTCCTTGCTGCAGCGCTGGTGTATCTTTGGAGGCTGGGTGCTCTTGAATGGAGAACGCCGGAAAAAAGAGTTCGGAGTTGAAAATTCTGGGTCCAGGGTTCAGGGTCCAGGGTCTAGGGAAGGGTCATTGTCTGATTCCTACCTTCCCTCCAAACTCCTGACTACTGGCTCCTGGCTCCTGACTCCTGACTCCTGACTCCTGACTATAATTATGAACTACTCAATAACGAAAACCGACCGCGACCCCCTCGATGACGCCGTGCGCCAAAGTATCCTGTTCACCCGTCTGCAGGACATGCTTGCCTGGGGCAGAAAGAATTCCATCTGGCCCTTCAACTTCGGTCTTTCCTGCTGCTACGTGGAAATGGCCACGAGCCTGACCAGCAAGTACGACATTGCCCGCTTCGGCGCGGAGGTGATGCGCGGCACGCCGCGCGAGGCCGATATGATGATCGTCGCGGGCACGGTCTTTGTCAAGATGGCCCCTGTGATCAGAAGGCTCTACGAGCAGATGATGGCGCCCCGCTGGGTCATCTCCATGGGGTCCTGCGCCAACTCCGGCGGCATGTACGATATCTACAGCGTGGTCCAGGGCGTGGACAAGTTCATGCCCGTGGACGTCTATGTACCCGGCTGCCCGCCCCGCCCCGATGCGTTCATGGAAGGGCTGCTCATGCTCCGGGACATGGTGGGCAAGGAGCGACGGCCCCTGACCTGGGCCGCTGGGCCGCAAGGCATTGTGCGGCCCGAGATGCCGTGCATGCGCGACCTGAAGCGCGAAGAACGCATGAAAGCGACGATCTTGCGGCCGATCGATGAAGTATAGGATTTTTTGACACTGATCTTCACTGATCTTTTATGATAAGGCTATAGAGCTCGACGCTTTGCATCGACATGGCGTTCACCGGTAAAAGCACCCCACCTAACCTCCCCTTGGTAAGGGGAGGGATTGTTATGTAGCCCCTCCTTTCCAAGGAGGGGTTGGGGAGGTAATTTTCATGAAAGGTTCCTCATAGCTTTTTTCAGCGTCCGTCAGTGTCAATATCCTTGCTTCATTCTTAACTATGAACATAAATCCCATCATCAACGACCTCACTTCAGCTTTCGGCGACTCCATTCTTGCGGTCCAGCAGACCTGCGACAACATCCCCACGCTCTGGGTCAGGAAAGATAAAGCCCCCGACATTCTCCGTCATCTTAAAAACGCCATCGACCGTCCCTATAAAATGCTGTACGACCTCACTGCTATAGACGAACGCGTACGCCGCCACCGCCCGGACCAGCCGCAAAGCGATTTTACGGTTGTCTATCATCTTCTTTCCTATGACCGCAACGACGACATCCGCATCAAGGTTGCGCTCATCGGTACTGCTCCGTCGCTTCAGACGATCACTCATCTCTGGCCGTCAGCCAACTGGTACGAACGCGAGGTCTGGGACCTCTTCGGCATCACCTTCGACGGTCACCCGCATCTGAGCCGGATACTGATGCCGCCGACCTGGATAGGTCATCCCCTGCGCAAGGACCACCCTGCGCGCGCAACCGAGATGGGACCGTTCACGCTTTCCGATGAGAAAGAAACGATCGAGCAGCAGGCGCTCAAGTTCAGGCCCGAGGACTGGGGCATGACGCGCACGGCAGAAGACACGGACTTCATGTTCCTGAACCTCGGCCCTCAGCATCCGGGCACGCACGGCCTCATCCGGTTCATCCTGCAGCTCGACGGCGAGGAGATCAGGGAATGCGTGCCCGACATCGGCTATCATCACCGCGGCGCGGAAAAGATGGCAGAGCGCCAGACCTGGCACACCTTCATCCCCTACACGGACCGCGTGGACTATTTGGGCGGCGTCATGAACAACATGGCCTACTGCCTCGCGGTGGAGAAACTGGCGGGCATCGAGGTCCCTGCGCGGGCGCAAGTGATCCGGGTCATGCTGGCGGAGCTGTTCCGTATCGCCAGTCACCTGGTCTGGTACGGCACTTTTGCCCAGGACGTGGGAGCGCTCTCGCCTGTATTCTACATGTTCACGGACCGCGAGCGCATCTTCGATATTATCGAGGCCATCTGCGGCGGACGCATGCATCCTGAATGGTTCAGGATCGGCGGCGTGGCACAGGACCTGCCGAAAGGCTGGGACCGCCTGGTGCGAAATTTTCTCGCCTATCTGCCGCCGCGGCTCAAGGAATACGATTCCATTGTCATGCAGAACAGCATCTTCAAGGGCCGAACCAAAGGCGTCGGCGCCTACACGCGGGAAGAAGCCGTCGAATGGGGCGTCACCGGGCCGGGTCTTCGGGCCTGCGGATTTGACTGGGACTTCCGCAAAAAACGTCCCTACTCTGGGTACGAAAACTTTGAGTTCG
>MHDY01000128.1 GCA_001803705.1 Nitrospirae bacterium GWC2_56_14 | reverse complement strand
GCGGGCGGCAACTCGATCCACCTACCCTGTCGTTGGGAGTGGCGGTCTACCCTGAACACGGGCAGACCGCTCAGGAACTGCTGTCCGGGGCCGATGCGGCCCTGTATCAGGCGAAGTCCGGGGGCCGCAACCGGATAGCGACGGTGCAGCCGAATACGATAGCAGCGCCATCGCAGCAGCTTTGATGCCGCGCCGCGCGGTCGGCGATTCTGCTCTTTGGTGTCACCGCGGCTCCCTGAAGCGGATAACGGTGAAGGGGTTCGTCCCCCTGGAGTTTCACGAGCCGGGAAAATAAACGCCGGAGGTATCATGAGTGAGGGAGGCTGCCTTATGAACGGCGAAATGCATGCGACGCAGGGCTGGGAGGAGTCCATGGAGCGAAGGAAGTCGGAGAAATCACTCAGAGCGAGCGAGGAGAAATTCAAGGGCCTTGCTGCATCGGCCCAGGACGCGATCATCATGATCGACGAAAAAGAGAACATCTCCTACTGGAACGAAGCAGCGGAACGCGTGTTCGGCTATGCCTCCCATGAGGTGATGGGCACCGGGCTGCGTGCGCTCTTTGCCTCCTCCGAACAGGCTGAAGCCTATCGCGAGGAGCTCCGGCATTTCCATAAGCCCGGGGAAACCCCGCTCCCGAGGAAGTTGCTCACCGTTCGTGCGGTCAAAAAGGACGGCACGGAATTTCCCGTTGAACTCACCATTTCGGCGCTTCAGTTGAAGGGCGAGTGGCACGCGGTCAGCATCTTGCGCGATGTGACGGAGCGTAAGCAGGCCGAGGACCAGCTTCGCCGGAGCGAGAGAAACCTCATCAGAGCGCAGGAGATCGCCCATATCGGCAGCTGGAGATGGGACATCGTCAACAACCGGATCACGTGGTCCCATGGGTCCCCGGAAGCATACCGCATTTTCGGCTTCGTCGACCACCAGGGCAGCGTGACCTTTGAGACGTTCCTGCGATCCGTGCATGCCGAGGACCGCGATCGGGTAAAAAAAACGATCGATGCCGCGCTGAGCGGGGAAAAGCCCTACGATATCGACCACCGGATCGTTCTGCACGACCGCTCGGTGCGCTTCGTTCATGAGCAGGCCGCGGTGATCCGCGACGATTCCGGCACGATCGTGGGCATGGAAGGCACTGTCCACGATATCACGGGTCGTAAGGAATCGGAAGAAATGCTCCATCGGCAGCTGGCAAATATGACCGCGCTCAGTGAGATCGCCATATCCATAAGCTCCAGCCTGGATATCAGGGTCACCCTCAACGTGCTTCTGGAAAAATTGACCACCCTGCTGAAGGTAGACGCCGCCGATGTGCTTCTCCTGGACAAGGATTCCCTGTACCTGAATTATGCGGCAGGCCGCGGTTTCAGCGCCTCGGCGGTCCAGTCCACCCATGTGCATCTGGGGAAGGGGCATGCCGGTCAGGCCGCCTACGAACGGCAGGCGCTCATCATCACGGACCTGTCGGGGTCGCTGACGAATGCGCTGAAAGGGGAGGAATTCGAGTCCTATATCGCCATGCCCCTGATCGCCCAGGGCAAGGTCCAGGGCGTTCTCGAGATTTTTCAGCGGAAGTCGCTGAACCCGACGAAGGAGTGGATGACTTTCCTCGAACTCCTGGCAGGGCAGGCGGCGATCGCCATCAACAACGCGGCCATGTACGACAGCCTTCAGCATTTCGCCACGGAGCTTACGCTTTCCTATGACGCGACGCTTGAGGGATGGGGCCGCACCCTTGAGTTCAGGGACGAGGATACGAAAGGCCATACCGAACGCGTCACCGAGATGACCCTGCGTCTGTCCCGCATGCTGGGAATGGCGGATTCCGAACTGGTGCAGGTCAGGAGGGGCGCTCTGCTCCACGACATCGGCAAGATCAGCATACCTGACACCATACTTTTGAAGAAGGGGCCGCTGACGCCGGAAGAGCTGCAGATCATGAAACTCCACACGATCTATGCGCGCGATCTGCTCGCGGGAATACCTTTTCTTCGTCCCGCCATCGACATCCCCTACTGTCATCACGAAAGGTGGGACGGACAGGGCTACCCGCGGGGGATCAAGGGAGAGGACATCCCGTTCAAGGCCCGCGTGTTCTCCGTGATCGATGTTGCCGATGCGCTCATCTCGGAGCGGCCCTATCGCGAAGCCTGGCCCGTTGAGAAGACGTACCAGCACATCGCGGCGCTCAGGGGCGTCCATTTCGACCCGCTCGTCGTGGATGCCTTTCTCGACATGACGTGGTCACAATAATCTCCGGGCCCAGGCCGCGCCTGAGGAGCAATGAAAAAAACCGGACAGCGAGACACTGAAAGCAGGATGACGGAGAATGACCGCGAATAAAACTATCACGGTATCCCACGAATTTTCCGAGGGCATCGTCAATACCGTGCGCGAACCGCTGGTCGTCCTGGACCAGGACCTCCGGGTGGTCTTCGCGAGCCGCTCTTTTTACGAGGTCTTCCGGGTCAATCCCGGGGAGACCGTGGGGCAGCTTATTTACGACCTGGGCAATAAACAGTGGGACATCCCCCGGCTGCGGGAACTGCTGGAGACCATCCTTCCCCAGAAAGCGACCTTTGACGACTATGAGGTCGTGCACGATTTCGCGACCATCGGCAAACGCACCATGCTGTTGAACGCCCGGAGGATCCCCAGCCCGCCGGAAAAAGCGAAGGTCATTCTCCTGGCCATCGAGGACATCACCAAACGCAAGAGACGGGACGACTCGAACTATACCCTGGCCGCGATCGTGAACACTTCCGTTGACGGGATCATCGGGAAAAACCTGCAGGGCTACGTGGTGAGCTGGAACAACGCCGCGGAAAGCATCTACGGGTATACGGAAGAAGAGATGCTCGGCAAAAATATAACGCTGCTGGCCCCTCCCGGGTACGAGGAAGAGATACACAGCCAGTTGAACAGGCTGCAACAGGGCGGGTTGATCAATAATCACGAGACCAAGCGTGTCCGAAAGGACGGGGTGATCATTGACATCTCGCTGACCCTTTCGCCGATCAGGGACCAGTCGGACGCGCTCTGCGGCGTGTCGGCCATTATGCACGACATCACCGCGCAAAAGAAAGCGCGGCAGCGGCTGGTCATCAGCGAATACTCCGACAGCATCATCAACACGGTGCGGGAGCCGTTGATCGTCCTGGACCAGGACCTCCGGGTGGTCACCGTCAGCCGCTCCTTTTACGACGTTTTCAAGGTAAAGCCCGAAGAGACGGTGGGCAAGCTTATCTATGACCTGGGCAACAACCAGTGGGACATTCCCAAGCTGCGGGAACTGCTGGAGACCATCCTGCCCCAGAAAGCCACCTTTGACAACTATGAGGTCGAGCACAATTTCGCCACCATCGGCCGCCGCATCATGCTTTTGAATGCCCGGCAGATCGAACGAGGCATGGGCAAGGAGCGGATCATCCTTCTGGCCATCGAGGACATTACCGAGCGCAAGGAGATAGAAACCGGCCTGGAAAAGACCCGGAAGGAATTGGAGGTCATTAAAAAATCAGCCGACGAGGCCAGTGAATTCGCCGAGAGCGTCATCAACACGGTGCGCGAACCCCTGATCTCCCTGGACCAGGACCTCCGGGTGGTCACGGTCAGCCGGTCCTTCTATGAATTCTTCAAGGTAAAGCCCGAGGAGACGGTGGGGCAGCTCATCTACGATCTGGGAAATAAACAATGGGACATCCCCAAGCTGCGGGAACTGCTGGAGACCATCCTGCCCCAGAAAGCGACCTTTGACAACTATGAGGTCGAGCACGATTTCTCCACCATCGGCCGGCGCATCATGCTGTTGAATGCCCGGCAAATTCAACGAAAGCTGGGAAAAGAGCGCATCATCCTCCTTGCCATCGAAGATATCACCGAGCGCAGGAAAGTGGAGAACGGGCTGGAAAAGGCCCATGGAGAACTCAACGAGCTGGCCACCGAGCTCAAGCGGACCGCCCGGGTGAAATCGGAATTCCTGGCCAATATGTCCCATGAGCTCAGGACCCCGCTGAACTCCATTAACGGTTTCTCCGAAGTGCTGTTCGACGAGACCTTCGGGCCGCTGAACGAGAAGCAGAAGAAATACGTGAATAATGTGCTGACCAGCGGAAAGCATCTGCTCCTGCTGATCAACCAGATCCTTGACATGGCAAAACTGGAAGCCGGAAAGATGAAACTGGGATTATCCACCGTGCCCATGAAAAGCCTGCTGCATGAGCTTTCGCTGCTGGTGGCGGATATGGTCAGTAAAAAGGACCTCCACATGGTTCTTGAGATCGCCGACGATCTGCCGGATGTCGAGGCCGATGAGCTCAAAGTAAAAGAGATCATTTACAACCTGCTTTCGAACGCGGTTAAATTCACTCCCGGGGGCGGCACCATCGGCATGCGGGCGAAGAAAAGCGAAACCGGGATCGAAGTGGAGGTCTGGGATACGGGGGTCGGTATCGCACCGGAAAACAGGGAAAAGATATTCGAAGGGTTCTTCCGCGTCGACACCCCCTATTCACGGGTCACGGAAGGGACCGGACTGGGGCTGCCGCTTTCGAGGAACCTGGTCGAACTGCACGGCGGCAAGCTGTCCGTGGAATCAGAAGGCCTCGATAAAGGCGCCTCGGTCCGTTTCACGCTCCCTGCGATCGCCTGGAAGACGGTGTGAGTTGAAGAAGAAGGCGCTGGTCGTCGATGACAATGAGAACAATCTGCTGCTGGAGAAGGACCTGCTGGAGGTCGCCGGCTTCGAGGTATTTACCGCGAAGGACTGCCGGTCCGGCATTGCCATGGCTAGGAAAGAAAAACCGGACATCATCGTCATGGATATGCGGCTTCCCGACATGCGTGGTTCGGAGGCCGCCGCGATATTGCGCCGGGACCTGGAGACGAGCGACATCCCCATTGTGTTCGTGACCGCTTCCGTGCTGGCGGAAGGCAGGGAAGAGATCGGTGCCGTGCCGAACTCGGGATTTATCGGCAAGCCGATCAATACGCGCACCTTCGCGAAGGAAATCGGTCAGTTCATCGGGCAGGGCCTCCCAAAAGCAAACGCAAAGACGAGGACAGGATGAAAGCCTGTCCCGTGATCTTAGTCGTCGACGACCAGCCCCGGAACGTTGAACTGCTTGAAGCCTTTCTGGTCCCGCAGGGATA
>MHDY01000127.1 GCA_001803705.1 Nitrospirae bacterium GWC2_56_14 | reverse complement strand
ATGATCATGGGAAACATGGGATGCGGCTGCCCGGGCAGCATGGCGAGAACGATCGAGAGAACCGAAACCGAAGAGACGACCAACACGACGAAAGCACGCTCCGAGCTGCGGCAGTGGCCGGTGCAGCTGCACCTGGTGCCACCGACGGCCCCCTACTTCCAGAATGCAGAGATCCTGGTAGCGGCCGACTGCGTGGCGTTCGCCATGGGAAGCATGCACCAGGACCTCTTGAAGGGGAAGGCGCTGGCCATAGCGTGCCCGAAGCTGGATGAAACTGACGGCTACGTGGAAAAGCTGGCGACCATCTTCCGGACCAACGACACGCCGAAGGTCACCGTCGCCATCATGGAAGTGCCGTGCTGCCGGGGTTTGGACGTCATGGTAAAGGAAGCGGTGCAGAAAAGCGGCCGGGACATTCCTCTTGAGACGGTCATCATCGGCATCGACGGCAACCGGAGGAATTGATGAAAGCTGACATCACGAAAGCACTGGTCGAAGAGCACCAGCTGATCCTGCGGATGATCGGGCTGCTCGAAAAGAATGCGCCGCAAACCGCCGCCGGCGACTACCGCAACTGGCAGTTTTATCTCGACGGCATAGAGTTTATCCGTAACTACGCCGACAGATATCACCACGCGAAGGAAGAGGACGTTCTCTTCAAGGCGCTGGTGGACAACGGCATGCCGAAGGATAATAGCCCGGTTGCAGCCATGCTGATGGAGCACGACCACGGGCGGGAATTCGTCCGCACCATGGAGGCGGCGGTGAAGGAAGCCCAGGCGGGACGTACCGACGTGTATCCGGTCATCGCCGAGAATGCGCTGGGATACGCCGCGCTGCTGCGGGACCACATCTCCAAGGAAGACAACATCCTCTACCCCCTGTCGGAGCGGGTCCTCCCCGAAACGATGCGGCCCGGAATCCTGGAAGCCTACGAGGTCGCCGAAGCACAGGCTCCCGCCGAAATCGAGGAGCGCTACCGGACCATAGTCGAACGGTACGAGCAGGAATAGTACGTATCGCCGCACCGCAATGACGAAAAACGCCCCGATTCCTTCCCAGGAACGGGGCGTTTTCCTTTCTGATTACAAAGAAATTCAGGTTGTTCAAAATAGTCAGATCGTCGCACCCTGAGAAGCGGTTCAAGGTTCAAAGTTCAAGGTTTCAAGCCTTATAACCTCGAACCTAGAACATTGAACATAGAACCCCCGAAGGGACCACGGCGGCGATGGCCGCTTTTCAATCACTACAGTTCAGGTTGTTCAAAAGCAGTCAGATCGTCGCACCCGCAGCAAGCCCCACGGAGGCGTAGCAGCGCTACGCCGCACACGGCGGCTTGCGAGGACGGCGGCGAGATGGCTGCTTTTCAACAACCTGTCAGGGCGTCACCGCCGTCGCTTCTCCATACGGCCCCTCCCACACATCGGTGCAGAGGGAGACCGCCGTGTGGTAATCGGCCCTGACGGAGGGAGAGGGTTCCACCGCTACCGCCTTCCGGACATAGAACTGCCCCATGGAGAAAGTTACGCCGGAACTTCCCACCTCCTTGCCGACTAGGGCTATGCCGTTGAGCGGCACGTCGCTGTATGAACCGCCGACCGCGCTCCAATAGGCGTTGTCGGCGCTCTGGAAGAAGGAATAGGAGGCGCCGATCTTCTTGATGCCGAGGTACAGCGGCACCGTGTTCGTGCTTGCCGTGGCCAGTGTCGTCCCGTCCTGCTTCTGCAGGCCGTAGGAATAGTAGGTGGACGCCTTGTACCGCCCGAGGAGGTACGCGGCGCTGTCGGAACCGTAGGCGCTTATGCCGGCGAACGACTGGTCGGTCATGGCGTAATCGTTCAGTTTCACCTCGGCCAGGAAATCTCCAGCCGGGAGTGCGGACATCAACAGCCCTGCTCCCTGCCGCCCTCCTGCATTCCAGTCGTTGTTCTGATCGCCGCTGTAGCTGAACCTGAGTTCCCCGCCGCTTTCCGTTATGCTCCCGTTACCCGCGAGAAGCGACCAGAGGGAGTTGTCGAGCACGCCGTCACTGAAATCGTCGAACACCTCGAAGGTCTTTTTGCCGCTGCTGACGGAAGCGGCGTTCTTGTTGCCGAAGTACATGTAGATGGTGTTCGTCGGACCCGATTTGTACCATACGGTCGCCGTCTGGCTCCCGTTGGCGCCGGGAACGATCTTTTCGATCCAGTAGGGGATCTCCTTCTTCGCCGTTTCGTCGAAGAACCTGACGTCGCTGAAATCAGGATTGAGCCCTGGCGTCTGGGTCGGGGAGTAATAGATCGTCACCCTGTTCTGGTAATTGGGCTGGAAGTTCGATGAGAGGTACACCTGGGACTTCTTGGCCCAGCATCCGGTCCCGGACTCGAACAGGCCGCCGCTCCAAGGCCTGACCCGATAAGTATAGGAAACGCCGCTCTGCACGGAGGTATCGGGATAGGAGGTGACGTTCGGCCCGATGGAGGCGATTTCGGTGAAGTCGGTGCACGACGGCCCCTCGCACCGTTCGATCCGGTAGCCGGTTTCGGCAACGGCGGTGTCGGTCCAGGAGAGCGTTATCGTATTTCCCGATTCGGGCGTCGCCGTCAGCCCGCCGGGGGACGCCAGGGCTGCCAGGGCCGTGGCAGTGTTGCTGTAACCGCTCGACCAGCTGCAGTGCGGGGTCGTTTTGAAGCCCCTGACGCGGTAGCTGTAGCTGGTGCCACCCACCAGGCCGCCGTCGCTGAATGTGGCGATATCGGCGCCGACGGTGGCGATCTCGGCAAAATCGGCGCACCCTGCGGAGCTGCAACGTTCGATGCGGAAGCCCGTTTCATCGGAGGTCTGGCTCCAGGAGAGGTTGATGCGCGTTGGTGAAACGACGGTTGCACTCAACTCCGTGGGCGGCGCAGGCTGTGGTGCCGTTACGGCAATGTGATCACTGTACGGGGCGTTCCAGACCGCGCCGCAGATGGTGGCCTGAATCTTCGCGTTCGGGTCATGGGAGCCGCTCGGTTCCTTGGCCGCCACCTTCCGGACAAGGAAATATTCGAGCCCGAAGGAAAGGTTGTTGGTGCCCCACTCCTTGCCGAACAGCACCAGCCCATTGAAGGGGATGTCGTTGTAGATATTCCCCCGTGGCTGCAGGTAGTTGTTGTCGGAGCCGTACAGGAATGAATAGCTTCCCCCCACCCGTTTCACGGCAAACAGCTGCGGCAGGGCCGAGGTGGAATAGGTGCCGATCAGGACGCCGTCCAGCTTGGTCAGTCCGTAGTCATGGGAGGGCCCGCTGTACCTCCCCCACAGATAGGAATCGGTATCGGAACCGTACACCGCGATGCCGGCATGGGTCAGGGTGGGAACGGTGTAGCTGTTCAGCTTCACCGCTGCCACGAAATCGCCTGCCGGCAGCGTCTTCAGCCGCAACGCCGCCGATTGCCTCTCCCCTGCGTTGGCGGACCAGTCGTTGGCGGCGGCGCCGGTATAGGAGAAGTTGAGGGTATTGCCGCTTTCGGTAATGGAGCCGTTGCCGGAAAGTAGCGTCCACAGCGCGCTGTCAATCTGGCCGTCGTTGAAGTCGTCGAAGACTTCGAAGACCGCCTTGCCGTTGCTGGCGGAGGTGGCGCTCGGATTGCCGAAATACATGTAGACCGTGTTGTTCTGTCCGGTCCTTACCCATGCTGCCGGGAAGGAGGAGCCTACACCTTCGAGCCAGTGGGGAAGCTCGCGGCCGGTGGTGGCGTCGAAGAACCTGATATCGCTGTAGTCGGATTTGATGGCAGCGTTTGCAACAAGAGCTACCCGCGTCGGATGATCGGGGATGAAGTTGGAGATAGTGACCGGCACCCGCCATTGCCAGCATCCGCCGCCACTGTTGGAGAATCCGCTGCTCACCGCCTGCACGCGGTAGGTGTAGGTTTCGCCGGAGCAGACGGCGCCGTCCGCATAGCCGGTGCCGAACAGGGAGGCGATGGGGGAGAACCCGCTGCACGACTCTCCCTGGCAACGTTCGACGGTGAAGCCGGTCTCCGACCGCGAGTTATCCACCCAGGAGAGGTTCATCTGGGTCGTGTTGAACGGCGTCACGCTCAGCTCCGGGGCGCGAAGAACCGTTGTCGTCGCGGCGGCATCGGAGTATGCCGTTTCCCAACCGCACGAAGCGGTTTTGTACGCCTTAACGCGATAGGAGTAGCTGGCGCCGAGGATGAGTCCCACGTCGCTGTACGACGTCACCCCCCGTCCGACCGTGGCGATCTGGACGTAATTGGAGCAACCCGCGCCCTGGCACCGTTCGATCCTGAACCCGGTTTCGTCCGTGGTGTTCCTGGTCCAGGCAAGGCCGATCTCGGTGTCGTAGGTGGTCAGGGCAAGGCCACTCGGCGCCCCTGGGGTCGGCGTGGTGACGGTGACCGGAGCGCTGTACGGGTGGTCCCAGCCGAGGGTGGAACAGGTCCCGACGTCCTCACCCACTCCCACTGTAGCTGCCGGTTCCTCGGCCGCGTATTTTCTTATCAGGAAGTCGTCGAAGGAGATGGCGAGCGCGCTGGAACTGGCGGTTATCTCCTTTCCGAACAGGGAAAGGCGTGTCGGCGTTATGTCGTTGACTGGATTGCCGACCATGGTCCAGGTGGCGTTGTCCCGGCTCTGGAAGAATGAATAGCTGCTGCCGACCTTCTTGATGGCCAGGTAGGCCGGCAGGGTCGTATCGGCCAGGTCGGAGGCGGCGCTCCCGTCCAGTTTCTCCACCCGGATATCGTTGATGGCGGTTGTATCGTTGCGATACCTGCCGAAGGTATACGCCTTTGCCGTGTCGGAAAGGGCGATCCCGGCAAAGGTCTGATTGTTCACCGTGTAGCTGTTCAGCCTGATCTGGGCGTGGAAGTCGTTGCCAAGCGGCACGCCGGTCTCAAGGAGTTCGGTCCCCTTGCTGCTCAGGGTCCAGATATAGTTGTAGGCCGACCCGAACGTGAAATTGGCCGTACCGTTGGCGGCGGTAAGGTACTGGTAGCCGTTGTCGTTGGCGTACGACCAGATGGTTTCCAGCCATTTGGGACGCTCGACGTAGGTATTGCCGATCGGGTCGCGGAAGTCATCGAAGGACTCGAAGGTGCTCCGGCCGTCGCTGGACGAGGTGGCCGACGGGTTGCCGTAGTAAAGATAGATGGAATCGCTCCGGCCGGTGCGCACCCAGAAGGTGGCGGTGACTCCGTCCGTCTTGCTGTCGAGCCAGTAGGGAAGCTCCTTGCCCGAACCGGCGTCGTAGAAGCGGACGTCGTCGAAAGCCGGTTTCATGGCTGCGTCGAAGGGAACGACCACGCGGGTCTGGAAGTCAGGCCGGAAGGTGGCGATGGTGACCGGCGCCCGTTTGCTCCAGCACCCGCCCCCGGAATTGGACAGCCCCTTGTTCACCGCCTTCACCCGGTAGGTGTAGCTGGTCGCGCTGCAGACGGAAAGGTCGGAGCCACGCTCGTAGCGCGCCAGCACTTCGGCAGGGGAGAGGGCGCGGCGGTAGATGACGGCGCCATCGATGAGACCCTTGAAACGGGTTCCGGTCGAGTATCCTTTGCCGGCACCGAACATGGCGAAAAGCGCCTTGTCGCTCTGCACCAGGTTCAGCACCTGCCCCGTACTGGTAAGGACTCCGTTGCCGTAGGTTCGCAGGCGGGTTCCGTTATAGGTGAGGACGATATGGGTCCATTCGCTGTCCGGCGCCGCGACCTCACCCGAATAGCTGGTGTTGGTATAGGGGTTGGTGCCGCCGATGTAGTAGGGATACCACCACTGCACGGTGCCGTTGCTGTTGCGCATGAGGCGAAGGTACCAGTTGCTGGTGTCCACGTTGGTCGAGTCCCCCCACTGGAAAATGGTTTTCTGGGAATTCAGCGGTTCCGGCCTGATCCACATCTCGACCGTCCATTGGGTGAGCGACCTCCCGTCGACCCCGGCCACCAGATAATCGTCGATGCCGTCGAAACTTGCCGCCCGGCCGAACCTGCCGGCAACGGTCGAGGACCCGTTCATCGCCGTCCCGTGCCGATCGTTGCCGGAACTGTCCATCACCTCGCCGGTAATGCCGTTCCAGGCCGGCTCGTCCATGTTGAGCACCATGAGCGCTGCGGGGTCCTTGTCCAGGGAAGCGACCTCGCTGAAATTGCCGCACCCTTCACCGGTGCACCGTTCCAGGCTGTAGCCGGTGGCGGTCACCGAGTTGTCGGTCCAGGAAACAATGGAGGACGTCGAATCGGCAACGGTCACGGCAAAATCGTCCAGCGCGGGGGTGGAGGTCTCAATCGATATGGCATTCGTTGGGCCGCTCTCCCAGGGGCAGCCCGCATCCTTGTACGCCCTGATCCGGTAGCTGTAGCTTCCCGGCGCAAACCCGCTGTCGAAAAAGGTCCTCGTCTCCGCACCGACCGTGGCGACCACGGCGAAGTCGCTGCATTCCGCTCCGCCGCACCGCTCGATCCTGAAGCCGGTCAGATCGCTGCCCGCGTGGGACCACGACAGCATCGTCCGGTTCTCGGACTGGGCAGATGCAGCAAGATCAGTCGGCGCCACCGGAGCCGGAGTCGAAGCGGACGCGGGAGTGGAGAACCGCTCCCCTGCACTGTTGAAGGATTTCGTCCGGTAGGTGTAGCTCGTCTCGCTGCAGGCAGATGCATCGGTGTACTGGGTGATGTCTGCATCGAGGGTGGCAATATCCGAAAAATCGGCGCAGTCGGCTCCGGTACATCGTTGGACCGTATAGCCCGTCTCGTCGGGGCTGTCGAGCCAGGTGACGTTGATGGCGGTGGAACTGAGGGGGGTGGCGACCGTTTCGCTGCCGGCAGTGACGGCGGTAAAATTGACTCCGGTATTCTCTTCGCATACCTGCATCGAGAGCGGGCTGTACGGGTACGCTCCCGCCGCCGGCACCACCATGTAACAGGCGTTGCCGAGCTTGCCGAAGCTGTAGTACCCGCCGGTTATGGTCTGCTGACTCCGCAATGTCGCACCGTTGGTATCCTGCAGGTACAGGGTCACATTCTCCAGAGGTGCCCCCGCCTGGTCGGTCACCCGCCCCTTTACCAGGAACCTGGTATCGGCGGCCTTGAAGTTGACGTTGGAGGTTGCCTGGCACACGGCCTGAACCGACGGGGTGAACGTGAAGATGCCGGCAACCGGCTCGACGGTGACGCACTCCTTCCGGAGCGTGGTCCAGTATTTGCCGAGGTTCGAATCGGTGGAGGCATAAGTGACCGGAGAGGCAAGGACGTTCCCCCACGAATCCTTGATGTTAAGGGTCACCGGGTACCGGAGCGGGATGCCGTCCCTGGTGTAGACTTCGCCCCCCACATTCATGGTCTCGCGGATCGTCGCCGTGAAGTTTGCAGACGATGTGGCGCCGCACACCTCCTGCGACGTCGGGGTAAAGACGAACCGCTCGTCCAGCGGCTCGACGGTGTAGCACCCATCCGGCACCTGGTCAAAGAGATACGCGCCGGTTGTTCCATCAATCCCTTTCTGGTACAGCACCTTCCCGTCCTTCTTCAGATACACGCCTGCATACACGGTCCCGCCCGTCTGTACGCCGATCTGCCCGCCGATGGAAACGAGCGGCCCGGTCGGCTGGCCGGCGAAATGCTGGTCGATGATGGTCTCCCCTCCCGTACCGCAAATGCTCCTGGTGGAAGGGGCGAAGGTATACCCCAATTTCTGGGGTTCGATCGTGTAGCACCCTGCGAGGGAATTCGAGAACGAATAGGTGCCATTCGTCGTTTGGGTCGAGATGATTTTACCGTCTGCATTCTTCAGGCTGACCGTCACGTTCGAAATGCCGGCGCCAGCATCGTCCTGGATAGAGCCGGTAATCTGAGCAATGACGCTACGCGGTGTGCGCACGAAGTTGATCTCGTTGTCGGTGAAGCACACTTCCCGTGTCTCGGGCAGGTACCCGTCGGAGACGTTATAGCTCGGCTTCACAATATAGCAGTCGTCATCCACGTCGCCGAAGGTGTACAGGCCGGTGTCCCTATTCGTTTCGGTGGTCCTCACCGTCACGTCCCCCTTCAACAGCGAGATGAACGCCAGGAGCCCGTTGCCGTTGGCGTCGGTGATCCGCCCGCCCAGGTGTATTTTCGGCTCCGTATCGGGAACGGAGGTGTGGAAGTCGTTAGTGACGGTCTGGCCGGCATTGCCGCTCCAGATATAGGCGCTCTTGGCGGCCGGGGTGAACTGGTACCCCTCCCTCGCCACCTCCACCGTATAGGTGATGTCCAGCGGGAAATCGGTAAACTGGTAGTATCCCGCGCCATCGGTGGTTGTCGTTGCGACGATGGACGGAATGACTTTCGGATTCGCCAGCTGAACCGTCACCCCCGCGAAGCCGAGGCCGGTCGTGTGGTCGGTGACGTGGCCGTTGAAGACCGACAGCGGCGTCGTGCTGCCGGAGGGGACCTGGACCGTCAGGCGCGGGATCTGCGGATAGGTATAGTCACCCGAGTTGTCCCTGACCTGATAGACGATGTTGTAGGTGCCGGCATTCTGGTACACATGCCGGAAGACGGTGTTGGAGGGCGCGTCGGTCAGGTCGATGGATTGAGTGACGGAGGCGGTGCCGTCGTTCCAGTCGATGTACACCGTTCCCGGCCCTGAATGACCGCAGCTGTTGTAATCCGCATCCCGCGACAGGTCGGTCAGGGTGGCCGTCATGCCGTCGACGGACGAGACGACGTTCGTCACCGGTTTGATGTTCGCATTGTCCACGGTGAGGTAGTTGCTGCCGTACGTCAGGTGCTGGATCCTGTCCCGGGCGGTGAAGGTGACGAGATAGTTGCCCGGCTGCTCATACCGGTGCGACACGTTGAAGGTGTCGTACGCCTTGGTCCCGTCGCCGAAATCCCACGTGACCTTCACCGGCGGCAGATCGGGCCAGTGCCAGTTGGTCTGCATGTAGAGTTCCGACTCGTTGGCCGTGAAGGTATAGGTGCGGCAGGCAGTCTTAACCGGGTACGGGAGATTCATCTGGTACGGATAATCACCCCAGCGTTCGGTGGTGTGGGGATGGGCACCCCACCCGTGGCAATTGACGGCGGAGCAACTTCCTCCGGAAGGATCATAGTCGTACCGGAAGCCGATGTCGGCGCCGGGGATGACGTCATACACGCCGTTGGCATGCCTGGCGGGGTCAGTGATGGTGGTCCCGTCGGTCGTGGTCCCATAATGGCAGGCAGAGCACGGCTCGTCGTAGTGCCACCGGAGGATGTGGAGATTAGCCTTCGGCCCGGCCATCGCCGCCCAGTAGGGATCGGAGCTCTTCACATAATAAGCCTGGCCGTAGCCGGGGGGGTAATCGTGGCAGGTAGTGCAGGTGGTGCTTCCCCCGGTGCTTCCCCAAACCGGCGTGGTACGGTTGCCGAACGTGGCCCCGCGGCTGCCGACGGCGCCCGTCGCGACCGCCGTCCCATCGCTGTGGCAATAGACATTGGTGCATTCGCCGTAGGTTTTCCCGGCAGACTGGCTCGGCAGGAATTTGTTCAGGTCGCCGGTGTACCGGCCTCCCGGCACGGGGGAGAACTCCACCCGCAGCCTGCCGCTGGTCGCGTGGCCGAACGTCGCGGCAGCACCGGGATGGCAGGAGATACAGGCGAAGCCGGCATGCTTGCCGCCGGTGCCGGGATGGCTGCCCGTAGTCGGATTGGCCGAGTGGCATTTGTCGCAATCGGCTGGCGCCACGAATGGCGGACTACTCCACTCCGGCGTCTCCGTCTCGAAGTGGCAGTTCACATTGGAACAGGAACCGAGGACCGGGACGGTGGTCTGGTTGAAGAAAACGGGAGTATCGCTCCCTTTGACGTAGCTCCCACCGGCAGGATGTGGAGAGTTGTTGATGTTTTCGCCAAGGGCGATTTTCCCGTCACTGTGATCCGGAGTGTACGTGGAAGGTGTGCCGTGGCTCCCGGCATGACAGGCATTGCACGAGCCGGGGCCGGACGCCGGGCCCAGGTGGGTTCGGTGGTTGCCGCGGAAACCGCCTGTCGCCGGGTTGCGCGAAGAATCATCAAGAGGGCGATAGTCGGGGGGAGTTTTCGTGCCGTGGCACTCGTAGCAGTCAAGTTCGGCATGGACTGAGTGTGGCAAAAGACTGAAGGCAATTCCCACAATCAGGATGGGAATCAATCGGAGTACCGATCCGCACATAGCAATCCCCCATAACAAGCCGGTCCGACGGCACTTCTGTGCAGTCAGACGAGCAGTTTTAATTTTATTCGCAGGATCATCCGCCATTGCTCACGCAGCATCAGGGCTATATGCCTTAATAACGCAGTCAAATGGCACACCAAAGCGATAGCTGCCGCCGGGCTGATGCGGCGCTATTCAAGAGCTTGAATTCATATAATTAAATATTCAGGCCTAAGCATGTTTAATCAGCAGGATTGGTGCCAACGGGGCCCTTTGGAAAAGATGATTTGTGCACGCTCAGAATGCAATAAATTGCGGTGCGAGGTAAACCGGCCCGCACCAGACATGGGGGAGCATGAAAGATTCACTTGTGGAGAAGGTACCAGGAGACGTTACGGTGACTACCATGTGCGGGAATGTACGTTG
>MHDY01000126.1:7665-8298 GCA_001803705.1 Nitrospirae bacterium GWC2_56_14 | reverse complement strand
ATCCCGCCGCCCATGCCGCCCATACCACCCATGCCGGGCATTCCGCCGCCCATGCCGCCTGCACCCTTTTCTTCGGGCATATCGGTGATCATGACTTCGGTCGTGAGCATGAGGCTCGCAACGGAGGCCGCGTTCTGGAGCGCCGAGCGCGTGACCTTGGTCGGGTCGATGATGCCGGCCTGGAGCATGTCCACATACTCTTCCTTCTGCGCGTCAAAGCCGTAGTTCGGCTTGTCGCTGGACTTCACCTTGTCCACGATCACCGACGGCTCGAGGCCGGCGTTGTTCACGATCTGGCGGATCGGCTCTTCCAGGGACTTCTTGATGATGTTGACGCCGATCTGCTCGTCGCCGGAGAGTTTCAGTTTGTCGAGCACGGGGATGCAGCGGAGCAGCGCAACGCCGCCGCCTGCAACAATGCCTTCTTCCATGGCCGCGCGGGTCGCATGGAGCGCGTCTTCGACACGTGCCTTCTTCTCTTTCATCTCGGTCTCGGTCGATGCGCCCACGTTGATGACGGCAACGCCGCCCACGATCTTGGCGAGCCGCTCCTGGAGCTTCTCTTTGTCGTAGTCGGACGTGGTCTCGGCGATCTGCGCCTTGATCATCTTCACCCGGCCCTGGATGGCGTCG
>MHDY01000126.1:7175-7597 GCA_001803705.1 Nitrospirae bacterium GWC2_56_14 | reverse complement strand
GTCCGTGATCTTCACGTTCTCGAGCTTGATGCCCAGGTCTTCGGAGATAACCGAGCCGCCGGTCAGGATCGCCAGGTCTTCAAGCATCGCCTTGCGGCGGTCGCCGAAGCCCGGGGCCTTGATTGCGCAGATCTGGAGCGTGCCGCGGAGCTTGTTCACTACCAGGGTCGCCAGGGCCTCGCCCTCGACGTCCTCGGCAATGATCACCATGGGCGCGCCCATCTTTGCGGTCTGCTCCAGGATCGGGAGCAGGTCCTTCATGCTGGAGATCTTCTTCTCGGAGAGAAGGATGTAGGCGTTCTCGAGAACGGCTTCCATCTTCTCGGGATTGGTCACGAAGTAGGGGGAGATGTAACCGCGGTCGAACTGCATACCCTCGACCACGTCAAGGCTGGTGGTCATGCTCTTTGCTTCTTCAACGG
>MHDY01000126.1:0-7075 GCA_001803705.1 Nitrospirae bacterium GWC2_56_14 | reverse complement strand
CTTCTTGTCAACGACAAGCTTGGAGTTCTTCTTCAGGTTCTCGATGACCGCCGCAACGGCCTTCTCGATGCCGCGCTTCAAATCCATCGGATTGGCGCCTGCGGTCACGTTCTTCATGCCTTCGCGGTAAATGGCCTGGGCCAGCACCGTCGCCGTCGTGGTGCCGTCGCCGGCCACGTCGGAGGTCTTGGATGCCACTTCGCGCACGAGCTGGGCGCCCATGTTCTCATAGGGGTCCTTCAGCTCGATCTCTTTTGCAACAGACACGCCGTCCTTGGTAATGGTCGGTGCGCCGAATTTCTTGTCGATCATCACGTTGCGGCCCTTGGGGCCGAGCGTTGCCTTTACCGCGTCAGTAAGAACATTGACGCCCTTCAGGATCGCTGCACGCGCTTCCTGGTCGAACATAAGTTGCTTTGCCATATAAAATTCCTCCTTAAAGAACTTTGTTGATAAGTTAAATACACACTGCCAATGAACAGGCTAACATGCTTGCAAACAGGGAGACAGGCTTTCGCGCTTTCCCGCATGTCCGCATGATCGCTTGCACGCGTTCTAGCTCAGAATGCCCAGGACGTCTTCTTCCTTTACGATCAGGTACTCGGTGTTGTCGATGTTGATCTTCGAACCGGAGTAGCGGTCAAAGAGCACCTTGTCTCCGACCTTGAGCTGCTTCACTTCCTCGCCCACAGCCTCTACCTTGCCCGACTGCGGCTTTTCTTTTGCGCTATCGGGAATGTAAAGACCCCCCGCAGTTTTGCTCAGCTCCTCGGTATAGCTTACAAATACCCTGTCCTTCAACGGCTTGAATTTGACACTCATACTCGAAACTCCTTTCATGTATTAATAATTTATCGCTTGCTGGCCTACGTCAATATATTAGCACTCTTTGGAAGCGAGTGCTAATATATTGCTTGGGCAGGAAAAAAGCAATAGCTGATTTTAGGCAAATAATGCTGTTTTTGGCGAGATAACCGCTGTTTTAGCCGGATTTCTCCATATCTCTGATTTTTTGTAACATTATGATAAAAAAGCAAAAGCAGGGCATGATGCCCTGCTTTTACAGTTAGTTACCTTTCCTCTAATTCTTACTTGGTTTTCTTTTTCTCTTCAGTAACAGCAGCCCTGACCGGAACATTTTTGAAAACATCTTCCGCCTTCAACGCCGGTTTCAAGATCTCGATGGCCTTCTGGAGCTGAATATCATCCTTGTCATCCTTCGGCATGGCCTCGAGAGCGAAATCCTCTTCCGGTGCGGCATCTTTCTTGGGCTCCGGCTTGATCTCTTCCTTGACCGTATCGTTCTTCAGATGCCGGTCGAGGTCCTTCTCCCTGACGACCATATGAACGGACTCTCCGCTCTTCGCTTCCTTGACCACCGGCAGCTTCACCTCGATGTCGGGGGTGATGCCCACATTCTGGATCGAGCGGCCGCTGGGCGTATAATACTTTGCCGTTGTCAGCCGGAGACCCGTGCCGCTGTCCAGCTGGAAAACGGTCTGGACCGAACCTTTGCCGAAGGTCTGCGTGCCGACGATCAGCGCCCGGTGAGAATCCTGCAGCGCCCCTGCCACGATCTCCGAGGCGCTGGCGCTGCCGGTGTTCACGAGAATGACGACGGGATACTCCCGGGGAGCGTCGACGCTCGTGGTGAGATAATCCTTGCGGTCGGCGGTTTTCCTGCCCTGGAGATAGACGACCAGTTTGTCCTTGGGCATGAACAGCCCGCTTACATCGACCGATGCATCCAGGATCCCTCCGGGATTATTGCGCATATCGAGGACCAGCTTTTTCATCCCTTTTGCTTCCAGTTCCTGGAGCGCCTTCTCCATCTCGACGCCCGTCTGGCCCTGGAACTGCGTGATCTTCACATACCCGATGTCGCCTTCCAGCATCTTCTTTTTGACGCTCTGGACCTTGATGACGTCCCGGGTGATCGCAAATTCCTTCGGCTTGTCCCAGCCTTCGCGAAGGATGTAAAGCCGCACCTGCGTGTTCTTGGGGCCGCGCATTTTATCCACGGCCTCCTCGATCGAGAGGTCCTTGGTCCATTCATCGTTGATCTTCAGGATCTTATCGCCCGCCGCGAGGCCCGCGCGGTCTCCCGGCGTGCCCTCGATGGGCGCGATGATCGTGAGCTGTTGGTTCTTGATCCCGATCTGGATGCCGACGCCCTGGAACTCGCCCTTGATGTCCATGCTCATTTCCTTGAAGGCCCGTTCGGCCATGAAGGACGAGTGCGGATCAAGGCTCGACACCATGCCCCTGATGGCGCCCTGGATCAGCTCTTTGTTGTCCGGGTCCTCCACGTAGTTGCGCTTGATAAGTTCCAGCGCCTGCGTAAAGGCCTTCAGCTCGTCATACGTGTCGGACTTGGCCTGGACCAGCCCCTGCCCGATCAGAACGCCGGTCAAAAGCAGCGCCAGCGCGGCGACCAGAAACTTCTTTTTGTTGATCTTGATCATATCCTCATCCTCCGCATCGTTATGCATAGTTTGCCTCCGGAACGGTATCGCGAACGGCCGGTCGGTCCCGGCCGCCTATTTATTGCTTCGTCAGCCAGGCCAGGGGGTCCTGCGCCTCGCCTTTGTAGCGTATCTCAAAATACAGCTTGGGGCCCCTCAGGCTTCCTGTTTCGCCCACGAGGCCCACGGCCTGTCCCTTGCTCACCCGGTCGCCCTTGGCCAGGGCTATCTGTTCCAGGTTGCCGTAGAGCGAATAAAGACCTTCGGCATGTTCGACGATAAGAAGCTTTCCATATCCTTTATACCAGTCGGCAAATGCGACCTGTCCGTCGTTGATCGCCCGCACCGTATCGCCTTCACGGGCTCCGATCTCGATGCCCCGCCTGAAGATCGTGGTCTTGAACTGGGGATGACGCTGCATCCCGAAGCGCGTCAGGACCTGGCCGGCCACCGGCCAGGGGAACCGGGTCGTGCCGGCGGTCATCACTTCACGGTCCTTCGGCTGCTTCCGGGCCTTTCTGTCCTCTTTTTCCTCTTTGTTGATCATGGCCCAGAGGTTGGCCGAGGATTCTTCGAGCTCGCGCAGCGTCTGCTCGTATACTCCCTTTTCGCTCCTCACCGATTTGAGGATCCCCGACTTTTCCCTGCGCCGGGCAAGAAGCTCGGCCTTTTGGGCCTCCACGGCCAGCTTGCGCCGGGTGATCTCTTCTTTTCTGCCGGCGGTCTCCGCCTGGACGGCGGACAGCAGTTCCAGCGCCAGTCCGTACTGGCTGATGACGGCACGGTCCCGTTCGGCAATGATGCCGAGGTACTTCAGCCGCTTCAGCGCCGTATAAAAACTGTCCGACGTAAGGATGGCCACGGCATAACTGCTGCGGCCCATCTTGTACAGCGCCCTGATCCGCCGGCTGTAAGAGCGCTGCAGGCCGTCAAGCTCCCGGCTCATCACGATCGAGTTCGTTTCCATCTCCCGCAGAGCGTCCTCCGCCTCGCGAAGACGCGCACGGTTGTCGGCAAGTTCCTCCGCCCCCTGCTGCATGCTCCGTTCAAGCTTCTCGAGCTCTGCGAGGACCGAGCGCTCCTTGCCCCGCGCCCGTTTGAGCTCGCGTTTTTTCTCTTCCATCTGGCGCCGGATGCGCTGCAGTTCCTGTTTGCTGCTCTCCGCAGGTTCCTGGGATGCGCATACAAAAGAGTTCCCCTGCATCAGGCCCAGGGCAACCAGGAGAAAGATCGTGCAAAGCCGCGGGATCGTCATCGTTGTCGGCAGCAGAAAGACAGCATTCCGTCTCTCTGCGGCTGCCGCCGCCCCCTTCTATTCCAGGAACTTGCCTACGGACACCATGCCTCCTGCAAAACCAAGCAGGCCGCCGCCTGCGATCATCGAGGCCACCACCGGCAGGGACAGGAACTCGAAGCCCGCGGTATGCGACAGGAACAGGGCGGCCTCGTGCGGAAGCGCAAAATACAGGCCCGCCAGGATGCCCAGGGAGAGGATCGAGCCGAGCATCGCAAGCAGCATGCCTTCGATCAGAAAAGGACCCTGGATGAACCCGCGGGTCGCCCCGATCCACTGCATAAGCTCGATCTCCTGGCTCCGCGAGTAGAGCGCGAGACGAACGGAGTTCGAGATGATGAACACGACCGACACGCCGAGCAGCACCGCGATCGCCGTGCCTCCATAGGTGATGAGCCTGAGCAGGCCGCCCAGCACTTCCGCGCCGTGCCTGCCGTAGGACACGTCTTCCACGCCGGGATAGCCGGAGAATCTGTTCGACAGCGCTTCGAGCCGGCCGCCAACCGCGTAGCTCCGGTCGACGTTCACCTCATATGAATCGGGAAGCGGGTTCTCTCCCAGCCCTTCCAGCAGGGCCTCCTGCCCTTTCAGCTCTTCCTTGAACACTTCCAGGGCCTGCGTTTTGGACAGGTAGGTCACCTTGCGGATGCCCGGCTCCGCCTTCAGCCGGCTGAGCAGGAAATCCTTCTCGTGCTCGGTCAGCCCGTCCTTCAGATACACCGATACTTCGAGGCGTTCGCCCATGACCTGGACCGACGACTGAAGGTTAAAGAACACCAGAAGAAAAAAACCCACGATCAGCATGATCATGGTGATCGTGCCGAGCGCGAGAACGTTCACGAGGCTGTTGGCGCGAAGACCCCGGAAGGCTTCGGCGATATAGTAGAAGAGCCCGTAGCCTTTCACGGTTCCCCCCTGCGCAGAGCTGCTCCGTCCGGCCCCTCGTCCGCGGGCGGGCGGAGGGAAAGCGACCACTGCACATGCCGCTTGCCGTCATCGGTCACCTTGCCCCGCTCCATGGTGATGATGCGGCGCTGCATCTTTCTGACCGTCTCCCAATCATGGGTGGCAACGAGGACGGTCGTACCCTTCATGTTCACCTCCCGGAAGAGGTCGAACACTTCCCGACCGCTCTGCGGGTCGAGGCTGCCCGTGGGCTCGTCGGCGAGCAGGACCTGCGGCTCGTTGACGAGCGCCCGCGCAACAGCGACCCGCTGCTGCTCGCCGCCGGACAGCTTGGGCGGCGTCAGGTGCAGCTTTTTTTCCATGGAAACTTTTTTCAGCACCTGGTAGGTGCGGCGCTCGATCTCGCCATAGGGAGTGCCGACCACCTTCAGGGCAAGGGCGATGTTCTCGTAAATGGTCTTATGGGGAAGAAGTTTATAGTCCTGGAACACGAACCCGATATTGCGCCTGAGAAAGGGAATGCCCGACGGACCGAGCCGGTGGGCATTCATGCCCTGGATGATGATCTGGCCTTCGTCGGCCCGCTCGGCGCAGAAGAGGATCTTGAGCAGGGTGCTCTTGCCGGCCCCGCTGGGGCCCGTGACAAAGACAAACTCCCCTTTCTCGACAGAAAAGCTGATGTCGCGCAAAGCAGGAACGCCTTCGTAATATTTGGTCACCCGGTAGAGTTGAATCATTCTCTTACATGACACCTTCCCCGGACAAACCCCGACTAGTCGGGGCAGGCCGGCAGCGCCCCGCATCTTATTTTTATAATGAGCGGGGATCAAAAAGGCGTCTCTCGCAAAGGCGCAAAGAGCGCAAAGGGAACCATGGATCAAAACAAGGCAGCAAAGTACTTCATGATGCTATGGTGCTTTATGCGCCCTTTGTGGTTAAACTACACTTTTTCGGTTCAAGCTTTTTTATGCGCCTTCTGTGCCTTCTGTGGCAAAATATTCTGTTGTTATGGCTCTGAGAAGAATTCCGCAATCCGAATTCAGGCTCACTATTTCTTTTTCTTGATGGCCGCTTTCGCCGCTGCAACAAGGTCCTCCGGCGACAGCCGTAATGCTTGAGCAGTCCGTCGCTCTCGCCCGAGGTCCCGAAGGTGTCCTTGATGCCGACGCGCACCAGCGGCGCCGGCTGGGACTCGGAAAGCACCTCGGCCACCGCGCCGCCCAGGCCGCCGATGATCGAATGCTCCTCAGCGGTCACGACGGCGCCGCAGCGCTTTGCCGCCGCAATGACCGCGGCCGCGTCGATGGGCTTGATCGTGGACATATTGATCACGCCGGCGTCGATGCCTTCGGCTTTCAGCAGGTCCCGCGCCTTGAGCGCCTCGGCGGTCATGAGGCCCGTGGCGATGATCGCCACATCCTTGCCTTCGTGGAATACGTGCGCTTTGCCGATAACGAACTTATATTCAGGCCCGAACAGCGTCGCCACCTTGTTCCGTCCGACGCGCACATAGCAGGGGCCCTTGTGCTCCGCCACTGCCTCGATGGCCAGCGTTGTTTCGACGCCGTCGGCAGGGACGATCACGGTCATGTTGGGGATCACGCGCATTACCGCAATGTCCTCCACGGACTGGTGCGATCCGCCGTCCTCGCCGACCGTGACGCCGGCATGGCTCGCCACGACCTTCACGCTCAGATTGGGATAACAGACGCTCTGACGGATCTGCTCCCATGCCCGGCCCGTGGCGAACACGGCAAAGGTGCTGCAAAAAGGAAGTTTGCCGGCCAGTGCCAGGCCTGCGGCCGTTCCCACCATGTCCTGTTCGGCAATGCCCACATTAAAGAACCGGTCCGGGAACGCTTTGGCGAACTTGGATGTCTTGGTCGAACCCGACAGGTCCGCATCGAGCACCACCACGTCGTTTCTTTTTTTACCGAGGTTGACCAGCGCATCCCCGTATGCATCTCTTGTCGCTACCTTAGTCACAGTAACCTCCAAATGAATTTCGGATTGCGGATCTCGGATTTCGGATTAAAAGCTTTTAAATCCGCATTCCGCAATCCGGGAATCCGCAATTGAATTATTTACAAACCGCCAGATCATTCAGCGCAGTCGCGCACTGCTCCTTGGTCGGCGTTGCGCCGTGGAACTCCACCTTGCCTTCGAACACGGCCGAACCCTTGCCCTTGACCGTGCGGCAGACGATCATGGTCGGCTTGCCCTTGATCGTCTCGGCTTTGTCCAGCGCCGCGGTGATCTGGGCCATGTCGTGGCCGTTGATGTCCAGCACTTCCCACCCGAACGCGCGGAACTTGTCGGTGATCGGCTCCACTCCCATGACCTTGGCTACCGGTCCGTCGATCTGGAGACCGTTATTGTCGACCATGGCGCACAAATTATCCAGCTTGTA
>MHDY01000125.1:4266-4927 GCA_001803705.1 Nitrospirae bacterium GWC2_56_14 | reverse complement strand
GGAAGCCCTTTTTGACCGGATCTTATGGCGTTGGGATGACTGACAGCGAAGCGCTGAGGCTTGCCGTTTCCCTCGAACGCTGCTCGGAGCATTCTCTGGGCAAAGCAATCGTCGCAGCCGGAAGAATGATCGAGCCCTATGAGGTTTCGGAGTTCTCCGTAGTACCGGGCAAGGGTGTCCGCGGGATGATCAACCATAAACCTGCCTTGATCGGCAACAGGGAGTTCATAGAATCCGGGGGAATGGATAGCCCTGTTGATACGGTCCTGAAGAGAGATCAACTGGAAAAGATCAAGGCGGAAGAAAAAGCCGGAGCAACCGTCATGTATCTTTCGTGGAACGGAATCCTCTCCGGGGTACTGATCGTCGCGGACCTTGTAAGGACCGAGGCTGCCGAGGCAGTCGGTATGCTCAAACGCGCAGGGCTTTCTGTTGCCATGGTCACGGGGGACAATTTGCCCACAGCGCTGGCAGCTGCGCAGAAGGTCGGGATCGAATCCGTGAAGGCCGGGACCTCCCCGCTGGACAAGGCCGCGGAGATCCGCCTGATGGAAGACAGAGGGAAAAAGGTGCTCATGGCCGGCGACGGCATCAATGACGCGCCTGCGCTGGTGCAGGCCGCTGTCGGTGTTGCCATGGGACGGGCCACGGATATCGCCCT
>MHDY01000125.1:0-4252 GCA_001803705.1 Nitrospirae bacterium GWC2_56_14 | reverse complement strand
TGGTCATAATGCGCCCCGACCTCCGGCTGGTCGCCGATGCGGTCCTGCTGTCGAAGAAGACCTTCTCGATCATAGGGCAGAACATTTTCTGGGCCTTCTTCTACAACCTGGTCGTCATCCCTCTTGCCGTAACGGGCCTCATGCACCCCGTCATGGCGGCGGCAGCCATGGTATTCAGTTCGCTGACGGTGATAGGAAATTCCCTGCGCGCGAGGTTAAGCACATGATGTGGACCATGCTCCTCCTCATATTTTTGACCCTGGCAGTCGGTTTCGCGGGATGGCTGCTCTTCCTCTGGGCAGTCAAGAGCGGTCAGTATGATGACATTGAAGGGCCGAAGTACCGGATGCTGGAGGACGATGAGGATAAGGATGAGATTAAGAGCGATCAGAAAAAATGACTGGGAAAAAACGGGCTCTGCATAGCCTTGCCTCTTAGGGTAGAGGCAAGCTCATTTGAAATATTTTTTCGCTGCCGCGGATTTCAGGAATTTGATGATCGCCAGGAGCTCCCGGGACGGTTCTCCTTTGGTGACCAAGCTCAGTTGGCGGGTGATCGGCTTGATCTTGACGACCTTCACCTTGCCCGGGTTCATTTTAACAAACCCTTCCGACAGGACGCCCAGGGCGATAGGCGACTGCGAGACGAGGTCAATCTCTTCCCGCGTGGTCACTGCCGTGAAGGCGCTTCCCGCAAAATCCGCGTTGTTCATCACCGTTTCCTGCAGGAATTTCCGCGTGCCCGAACTCTTGGGCGGAACCATGACCACGATCCGCTCGTCCGGACCGCCCACGGCCTTCCAGTTGACGATCTTACCGCTGTTGATGTCCGCCAGTTGCTCCCACGTCAGGGTTTTCACAGGATTTTTCGGGTGGACGATGGGGACCAGGTTGTCTTTGAAAATAACGTGCTCCTGATAGGTTCCCTCTTCGGGCACCCCCGTTTCCTGAAAGGCGATATCCAACGGCACGGAGATCATTGCCGCCGCAGCCTCGCCCTTGATGAGCTCCCTCAGCCCGTTGATCGTTCCAACGCACCTCATCTCGAGCTTCGTTCCGGTCTTTTTCTCCAGAACGGCCTGCACCGGCTCCAGAAGACGCTTCTGAAAGGTTGTGGAACCCGAGAAGACGAGCGGGCCAGCGACGGAGGGGCAGGAACTGCCCAGAACGAACACCAGCGCTATCAAGGCAACACAATTCAGTTTCTTCATCACGAACCCTTAGCCGTGCGGCTTACCGAGATTCTTTTGTACCCAATTTGATGGAACGAGCGAACGAGCCGATGCTTATCTGGCAGCGGCCTTTTTTAGTCTTTCTATCATATCGGTCGTGGTCTCGTCGATCAAAGACGAAAAGGCCCGTGCAATCTTGTTCCTGGGATCGCCCAGATCGATATTTTCCTGTTTTACCGCGTCCTGCCCCGAGCCCTCGTACAGGGGGAGCAAATCCCTGGACCGGGCGCCGGCATCCAGCGACGGCCATCCCAGGTCCACAATGATCCGGCCCGTCTTGTCCACGATCACCATGGTCGGCGCAGCGTGAATGGCGCCGTCCGTCCGGTTCCCGCTCACCAGGAACGTTTTTGGCCGCGGATGGGTGATGCTCGCCAATACATGAACAAAGGCTACTGCGTCGACGTTCAGCGCACTGCAGAGCGTGGCAGCTTGTTTTTGCATGACCAGCGGGATCGTAGCGGGAGCGGTCGTATCGCCCTTATGCGGCGCCAATGCCGAACGAGGAATGACAGGAAGGCCCTTCGCGCCGATAAAGGACCGCTTCCACTGTGCCGTCTCCTGCTCAATCAGCCCCCGTGCCGCCTTTCGCTCTTCGCTTGACGGGTAGAGGGCCGAGAGCTCTTCATCGGAAACCCTGGCCAGGGACATCACGGCAGGTTCGCCTTTGTAGGCTGCAGGATCGAGGACCGTCCAGGTGCGCACGGTCTTCAGGTCCGCCTGTGCCCGTACCAGCGCCCGCTCAACCACTGCCTGGAGCGCGGTCCTGTTGCTCTCCCTGGCCGTATCCGCCACGCGGGGCAAAACAACGCTGACAAGGGCGATCCTGTTGGTTTCGGCGATGAGGTCCCTCTGTACCATCGCCCCGCCCATGCAGCCCGTGAGCGCAACGGAGACCGCTGCTGCAGCCAGAAGTGCATTGATGGTCCTCTTCATAGCAAATGCCCCATCGCATCAGAAAGTGCGGAGTGTAGGTGCAAGACATATAAACAATTTAACTAGCCTAAACAATAAATAATAGTACCACGACAGCTAGAACACTGCAAGCCCTTTTTTTCTATTTACCCCAAACACCGCACGTCCCCGGTGCGGACCTGCGCTCGCGGAATACCGGCGAAATTTTGGGGCACCAGCGAATAGCTCCCCCTCACCTCAACACCACCCCCTAAGAGGGGGGGAAGGTAGAGAGTGGTTTATCATCGGTCGAACGAACGTAGCTTTAGACGAGCAGAATGTCGATGGTGGGAACCGGCGGCCGACCTCTACCAGGATGCGGCCCCAGCGATGGGATAGCGATTTATGGGAACTGGCGAAATGACAAGAAAGTATGGCCTGACTCTAAGATCCTTGATTCCAATCAGAAATCCGCAATGATGAGTCATTCTATATGTGCTTTTGCTGTTTGGAGCGCAATATCTTTATCCCTGGTAAACAGCCGCCACTTCATGGTTGACGAATGAATACCTGCCCGCTTGTCCTGGCCCCTGCTGTAATACCAGTGTCCAAAGCGTTCGACCGTGGAAAAGGGATGATTGCCCGTACAGAGAACCCCGCAAGGTTTGATCTCCTTGAAAAAAATAGTTTCTTCCGGGACCTCATCATAAGACATATCTGCAGGCAACACGATCTGAGATACGTCCACGTTATCCGCTTCCTTTTCATCCAGCCAGTCTGAGATATTCATTCGGTTGTTATCTCCTTCAGAGATCCGGCGCGTGAACAATCCAATTGCTCGATTAGATATGAAAACGTTACCGGGAGAGTCTAAATGCAAATTGTCAAGCCGCAAGCCAGAAGCAGCGAAAAATCTGAAATATCAACAGCAAAGGTCTGTAAACCTTGTAAAGTGCGCCTAGAGAGTATGCCAGAAAGAGACCGATCCTGTCCTAAGATGCGCCATCCTTGACAGGATGGAAAAGAGCACTATAATTGAAACCAGACAGATAAACGCCGGCGCCGTGATTCTTAACCACAGCAGCATCCCACTCCTTCTCCGAAGGGCCGACCATGAGAAAACCGCGCGCCATCATTTTCGACGATGAACCGACCATATTAACCTTCTTTAAGCTTGTCTTCTCTACCAGGGGATATGAAGTCCTCACCTATACCGATCCGGTCGTCTGCCCCATCTATGCGAAGAACGCCGCTGCCTGTTCCCAGAATTACGCCTGCGCCGATGTGATCATAACTGACTATTCGATGCCCCGCATGAACGGATTGGATCTCCTGAAGGCGCAAGCCGCTGCCGGCTGCAAGTTGACACCGAGGAACAAGGCGCTCATGTCCGGCTATCTCGACTTCGATAAGATCGACGAAGCTAAAAAGCTCGGTTGCGCGGTTTTTGACAAACCTGTCGATCTCAACGAACTGGAAGAATGGATCACCGGGTGCGAGCAGAGGATGGACCTGTCCACACAGATCGCCGATCGTAGACGGGAAGCGCGAATCCCCGCTCCGCAGCATACGCCGTACCAGGCACGTTATGCCGAAGATTTCGTGGAGTGCAGTGCGATAAATGTGAGCCCTTCAGGGTTTTGCCTGAAGCTCCCCGTTGCTTTGCAGCATGAGCAGCTTGTTCACCTGACCGAACAATCAGCCAACCTGCCCCGCGCCGCACTTGTTCGCTGGGTCAGCAAGCAGAGTGACGGTTCCTATCTCGCGGGGCTCAGCTGCTCCTGACGTTTTTCTCTTCCTGCCTTATTTGCCTTTTATATCAGACAAGCTCTTCTGCTGCTTGTCCTTATGCTCCTGCACGTCATGGGCATGCTTCACTGTTTTCTGCTTTTCGCTCTTCTCCTTGCCCTTTTTACCGCCTTTGTCTCCCATTGGTGTGTCTCCTTTTTGCATCTGATTGGAGTGCTTGTAATCAGTATACCATGTTCCTTCTCCCGTCCGCTGCACAGGGAGGATCAGGAGAGTTGCTATTGCGTAAAATGGATTGAAGGTGAAATGATCGAGGTCATGGGTGTTGAGCTGCAATACAGCTTTCGTCGTAGCTATGTCCTCATTCCGTCCCCTTTT
>MHDY01000124.1 GCA_001803705.1 Nitrospirae bacterium GWC2_56_14 | reverse complement strand
GGGAATGAAAGACGATCTCGGGCAGGAGATCGAGCAGCGTGAATACAACCAGAAAGACATGGACCGGATTCTGGTGCTCAACCAGCGCACCAAGCTGGTGGCCAACCGCATCATGCAATACCTCCGGGCAACCGATCCTTATTCCAAGACCATCATCTTCTGCGAAGACATTGATCACGCGGAAAGAATGCGCGGCGCTATCGTCAACGCAGCAGGAAAGCTCGCCCTGGACAACCCCAAATACGTAATGCGGATCACCGGTGACAGTGTTGAGGGTAAGGCTGAACTAGATAACTTCATCGACCCGGAAAGCACGTTTCCTGTCATTGCAACAACATCGGAATTGCTGACCACCGGTGTCGATGCCAAGACCTGTAAACTCATCGTGCTGGATAAGACCATCTCTTCCATGACGGTTTTCAAACAGATCATCGGGCGGGGCACCCGAATTGACGAGGAAAACGGCAAGTGGTTCTTCACTATCATGGATTTCAAAAAGGCCACGGAGCTATTCCGTGATCCCGACTTCGATGGAGAGCCGGTGGTGATCTACGAACCGGATGATGACGACGACCCGGTGCCGCCAGACCCGGAACCGGGCGACGATGACGACGATGATGGTGGTGAAGGGGGCGAAGGGATCATAAAAATCCGTGTCAGTGGCGTACCAGCAACCATCGTCGCCGAGCGTATCGAGTACATCGGACCGGACGGCAACCTGATCACGGAATCGTACCGGGAATTCACCCGCAAGCAGATTCAAGCCGAGTATGCGTCTCTCGATCAGTTCCTTTACCGCTGGAATTGCGCCACAAAAAAACAAGCCATCATCGACGAGCTTGAAGAACACGGTATCGTGCTGGAGAACCTGGCAGCAGAGGTGGGCAAGGAATATGGCGATTTCGATCTCATCTGCCATATCGTCTATGGACAGCCGCCGCTCACGCGTAACGAACGGGCCAACAACGTCAAGAAGCGCAACTATTTCACGAAATATGGGGAGCAGGCGCAGGCTGTGCTTACCGCATTGCTGGATAAATATGCCGATGAAGGGGTCTGCTCGCTTGAGAGCGCGAAGGTGCTGCGGCTGGACCCGTTCACGACCATCGGCACTCCGGTGGAAATCATCAACACCATCTTTGGCGGAAAAGACCGCTTTGACAATGCTATTCAGGAGCTGGAACAGGAGCTGTTTAGACAGGAAGAAACAGCGTAACCTATATGATTCTAGTCAAGCCGTTCGTGCTGAGCTTGTCGAAGCATGAGCTTGTCGAAGCATGAATGGCTTGACTGAACTGTCTTGATACAAAGGTGGTGTATGAGTTTCTGGGTTTACATCCTCAAATGCCGTGACGGCAGCTATTACACAGGACACTCCGATAATCTGGAAATGCGTTTAGCGCAGCACGAAGACCGAACGTTTCAAAATTGCTACACGGCAACCCGCTTGCCTGTTGAGCTTTTCTATTCCCGGGAGCTGACAACCAGAGAAGAGGAGCTTGCAGCGGAGCGCCAGATAAAAGGTTGGAGCAGAAAAAAGAAAGAAGCCATGATGCGGGGTGATTGGGATGAAGTGTCGCGTCTGGCACGGAACGCCCTTCGACGCGCTCAGGGCGAACGGCTTTTGTAGAACAATAAAAATGGGTAACAGGTTATTACATGAGTAACGTTTCCGGCATCATCAAATCCATTCAGGACATCATGCGCAAGGATGTGGGCGTTGACGGCGACGCCCAGCGCATCAGCCAGTTGGTCTGGATGTTCTTTCTCAAAATATTCGACGACCGTGAAGCTGAACTGGAGCTGCTGGAGGACGACTACAAATCGCCGCTGCCGGAGCATCTGCGCTGGCGTTCCTGGGCGAAGAACTCAGAGGGAATTACTGGCGATGCGCTCTCCGACTTCGTCAACAATCAGCTCTTCCCCACCTTGAAGGAGAAGCTGGTTACCCACGGCCCGGCTGTCGAACGTGCCAAAGTGGTGCGCAATGTTTTTGAGGATGCCTACAACTACATGAAGTCAGGCACCCTGATGCGCCAGGTGATCAACAAGATCTGCGAAATCGACTTCAACAACACGGTTGACCGCCACACCTTCGGCACCATCTACGAGCAAATCCTTCGCGACCTGCAAAGCGCCGGTAACGCAGGAGAGTTTTATACCCCGCGTGCCGTTACCCGTTTTATCGTCAATCGCGTCAATCCTCAGCTGACTGAGACCGTGCTCGACCCGGCCTGTGGTACCGGTGGCTTTCTGACCTGCACCATCGACCACAAGCGGGATAAGTACGTCAAGACCAGGGAAGACGAAGAAACCCTGATTGCCTCCATACGTGGCGTCGAAAAAAAGGCCATGCCGCACATGCTGGCGGTTACCAACATGATTCTGCACGGCATCGACACTCCCACCAACATCCGCCACGACAACACCCTGAGCCGCCCCTATAAGGACTACGGCAACGCCGACCGCGTGAACGTCATCGTTACCAACCCTCCCTTTGGTGGCATGGAAGAAGACGGCATCGAAAATAACTTTCCTGCCACGTATCGCACTCGTGAGACGGCAGACCTGTTCATGGCGCTTATCGTCAAGCTGCTTAAGAACCAGGGGCGTGCTGCCGTGGTCCTGCCCGATGGTTTCCTGTTCGGCGAGGGGATGAAGACCCGACTCAAGCAGGCGCTGATGGAAGAGTGCAACCTGCACACCATCGTCCGGCTTCCCAATGGCGTGTTCAACCCCTACACCGGCATCAAGACCAATATCCTCTTTTTCACCAAGGGGGTGCCGACGAAACAGGTCTGGTTCTACGAGCACCCGTACCCGGAAGGGGTAAAGAGTTACAACAAAACCAAACCGATGCGGTTTGAGGAGTTCCAGACGGAAATCGACTGGTGGGGAAACGAGGCTGACGGCTTTGCCAGCCGGGTGCAGACCGAGCAGGCGTGGCCGGGGCCGGGGGCCGACATCGTCAGCCGGAACTATAACCTGGACATCAAGAATCCCCACGTTGGGGAGCAGATCAGTCACGATCCCGATGAACTGCTGAAGAAATATTCGGAAATCATGGCCGAGGCTGCCGGGATTCGGGAGCGGCTCAAACAGGAGCTGATGGCGGCGCTGGGGGGGCGGCAATGAGTCGCTCCGGCGAGATTATCATATATGAGGGGGATAATGCCGATTCGCGGCTGGAAGTGCGCCTTGACCATGAAACGGTCTGGCTTTCCCAGAAGCAGATGGCAGATCTGTTTCAGCGTGAACGAAGCGTTATCACCAAACACCTGAGGAACATATTTGCCGAGGGCGAACTTGATGAAAAAAGCAATGTGCAAAGTATGCACTTTGCTTCTTCCGACAAGCCGGTAACCCTGTACAGCCTCGATGTCATCATCTCCATCGGCTATCGGGTCAAGTCCCGGCAAGGGACCAGCTTTCGCCAGTGGGCAACCAGGGTGCTCCGGGAGCACATTGTCAAAGGGTACACGGTCAACGAACAGCGGCTGCGGGAAGAATCGGCCAAGCTGCGGGAGATGCAAAAGTCAGTGGAACTGCTGGCCCGCACCCTGACCAATCAGGAACTGGTAACGGAAACCGGCCGGGATGTGCTCGCGGTCATTACCGACTATGCCTATGCCCTGGCCCTGCTCGACCGTTACGACCACGGCACCCTGGCCATCGAAGGAACCACCGGCGAGCTGCGCCATACCATCGGCTACGACGAAGGGATCGCCATCGTCGCCAGCATGAAGGGCGACTTCGACGGCTTGTTCGGCATCGAAAAGGACCAGGGGTTCAAGAGCGCCCTCGGCGCCATCTATCAGACCTTCGACGGTAAGGAGCTATACCCCAGCGTCGAGGAAAAAGCGGCCAACCTGCTCTACTTTGTCGTCAAGAACCACGCCTTCAGCGACGGCAACAAACGGATTGGCGCTGCCTTGTTCATCTGTTTCCTTGGCCGAAACGGCATACTCTACCGCCTCGACGGCGGCAAGCGGCTGGCCGATAACGCCCTGGTGGCGCTCACCCTGTTGATTGCCGAAAGCCGGCCCGAAGAGCGGGAGACCATTGTCAAGGTCATCGTCAACCTGATCAACCGGAGCAACGACTGATGGCCGCTGACCCTAAGACTATCACCGACAACCTGGATCTCTGGTCCTCGGCGCTGCTCACCAAATCCACCGCCGGACGTGGCAGCAACGGCAGGGTTGAGGCGTATGGGATTAAGAAGCTGCGGGAGTTGATTCTGGAGCTGGCGGTGCGCGGGAAGCTGGTGCCTCAAAATCCGACTGCTGAACCGGCAACAATAGTGCTGCTGAAACTGATAAAGCGCAAATCAGCGACACTAAATCCGCTAAATACCGATGAAGCCCCATTCGAGCCGCGTCTAGGTTGGGTGTGGGTAAATTTAGGAGATATTGCAGAAATTGAGCGAGGGGGGTCACCACGGCCTATTAATGCCTATCTTACTGATGCGGACGATGGTTTGAATTGGATCAAAATTGGTGATACTGAAAAGGGCAGCAAATATATAACCTCTACGGAGGAGAAAATCCGTAAAGAAGGTCTGACGAAGACACGGATGGTATATCCTGGAGATTTCTTACTCACAAACTCAATGAGTTTTGGACGGCCTTACATTACAAAAATTGAAGGATGTATCCATGACGGCTGGTTGCGAATTCATCCACCAGGCATTTTGGAGAAAGATTTCCTGTATTATCTGCTGTCTTCTCCTTATGTAGCAAAGTTTTTTAGAACTGCGGCTGCGGGTGCTGTTGTTATGAATTTAAACGCCGATAAAGTTCGTGAACTGCCCATCCCAATCCCGCCCCTCGCAGAGCAACAGCAGATTTCCGCCAAAGTCGATGAACTCATGACCCTGTGCGACCAACTGGAACAGCAACAAACCAACAGCATCGAAGCCCACCAAACCCTGGTGGAAACCCTGCTCAGCACGCTCACCAACGCCGTTCGCCCTGAGCCTGTCGAAGGGCGTGGTCCCCCCCAACCATCCACCCTTCGACTGCTCGACAAGCTCGCAGCTCAGGATGAACGGTTAGGAGGTACCAGCTCAGCG
>MHDY01000123.1 GCA_001803705.1 Nitrospirae bacterium GWC2_56_14 | reverse complement strand
CTATGTGGAACAGGAGACGGTTCTTACGTTTTCGCTGATTGTCACAGACGCACAATACGCATCGAGCATGCCGAAGCTGGTGAACGTGACGGTACAGCCGGTGTCTCCGGTACCGCTGCCGGCAGACAAGTAGCAGAATTTATCGTAGTTTGGATACTTCAGGCAAAAGGTGGCTGATATGAGCAACCGCATGGTCAAAATGCTTTCAATTTTTAGCTCCGCATTGACGTTACTGCTGATGATTGCGCCGATCGAGGCGAGTGCCTTCGAGGGACGCTTCCTCGCCAGGGAAGACATCATTCTCTACGGCATGGGGCTGAAGGTCGAGCCGGCTAAGCAGACGGTGCCGAAGAATATTGCGACCATCGTTTCCACCTATCTCCAGACGCCCAACATGCCGGACGGCGCCGTTCCGCCGCTGCCTCCCGACACAACGGTCAAGGGGACCCTTCGCGGGCCCGGCCTCGAAAGGCCTCTTGATCTCGCGGTGCAGGCAAATACGCCATTCAACATTCCGCCCCTCGTTACCCCCGGCACCTATATTCTCGACAACATCCGCCTCGAATCGGGCGGGGAGGTGCTGCTGCGCGGCGACCCGGAAAGCGTCACGATCGAGATCATCGAGAAGCTCCTCATCACACAGGTCACGGCCCGTCCCCTGACAGCGGCAGAGATTCGCGAAAAAGGGATCGTATTCGATAACTCGAACTTCCAGGCGTATAACTTCACCGCAGCTTTTGCTGTGGAGCCGGGGAAGGAAATCAAACTCGATATGCCTGTCCTTCTCCCGACGCTTGCCGGAGCCGAAGATGTCAGCGCTTCGACAGTCAATATCGGTTCGCTCGCGCAACCGCAACTCAAGGATGTAAGGACGATCATTCCCGACAGTCTCAGGCTTGCCCAGACGAAAATTCCCAACCTGAGCGTCACCGGCTTCAGCCTCAAACCGGTGGATTTCAAGGGAAGCAATTTCATTGTGCCGCCGATACCCGGTGTGGTCGTCATTCCGGGGGATATCGGTTTTCTTAACCAGTATTTCAGTGTCATGCTCATGGTCGGGAACGTCGCTCCCGACGGTTCCAACCTCGTCGTGAAGGACCTGCGGGCGGAGATTGTCCTCCCCCCCGGAAAGGACAATGTGACGGGAAGCGGCGACGACCCGCTCCGGATGGCGATGAAGGACGGGGGGGAGTCACCTCGCATCGTGGCGGTTGTCCAGCCGGGGCCGGACGGCAAACTCGGCACGGACGACGACCTCGCTTCCGTTGCTCCGGGTGAATCGGCCAATGCGGAGTACCTCGTCGAGGGGCGTCGCGAGGGGAGCCATACGGTCGAGATGGAAATTTCCGGGATGCTGCCCGGCCTCCCTGTCGGCCCGGTCCCCGTCCGGGGCCGCGCCGCCGGCGTGGTGCTCGTCAGGAACCCGACCTTCACCCTCACCTTTACGCATCCCGATATCGTCGTTGCCGGGGAGGAGTATTCACTCGACGTGACGGTAACGAACACTTCCGAATCACCGGCCAATTTCGTCAGCATTAACCTTCATCAACAACATCTCGGCGGTGCGGACCTTGTCGATCCGACCCAGTCGAGCAAAGAGATCGAGACGATCCTTCCCGGCGATTCGGGCACCGTCAGCTTCGACCTCCGCTCGAAAGTAGGCGGAAAGGTCTTTGCCGCGACGCTCGATTCCGACGAGCAGATAGCCGGCCGGTTCCAGCTGAAATCGGTGGTCGGCGAGCTCGGCATTCCGCTCTCCCCCGACTCGCTCGTGCTGCCGAAAGAGGCGCGGTCGTTGCCGAAGTCTCTCCGCGACGCAGCGCTCGGGCTTTTGGGTAAGGCATACGCCACGGCGACCGCGCCGGCGGCTGCATTGCCGAGAGATGTCATCAGGTTCGGGCGGAAGATTGTCTGGACGCGTGGCATCGAAGTTGCCCAAGCCGGCTTCCGGCATTCCCTGCACGAGCCGCTGCCGGACACGGCGCTGCATCTGCTCATGGATTTCATGGGAAGTGGGTTCCCCCGCCTCTCCGAGACGTACCCGAAGGCGGAGGAGCGGCAGTTCGAAGAGAATGACTTCACCGGTTTCGACGACCTGCGCCGGCGTTCCGTGCGAGGCGACATTCTGGCGGATGCAGTGGCTGCACTGGCGAAGGACAGTTTCGTAGCGAATGGCGGCAGCGCATTTCAGAATGACTTCTCCCAAAAGATGTCCTATCGTCCGGCGCACCTCTCGGTTGTGCTCGATGGCGGCGGTTCCACACCGCCGGTCACCATGTCGCTGGTCGATCCCCAGGGGCGGGTGCTCGGGGAAATCGGGGCCAAAGGGAAAATTACCAAGGCGATACCTTTCAGCGACTATCTTGTTATCAAGGACGCCGGCGCGGTCCGGGGCGAGATGGCAGTCGTCTCCGTTCCGGCTGCCGGAAATCATCGCATCCGCCTCACCAGGGCTGCCGACGCTCAACCGGGTGCGACCTTTTCCCTGTCGGTTGTCGCACCTGACGCCGAAGGCACATTGCAGCAGCTTTCGTTCTCGGGGATAACCATCGACGACCTGCCGGTGATCGACCTTCCCGCCGGGTCGCCGCAAAGCTTTACGGTCGAACTCGTCGCCGGCGGCATTTCCGCCAACGGAACGCCGAAAGCGGCTACAGGACGTCAGACCGTCATCGATCCGCCACCGTCGATCATCGGAGTCGTCCAGCAGGCGGATGCCGACATGATCAGCAATTACTGCGGTACCTGGCGCTTCGGTCGGATCGTCGCGGCTCTGTTCAGTGAAGAGGTCACCTCCGCTTCCGTCCAAGACAAAGTAAGCCGCAGTCTCATTACCAATTACTCCCTGGACGGCAACCAAGTGGTAGGTGTTTCGCTCCAGGCCGACCGGAGAACCGCTTTTCTCGCGCTTCGCGATCCGATTGGTCCATTCGTGCCGCGCTCGATAACCTTCGACGGCATCGCAGACCGCAAAGGGCAGACAATCAGCGGACTCGTGGTACCGATCGAGGCGACGATCACGGACCCTGCCGCCGTTGTGTCGGGGACCGTTCTTCAGCCTGACGGCAATCCGCTGGAAGGGGCTGAGGTCCGGCTGTTCAAGCAGATCGAGGTGCTGACCCAGGACGGCTGCATGCCGATCTGGTACGGGATCAGCGACAAGTTTACCGGCGTGGGGGCGACGTACTCGTGGGACTACGTGCTGCGCGGCACGAACAAAATCATCGCTATAGATCCGTCGACGGAGGAATTCCGGGAAATCTCCTTCACCCCAGCGCGCAACGGACAACGGCTCAACGTGAATATCGTCATGCTCGGCCGCGGCATTTTGAAAGGAAAGGTCGTCGGCGAAGACGGCGCGACACCGCTCAAGGACGCCAAAATCCGGGTCACGAGCCTCACCGACAGCAGCCAGTACGGCTACACCACCGACGCGACCGGCACGTTCATTATTCCACGGATTCCGGTCGGCAACATTCTCGTCGAGGCGGTGCACGTGCCGACCAATTCGCGCGTGGTCCAAAGTTCTTACATCGGACAGTCCGGTTCGGCGGTAGAGATGACGCTTGTGCTTTACTCGGAGGCGGTTCGCAAGGTGACCGTGAAATACGCCGCAGTCGAAGGGCATATCCTCCGCTACGACGGCGCCACTCCTGCGTCCGGGCTGCCGGTCTACGCCTTTTATCAGCACAACAGCCAGGAAGGGGTTCGGTGCCCCGGCGACCCTGCGCCGCCCGAATGTGCGGTTGCCGCCGCCACTACGGACAGCACGGGAAAATATGCGATGCCGGAGGTTCCGGCGGGAGATTACCGCGTCTCCTCGTTCGATCAGGCAACATATCAGGAGGGGACGGCGCGGATGATCATTCCCCCCGACCAGACGGCCCAGCTTAACATCCTCCTTTCCGGTGGCTTCGGCACGATCACGGGGATCGTCAAAGATCCCCTCGGTACTCCGGTTGTCGATGCCGAGGTGGGTGGCGGCGTGTCTCTCACCAAAACCGACGCAAATGGCCTGTTTACCCTGACGGATGTTCCCGTCGGACAACGGACCATTGTGGCCGTTTCCCAGGCGCTCGGCGCCAAGGGGCAGGCGGTGGTGGATGTTTCCACCCCCGGTGTGGAATACGGCGCTACCATCGTGCTCGAAGCGCAGGGTGGGATCTTCGGCACTGTCGTCGATGCTCTGGATAACCCCGTGACCGATCTCGACGTCTACCTGCTCGCCTCGTGCGATGATGGAATGTGCGGCATCGCGAGCGGCAAGACCAACGCCAGCGGGGCGTACAACTTCCCCAATGTGCCCATCAGCACGAGTGACTACACCGTTTCTGCGTTCCGCCCCGACCTGTCGGACGGCAACGTGGCTAAGGTGTCGATGCGTTTCGCCGGTCAGAAGGTGCGGGCGGACGTGGCCTTCAAAGGACGCGGCAGGATAACGGGCGGCATCTGGAACGACAACGGTAATACCCCCCTGGCCGGGAAGGTGTCCGTGTCGGCCCTTCGGGTCGTCGCAGCCCAGAGCGGATCGAAGATAATCGGCCTCGGTTTCGAGCACACTTCACACCTGAAGATCATCGATACCACTATTGAAAATAACACATTCGCTTTCGAGGATGTTTTTGTCGGTCCATTCGTCATCACTGCAGCCGGTGCGTTCAGCCCCGATCCCGTCACGTTTGCGGGAGAGCTTCTCACTAACGGAGAGACGAAAGAAGTCAACATGAGGCTCTCCGCCACCAGCGTCGTGACCGGCATGGTCTATGGTCCTGACGGTGTGACACCGGTGAAAAACGCAGTCGTCAACTTCAAGTCCGACGAATTCAAGACCATCTGCACCGACACCGATCCGATGGCCGCCATCAGCCAGAGCGGTAACACGATAACCATCGACCTCGACATGCTCGACTCGGAGCAGACATGCGAAGCGATCCCACAGGGCATCCAGTCGCTCGATGCCCGCACCGACGACACCGGACGCTTCACCTTCCCGTTGGTAACCGCCGGCAAATTTACTCTTTCGGTAGAGGAACGGGATGCCTCCGATGTTCCGACCGGCAGGACAGGTCAGCTATCTGCGCTCGTTGCAGCGGGGGATACTGCCGATTTGTCCATG
>MHDY01000122.1:24156-24847 GCA_001803705.1 Nitrospirae bacterium GWC2_56_14 | reverse complement strand
GCGCGGTCGAGCGAACGTGGCCTTAGACGGGTCCAAAATGTCGTAAAGGCCGCGAAGGGGATGTGCAGAAAAACAGCCGATGTTTCTTGATCACCTGTGTTAACACCCACAGCAAACCAAGAAGACCCACTTAAGATAAAGTCCTCTTTTTCAATCTGTGTCAATCCGTGGCAGTATTCCGTGGTGAAACTAATTTAGATTTTCTTGCCATTTTGAGTAGAATTTGACTTCTTCATTCCTAATCCCAGTCCAGCAGCCGCTTCTGCCCTTCAAGCTTTCTGATGTCCGTCACGTCCTGGCTCACTTCGAGCGTTCCCTGGTACACGCCCTGGTCGTCGCGCACGGCAAAGTAGCGGATCAGGATGAATTTGCCTTTCATCTGGATCCAGAAATCCGCAGTGTCCCGCCTCCCGGCCTTAAACTCGTCCAGGATCTTCTGCACCATGTTCATGCTTTTCGGGGGATGGCAGTTCTGGACCTTTCTGCCGATCACCCCGGGGCTCCGGGGAAAGAGCCGCTCTTTGAGCGCTGAATAATAGAGCACCTCGTCCTGCTCGTTCACGAAGGAAATATCGATGGGCAGGTGTTTCAGCATCAGGTTCAGCTGCGCAAGCGAGAGATGACCCGTATCGAGCGGCAGGTCCTGATGGGTCGCCGTGCCTGCAGCCGAAGGCGCTGCGCCGGACATCCA
>MHDY01000122.1:23800-24147 GCA_001803705.1 Nitrospirae bacterium GWC2_56_14 | reverse complement strand
GGGCGTGATCCAGGCATATCCCACCTCGGCTTCGCCGCTCCTGACCGCGAGCCATTCCTCGTCGGTCAAAAGGTCCTTGGCCATGGGAAAGAGAATATGCTCTTCCTTATAGATCATATCAACGATGCTCTTCATGGCGTATTTGATGCTGTTGAACACATCGGGCGCCTGCGCATCGCGGACCCCTGCACGGGAGGACTTGAGCGCCGTGCGGATATCGTCATGGAGCGCCCACATGACCTGCGACGGAGCCGTAATGCTGTGCTTCTCCAGGATCGGGAAGAGCTGGTTCTCTTTTCGCAAATAATGCAGGTCGATCTGCGACAGTTTTTCAACGAGCGCGGCGA
>MHDY01000122.1:18903-23701 GCA_001803705.1 Nitrospirae bacterium GWC2_56_14 | reverse complement strand
TCTCGAGCATGAAGGTGTTGATGGGATGGCCCGGGGGCAGCGAGGGCACATCCTGCTGGGAAAGCGATTCTTTGAACACCTCCACGTGCACGTCGCAGAGCCGCCGCACTTCGCTCTCCGGCATGCCTTCGTTCATGAGCTGCTGTTCCATATGGGCGATCTCGGAAGCGTCGATGTCCTTGATGAGCTCATGAAAGCGCTTCTTCAGCACTGCCATATCGCCGCCTTTGTGCAGGTCCCGGATAATGCCTTTCAGTACGGCCTGCCTCGCCTTGTCATCAGCCAGCGCCTCAACAACGCCGCCGCTCTCCAGGTTGACCACGACCTCCAGGCCCGTCTTTGCTTTGATCTCCGCGGCAAGACCGGCAAGCAGGGTCTCGATCGGTATGGCACCCAGTGCGGAGGCCTGCGCCAGGGTCGCCATTTTGCCCACGGTCTTTCGCATGACCAGATTCTTGAGCAGGCTGAACGAGGATGACCTGCTGACAAGATAGTCCAGCAGGAACGGGTAGTCCTTCAAAAGGTCGTCGATCTTTGTTTTTGCGCTCAGTTCCATGGTTCCTCCCTGTTCATATGGATATAGCATCAGTGTACCAGATATCCGCGCAGCCTGTGCTCACGAGCGGTTGATGCATACAGTATCCGCCTTTTCAGACAGAAGCGTTATGATGCATATCAGTATGACCAGCATCATCTTGCGGACAGGGCTGTTGCTTCCGGCGTGCAATTTCCTGCCCCGGCCGTTAACGCCCATTACCCTTAAAATACCCTTTCGAATTTCTTGCAATTTCGCCGTGGGTGCGGTACTGTCATCGCAAAGAAGCGACGCAGTTACATTCTGTTGCAGGACCCCAAAGGACGACCATGAGCGAAGACCCTTCCCTGCCCGATCTGGAAAAAGAAAAGCAGACCAATAAAAAGCTCGCCATCACTGTGGGCCTCCTGGGCCTGGGAGCTTTCGGCGCATTCTATGTTCTGTTCTTCATCGCCATGATCTTCAAGCCCGGCTTGTTGTTCAACCTGTTGCCCATGCAATCCATGACAACGGGCGCCCTGTCCGACGACAACCATATATACCTCCTTTCGCAGAAGGTCGATCTGAGCAAGGTCTCCCTTAAGGACAAGAACCCGCCTGAGACTAAATATTTTCTCTCTGTTCTGGAGGGAACGAAAGCAGTGCAGCCGCAGGAGGTCCCCGCTGTGAACATTACCGGCGCTGGTGGCCGGCTCGTTCTGTTCAGCAGCGGAATGTACCGGTCCTTTGACGGAACGGACTGGAGCGAGGTGCGGACCGGCGGCATCGGGAACTGCCCCCGGGGAATTACCACTCCTGCCGGATTGTTCGTCTTGAGCAGCATCGAAGACAAGTTCCGTATCACCCAAATCCGGGACAGCATTGCAACGACAATCCCGTTCCCGGACGAACTGCTCGCAGGTCGTCAAAGACCGGCCTACGAGCATATGGAGCTCGCCTGGTACCGGGGAGCGCTCTGCCTTTTCTGGTCCTCGCACGACCGCATCGCCTGGACCATCTGGAACGGCTCGGCCTGGGCGCCGGCAGCCTTCGCCTTTTTTTCCGGGTCCTTTCACGTGGTCGCCGATGAGCAGCGGATCCATTTTTTTAACGACGAACAGCACGGCACTGACCGGACACTCAGCTATTATGTTTTTGAGAACAACTCCTGGTCCGGCCCAACACAGCTCCCGATCATGACCGGCCTGGTCGACTGGAGCGTGTTCCTCCATCAGGGCAAGCCCCGGCTCTTTTTGCAGCAGCCTTTTTCCCCGGCCCTCTACACGGTCAGGAACGGGACACTGGCCGACCCGGTCCGTCTCGACGGCCCGTTCAACCCGTCCCGCATCATGGGCGCCATGGGGCTTGTCGCGGTCTGCGCCAACCTGTCGGTCTTCCTCGCCATCTTCGGCTTTTCGGCTCTGATCCGCAGGTTCAAGAAGCGCACCTGGAGGTCGAACGGGACCGAGTATGAGTTTGCCAGCCTGTTCCGCAGGTTCGCTGCCTTTTTACTGGACCAGCTGTTCCTCCTGCTTCCGCCCGCTTTGGCGATCGCGCTGCTTGTGACCAGGGAAGATGCTGCTCACCATCCCGTCCGCCTCTTCATCATGATCTTCAGTACGGTGCTCTTTTATTTTATCGGCGGCTTCCTGTACCACTCCCTGCTGGAAGGTTTGCTCGGCACGACCCTGGGCAAGAAACTGTGCGGCATAACGGTCCTGAAAGCCGATTTCACCCCCTGCGGGCTCGGCGCCGGTTTTCTTCGGAACCTGCTGCGCATTGTTGACAGCTTTTTTTATTATCTGGTGGCGGCGGTTTCCCTGTCCGGAACGCTCAAGTGGCAGCGACTGGGCGACCTGGCCGCCGAGACCGTGGTGGTCGTGAGAAAGAGGAACGCGGAAGGACCTTCTTCCTAAAGGCTTCCCGCAAGGACGTCATTGCCGATGAAAAAGATCGAACTGCTCTACCAGTTCTCCAGCCGGATAACCGCGACCACGGACCCGAAGCGCCTCTATCGCATGATCGTGCAGTTCATGCAGGAGAAGTTCGACCTGGATTTCGCGACGCTCATGCTGCTTGCCGATGACAAACAGCAGCTCACGATCTGCGATACCGTCGGTTTTCCCGAGAGCATGATCGGGACGTTCAGCCTGGTCCAGGGACAGGGATTGTCCACGCACGTGGTCCATGCCAAAAGCCCGGCAGCGGTCGTCGATTTCAAAACAGAGACCCGGTTCGAGGTGCCGCCGGTGGTGATCCGCAACAACATCACCTCAGCGCTCTGCGTGCCCATGATGATCGAAGGCGAAGTGTTCGGCGTGCTCATCGGCCATACCCTGCGGAAAAAGATCTTCACCTCCGAAGAAACAATCTTGTTCCAGAACATGGGAAATCTTGCGGCCATCGCCATCAAGAACGCGCTCAGCAGACAACTGCTCAAAAAATCCCGGGACGAATGGGAAATGACCTTTAACGCGGTCCCGGACCTGATCATGATCATCGATCGCGGTTACCGTGTCGTGCGGATCAACCGTGCCATGGCGGAAAACCTTGCCATGCAAAGCGCGGAAGCGGAAGGAACGCACTGCAACGAGCTCATGACCAGAATAGGCGAAACCTGTCTTTTGCCGGCATGCGGCCCGAACAGTGCAGTGGAACCTGATCCCGCGGAGTGTCCCGTAGCCCGGCTGTTCAGGACCGGCCAGGGCACCACCCTGGAACGGACCGTGCAAAATGCAGGCGCTCCGCGAACCTTTGAGATCGCCGCCTCGCCCCTGCGTGACGACAGCGGCGCGGTCATCGGAGCCATCAAGGTCATGCGCGACATCACGGACCGCAAGAGAGCTGAAGCGGACCTGATGGCAAGTGAAACGCGCTACCGCGAGCTTATTGAACTTGCGGTGGGCGGGATCCTGGTCGGCGCACCTGACGGAACCATCATCGAAGCAAACTCCAGGATCCTTGAGATCACGGGAAGAAGCAAAGAAGAGCTCATCGGGAAACATATCAACATCCTCTTCAATACCGACAGCCTCAGAAAGGCGCCGCTCCGGTTCGATCTGCTTCAACAGGGCAAAACGGTCGTTAGTATCCGGGATATCCAGCGGCCCGACGGGTCGATCGTGACCATTGAGATGCACACCAAGATGATGCCCGACGGCACCTACCAGTCCATGTATCACGACATCACCAGGCGCAAGCTTGCCGAGGAGGCGCTTCAGGAAAGCGAGGCGCGGCTGCGGGTCATCTTCGACACCTCCCAGGCGGGGATCATTCAGGTGGAGCCGAACGGCACGATCAGCTTCGCGAACCAAAGAATGGCCGAGATGTTCGGCACGACCCTGCAAGAGCTGATCGGCACCTCCTACCCCTCGCACCTCCACGAATCGGAAAAGGCAATCGGCGACGACCGTATGCACCGGCTGATCAGGGGCGAGATAACGTCCGTATCGACGGAACGTCGTTTTATTCGCAAGAACGGCACGGATTTCTGGGGCTATCTTTCGGGCAAGCGGCTCGAGGCACCAGATGGGAGCCTCATCGGGCTGGTAGGGATCATTGCCGATATCACCGAACGCAAGCAGGCTGAAATGGAGCGGCTGGAACTGGAACGGCGTTTGCTGCATTCCCAGAAGCTCGAAAGCCTCGGCGTCCTCGCCGGCGGCATTGCCCATGACTTCAACAACCTGCTCATGGCCATCCTGGGCAACCTGGACATGAGCCTCATGAAGCTGTCGCCGCTTTCCGCTGCGCGGCCCTGCATCGAGGCCGCCATGAGCGCATCGAAACGCGCGGCGGATCTCACGAGCCAGATGCTGGCCTATTCAGGCAAAGGCCTGTTCATCGTGAAAAACGTGAACATGAATGAGTTGGTTGCCGAGAATGCCCATTTGCTGAAGGCCGCCATTGCCAAGACCGTTACGCTCAACCTCCGGCTCGGCCAGGACCTTCCGCCCGTCAAAGCTGATGCGTCACAACTCCAGCAGGTGATCATGAACCTGATCATCAATGCGTCCGAGGCCATCGGCGACCAGCCCGGCGTCATTACCCTTTCGACCTGCGTGCAGGAATGCGACGCAGCCTGCCTGCAGGCGAGCCGGCTCGAGGACAAACCGTTGCCCGGGCGGTTCGCTCTGCTCGAAGTCGTTGATACGGGATGCGGCATGAGCAGGGAAACGGTCCAGCGGCTGTTCGACCCCTTCTTCTCAACGAAGTTTACGGGCCGCGGGCTCGGCATGTCCGCCGTGCTCGGCATTGTCAAGGGGCATAACGGCGCCATCATGG
>MHDY01000122.1:9275-18869 GCA_001803705.1 Nitrospirae bacterium GWC2_56_14 | reverse complement strand
GGTATTGCTCCCCCTGGCGGACCCGTCTGAGGAGGAACAGGGCCTTCTGCCGGAAACACGGGAATCCGGACAGATGCCGGATTTCGCCCCTTTGCCCGGCGCCGTCCTGCTGGTGGATGACGAGGAAGTGGTCCGTGAGGTCTGCACGGCGATGCTGGAAGAATTAGGCTGCCGCGCCATCACTGCCGTCGACGGAGAGGATGCCATGCGGGTCCTTCGGGAGGGCGCGGAAAAGATCGACCTGGTCCTCATGGACCTCACCATGCCCCGCATGGACGGCATCACGGCGGCCCGCGAGATGATCCGCATCAAACCTGACGTGCAGGTCGTGCTTTCCAGCGGGTACAGCGAGCAGGAACTGTCATCGCGCTTCGCAGGGCAGGGATTTGCCGGCTTCATCCAGAAACCGTTCAACCTGCATGACCTGAGGTCCCTGCTGGCAAGGGTTCTGGGAAGGCACTGAACGGGCGGCGCATGAAGCGTCCTTATGCTCTGGTTGCATCGTGGCGCTGATCGGATTCATTCTCTGGCCACAACGCAACCCAATAGGCACTAGCCGCAGGAGAAGGGCCTGCCCAGGAAAGTGCACCTGTTCTTCACCGTTCCTTCAGGGCATCAATGACTCCGATTTTATCGATCTCTTTTCCGCATTGATCCTGCCGATACGAACTTCACTTGTCCACAAGCCGTTTCCCTGTTTATATGATTATAAAGTCCTTCGCTTCGTAGCCCCGAATCCGCCTGCACACCTCGTAGCCCTCCCTGCTGCCATCGTCATTCGTATTGCCTTCGATGGTCAAAAGGACCTGCTCGCCGGCCTTTAAGACAATGCCTGTATGCACCCAATCTTTTGCGCTTGCTCGAACAAGAAAGAGGGAGCCGGGTGTTATGATTTTTTTATTGTCCGCCTTGGCCTCCGGCAAAAAAATCTTTCTTTGTTCAGCTTGAGCAGCCAACTCGTCGCAGGAAAAAGAGCTCTCGATCGGCAGGGAGACGTTCAGGGTCTTTGCTGCCTGCCGGAGCATGTAACTTGCGAAACCTGCGCACCAGGGCCACTCCGCTCCTTCGTGCCCGTCCATATAGAGCCGCACCCAAGGCCCCTTATTCTGCCCGCCGATCTCCAGGGGTGTCTGTTTCAGATGCTGCTTCGCGTACGCGACTACGAGCTTACCCAGCTTTTTGTACCCGGATATCGGTTTCAGCGCATTCAACATGGGAAGAATCAGCTTTCGAAAGGTCTTTTGGTCAACGATACCGTTCGCTTTGAGTCTTTTCTTTTTCTGAAACACCTTCACTCCATGCTCGGTCGCGGGCCCGAAATCCCCGTCGATCACTACATGAAAGCCATGCAAACAAAGCCATTCCTGGATCAATTTCACCTTTTGTTCCTTGTCTCCCTTCTGGTAATCCCTGTCCAATTCGATATCGCTCATGGCACTCTCCTCATACCCGGTCCGTTTGGATCATGAAAAACGATTTTCGCCTACAGGATACCGTGTTCCCTGAAAATCTTCGTCAATCCTTTTGTTTTTTTTTCCGCCGTACAAGCTGTTTTCAGCCATGATCACCGCTTATGTGCCATCTCCGAAAGCTCGGTTCGAAATCCTCACTTTCCCGTTTTTTCCATAAGCAGACACAACACCGCCCATTGAAGGCCTGCAAGCCACGCGATAACAAGCGCTGTGAGAAAATAGTCGAGCAGCGACCATGCGTCAAAGAGCTTTGGCCGGTAGACGGCAACCAGGGCAAAGGCAACCCAATGGCCGAAGCAGTAGCCGCAGGAAATGAGCTCGCCGAGGAAGGAATTTCGCTCCTTTGCCCATTGCCGGAAGAGCAAAAAAAGCTTCATCTCGGTTATCGTGAAGGATATCGAGGCCGTGACGAGTGATAAATAGAAGACTGTTTCCATGAATGCGATTTATCTCGGTCGTCAGCAGCCGCCGCGGCAGTGGGCGGTGGGTCTGAGCATGAACTTGCGAATCCAGATGGCTGTGATCATGGGACACCTCCTCTTTACAGGTCCAACCTGATTCCGAATATGTTATCCACTTCGGAGATTGTATGGCCTGGATAGTATTTCAACTCGTTTGACGGAACCAGTCCATCAACCGCCTTCGTTGCCGGATTGATATTATTTTCGGGTATGGATGGCGCCATACGAAACGTCTTCCCTCATTCGCCGTTCACGCGTTTACGAAATTAGAGTCAAGGTGCTTCAAGACTGCTTCGACCCGCATCTGCAGCTCCTCTTTCGGCGGCAGTCGATGCTTTGCTTCTTCATACCATTGCACAATCTCCCGTCGGCCGAGTCGCCGGTATTTTTGTATCTCGAATTCAAGCATATGGAAGTGCGAAGCATATTCCGGGCCGATAACATGGAAGACTTTGAACCGCGTACACAGAAGTCCTTTCAGTCCCCGGGATTGCAGGCGATGCTTGGTCGTACCGCCAAGCGGAAAATATTCGCCTTGGAGATCGATAATGTTCGGAAGAGCCGAACGGTGGAAAACGCTGAACCATCCGTCTATCGGGCCGTCAAAAAGCCCATACTGATGATTAAACTGGCGGTATGCGGACATGGGCGGCCTTGCTCCTGTCGTATAGTCATCCTGCCACACATCCGCGACCAATTGCCTGACCAGAGGGAGCGTTCGAAAGATCTCATCGGCCTGTTCTGCTATGTGCCGGGAAACAGCCACAACGTCGTCGTCGATCTGTACGATCAGATCGTATTGCGCTCTCTGGAAAAGCGCGGAATATGCGCGCATCCCGATGTTCTCCGGTGTCCTGCCGATGACGTGCAGAGGTGCCCGGGAAGCCGTCTCTCGCAGCGACAATTCAAATTCGGGTTCATCGCAATTCAGCCAGACGAGAATTTCGAACGGGACGGTCGTCTTCCTAATCAGGTCCTCGATCAGCATCGCCGAATACAACGGCCGGTATGATGCAATACAGTAGGATATCATAGACTCGCGGTTCGCTGGCATGCCGCCAGGCGGAACAGGAAGCTGGCTCGTTCAACGTGACGCCACTTTACTCCCTGCTGAAGAAAGCGTTCTATCATTCGCCAATCCCACGCAAATTCATTGAACGGCAGTGTATTCTGAAGGTGCTTTTTAAAAAGGCTTTTGTGAAACAGGGGCTGGCCCAGGTCGATCCTGCCCGGCGCCGGTCTTGGATGGTTCAGCCGGATCCGGCCGGCATAATTGCATGAACTGTACACGAATCCGAGGTCTTGGTCATGCTCGAGCACGGGGACGAGATGGTCGAAGTGTTCGGGCGTATAACCGTTGTCGTCGGACAGGAAGCAGATATATTTCCCGCGGGCGAGATGCAGACCGATCGAAGCGGGCGTAATTCCCCAATTATTGTATCTTTTTTTCAAGTTCACGAACATTGTGCTCCCGTCATCGTTCTCGCGAACGATCGCTTGCAACGCCTCGACCACGTGTGCAGGGGGGGAATCGGCGACAATAAGCTGTTCATACTGCCTGAAATGCAGTTGTTTCACCGTGCGGATGCATTCTTCGAGACACTCCGTCCGGTCATAGACCGTCGTGATAATGCTTACCGTCGGTATCTCGGTCCCTCGCATATCATGCAACACTTCGAATTCGGTGCCCTTGAAAACGTCCGTAGACGGAGTTTTTTCCCGGTCTGCCTCTGCATCGAGTGATATGTTGCGAATAGTGGCGGTGCCTCCCTTGACGCCGAGAAAAGCATACCCTCCGGTTAAATGGTGATCCCGGACTGAAAAAACCCGCGAACTGTTATGAAAGAGGGTAAGCATCCCGTTTTGCGCGGTAATCCGGACCTTCTCCCATGCGTTCCGGTTGAGTCGGAATGTCTTAAAAATGCGATTATGCCTTGCGAAATAATCCACATGCCCGCCGCACATCAAATGGTAGGAATTGGTCAATTGATCCAGCTTATTAGTCTGATGGATCTTCGCGATGAAGCACGCATTTTCCCCCAGATTGATCTCGAAAACCAGCGCGCCGCGGGAAAGAGATTTCCTGCTTACTATCCCCCTCTCGGAACCCGGGCTCGCGTCATGATCTTTCTGAAGCAGGTAAGCTCCGTTAGGCGTGAGCGTCAGGATTCCCCCAAAGTCCTCCCAGTCTTCCAGTCCCGCAACCGTCTCGGCGACCAATGCGCTCTTCACGTCTGGCACAGATGGTTCCATACGAAACTCCTTCCCTCCGTCAGCAGATGCTTTCCGGCAGGCGATACGAATGATTTCCTTTAGCCTGTCGGCGTAAGTGTGTCCACTCAATCGCGAAGAACATGCTTTCCGCACCGCTTCATACTTTTCGTTCTCGGTCAGGAAGCCGTGAATGGTCGAAACCAGGGCTGTCTGATTTTCGATCAACGGCATTTCGGGAAAAACGGATTGCAGTTCTGGGCGTTTTTCGGATATCACCAGCGCTCCGCAGGCCGCGGCCTCATAGATCCGCGGGTTCATGGACTGCCCCCCGATGTTTTGCCGATTATAATGGTGGATGTCGCGGAAAACATTCACCACGATCCGGGTCTGCCGGTAGAGTTCCGCGGTCTCCTCCGGCGGAACGTTTTTTCCTATGCTGATCCGCTGCAGCGCCGGGTCCCGCCACGGCCCGCCCACGACATAGGAGAGCAGTCCCTCCCGGGCAAGCGATGCGAGCGCCCGCTCGCGCGTCTCGTTATAACCGCCTATGAATCCCACCTCGTATTTGCGATCACGCACGCCGTTCCGGTGCAGTTTCGGATCGTAGCAAACCGGCAGGTAATGCGCGTTCCGGTGCCGGGAAAGCGTCGCCGGATCGTTCACGAATACGGTCCTGAACTTTGAGGACCAGCTCGCCGTATCATCCACCTCGTAGGGCTCGTCAAGCAGCCAGACTGCTGTATTCAGGTCCCCAAACCGGTCTCCCCACTTCCGGATGAAACTGCGGCCGTGGACTACGAAGAGGGGGTCGGGCTCGAATGTCCCGACTTTTTGCGGCAATAAGGGGTCGTCCCAGAATGCATGCTCATGGATGATACCCAGCTCTTCGGCAGCGTGCCGAAGGCCGGTGGCGAACACGTCGCCGCAAGCTAGAAAACGGTAATGCACAAAAAAGATTCGATGCCGGCTGTTCTCCGATTTTTCCTGCTTACCGGTTCCGGGCGCATTGCATTCGGACCGTGATGCGAATTCACTCAGCGTCATCTTGGGAAACGCCGCCAGCCTGCTTTGTGCGCTCAGGTTGAACACCTCGATGCCTTGCTTCTCGAGTGCGTCGCGTAATTTCCGGTACTGCTCGTCGATCTGCGGGAGCTGGTTGGCCAAGGCATGTCTTCCCGTTTTTCCGAAAAAATGATTGTCCGAGAAATCCACGCCGATGAGGCCGATCCTTTTGGCGCCCATATGGGCCGCCAGGCAAAGCGCCACATAGGGCGAGTTCTGCGTATAATGCAGCACATGGGAATCGGACCCGTTCGTTCCGCCATAGATCCCGAGCTTGAATTTGACGATGTTCGGATGGGCTATGCCGAGCTCGAGCTGCGTGAAAAGATACTTTGCCTGGGACTGTTCGACATATCGAAACCGGTCTCCTGAAAACTGCCGGCGCGCATTCACCACTACCAGGTAGTCGGGATGAAACAAGCGCCCCACATCGTTCACGCCGATCGTAATGAACCGTTCCGGGTGCGTCAAATCCCGCAGCGACTCGCCGCAACCGCAGACGAGGATGTCTTTGTTTTTGTGCCTGTCTTGAAATGATGTTAGCTGCATTGTCTCTGCATTAGCGGACAACATTGTATTGTTTGACGTCCTGATCATCTACCGTGTTATCGACTTTGGTGTTTTCTGAAACGAGTGTTTTCTTTATTTTTCTTTTTTTGGTTTTCTCGTCAATGGAGTTCTCCAGTGTATGTGCGGTACAAAGTAAATACGCAGGCATAAACTGCTCCTCGTGAATTACGGTCCTTATATCTTCTTTTTTTGTCTCTGAAATATTCAGTTTGTTCACTTGTTCTATTAGCGCCGTATTTTTTTGTCGTTCGAATTTCGCGACCACCTCATAACGCAGGATTTCACCGCTGGCAACTGCTTTTTTAACCTCCTTTTCTGCTATGGCTAAATGGTTTTTGTTTCCCTTTTGCGACAAAGGCGTCAGGTTTTTCCAGGTTGTACCGGGGCCATGAATATTATGGTTCAGCAGGTGACCTCGTATATAGTAGCTGCGGACGACTTCCTTTCGCATATTCAGCCGTTCCCAGCGATTACTCGAAGCACTTGGCACCGATCCGGGCGGCCCGATTTTCGTCAACGGTTCTATCAACATGGATGTTCCATATCCTTCTCTCAAGGTCCCATATTTGGGCGTCTCAGATGCAGGTAGAGCATCTGTCCTGTCCATAAAGATTTTTGTTTGCTCTGCCAATTGCTGAGTTAATTTTTCAAACTCCGGGGTTTCATCTTTAACATCGCCCTTTTTAGTTGATACGCGCGCTTTTAGACTATCAATTTGTTTCGCCGTCGAGATCGCTGCTGTCTTCGCTTTTTCTTTTTCCGGGTCTTTTTTCGTATCTAATTGCTTAACAAAAAGCAGGAATTTATTTTTGGTACTTGCGATCATAAGTTCGGCGCTGCGTCCTTCCCCTTCAAAAAATATTGAATGACTTTCTCCTTTGCTGGTTTTAAATTTCTTTTTTGTTTTCCACCACTGAAAAATTTTCCCCACCGCCGCTTTTCCCGCCCCGATGAGCTTCCCGATCCCCTTCGCGATCTTGGTGATGACCTTCTCGATCGCCAGATCCACCTTGGCCTGGATCTTCTTGATGATGCCCACGATCTTTTCCGTTATACCCGTAATGCCCAGCAGCCGCGCCAGGAACGCGATGATGATCGGAATGGTCCTGGCGAGGGCCTTTTCGATCCAGTTCGCCGCCGACCCGATCGCGCCGGTGGCGATCTCGTAGACCGAATTGATGACCGATTCCACGAAGGCCATGATCTGCCTGATACGTTCGATGAAGAACATCACTACATTGTAGATCGTTATGATGGCCTGGATGATCGCCCCTACCGGATTGAACATTGATACCAGCTTGAGTACCGCCGCCTTGATGACCGTCGTGACCACCCAGTCCTGGATCGCGTCGATGACCATCTCCTTGAGATTGCCCAGGTACTCCTTCATCATTTCCCAAAGCTTGGCCGGGCCGCTGGTTACAAGTTCCTTGATGATCATGGCGACCTTTTCGATCACCGATACCGCGCGCTCACCCAGCACCTTCACCGCCTTGGCACGAATCCGCTGATAGGTCAGTCCCAGGACCTGCAGGACCAGCTTCAGCAGCGACGGGAGGCTCATGTCCTTCGGCACTTCGACGCCGGACTCGGCAAGGGAGCCGAAGAGCCAGGCCATGAAACCCTCTTTCAGGTGGGTCCATATGTTCTCGACGAACTGGCTGAGTCCTTTGCCCACGGCCTTGAGCAGGTTCTTGAGAAAGCCGATGGGGTCGGCGACGATAAGATCGATTGCGGCCTTGCTCTTCCGGAGCAGTCCCATGATCTTGTTCTTGAACTCCCGCAGGACCTTGACGACCTCCGCGATCGCGTCGCGCACTTTTTCGTACAGGCTCTTGTGCGCGTCCTTCATCTCCTGCAGGGCCTTGGCGCCCTTTTCGGAGGCGTCCTTGTAGCGCTGGGCCAGCTTCTGGGCAAGATCGTTCTTCTTTTCGTCCACGCCCTGGCGCAGCTCATCGAACTTGCCTGCCATTTCCTTTTCCGCGGCCGCGCCCACCGCCTTCAAGTTGCCGGGAAGCGATTTGACGTATTCGCTGATCTTCTTCTGGCCTCTGGCGATCTCGTCCTTGGCCTCCTTTAACCGGGCCTCTACGAGATTGGCCACGCGCACGACGAGCGCGTCCAGTTCCTGCAGAAAGATCTTGTGCGCCTGATCGAACCAGGCTTTTACGGCATCAGGCAGCGGAAACAGCCAATCTTTCCCCTTGAGGAGCTTCCCGTCAAGACCGCTGTATCGCTTTTTAAAGCGCGAATCCACGTAATCGCGCATCTTGGCGACGGCGTTATCCGTGCCCCGGTCAAAAACGGCGGATACCTCCTCGTCAAGGTTCGCGAGCTTTTTATCCACGGTCTCCTTCGTCTTCTCGAAGATCCCCTGGATGTGGTCGGCTACTTTCCTGCGCTCGGCTTCATCTTTTTCCTTTGCCGAAAGCTGCTTCGTCTGCACGCCCTGGCCCGCTTTGATGCCGGTGGCAAGGAATCCCAGCAGTCCCTTCTTTTCATCCGCCGAGGCCTGCGCTCCGGCCTTCGACAAAAGACCCTGCTCTTGCTTCTGATATTGCTTCGGCCCGGAATCCGCGAACTGGTCCGCTTTCGACTTCGTTGTCACCACCGCTGTGAATCGCGGATCATTCGCCTTCTCAAGCTGCGGTGTCGAGACCTCTGCACCGGAGAGCAGTTTTTCTGTGTCCTGTTTGCCCTGGGCGAGCGATGTCTCCTCCGCCGGCTTGGGCGCCGGCATTGCATCGGCTCCGCCCACGGCCGGCGGCTGGCCGGGCGTCTGTTCGGGCGGCAGCGGGGCGACCTGCTTAGCCTCGATCGATGCCGTATCGAGCGGCGCGTCCGACGCGGACTTGATCCCCGCGGTAGCTCTGGATTTCTGCTGTTCCACATTGCCGGTCATCGCCCCTTTGAGCTGCTCCCGGTCATCGCCCTTCATGAAGTCCCCGGCGTCCTTGGTCTTTTTCGGCATGACCTTCTGGATCTCGGCACGCAGCATGGAAAGAAAGCTGGTGGGTTCTGGCTTTCCTGTTTGCGCCGAAGCCATCGCATCGGCTTTGTTTGCCTGCGCGCCGGCGAGCTTTTCGTTTGCGGGAGGTAAAGCCGCGGCCTGCGCTTCTGCGGTCTTTTGAGAGGCGGGGGGATGTTTTTTCGATTTGAGCGCGCTCTTTTGAAGCTTAGCCGTCATCTTCTTGAAGCGCGGGTCGTCTGTCGCTTTTTTATTCGAGAGTTTTACGGCCGGACCGGGGGGAACGGGGACGTCTCCGGACGGACGCGGCACGCGAATACGGCTTACGGCTGCAGCGCCTGATTTTTTCGGCGGCCGTGCCGGAGCTTTCGCAGATTTTCGGGAGGCTGCGACTGACATGATCCTTTAACCTCGGTACGCCGCTGCTGGTCCGCGCAAGGGACACACAGAACCCATCTTTCGGTATTCCCGCTGCACCGCCAGTTCGAGATGGCCGGTTGCGAGCTTACGTCCGTCGTTCAGCGCGAGCAGCGTCGCATGCAGCGCCGCGTTCCGGATCTGTCCTCCGCTGAGCGCGCATTCGCCGGCGACTTCCTCGAGGAAGGCATGATCGACGTCGTGGTCGGAAGAAAGATGGAGCTGCCATATTGTCCAGCGTTCCATGATGTCGGGCGGCCGGAATTCGACCACGGCATCGATCCTCCGCTGGAAAGCGCTGTCGATCCTGCTGCCCGCGTTCGTGGTGATCACAACGATCCCCTCGTAGGATTCCATGCGCTGCAGCAGAAAATTCGTTTCGAGGTTTGCGTAGCGATCGTTGGAGGTCTGCACCGCGGTCCTCTGGGTG
>MHDY01000122.1:3620-9248 GCA_001803705.1 Nitrospirae bacterium GWC2_56_14 | reverse complement strand
AGGATGACGTCCTGCTCCTCGGCGCGCGAGAAAAGCCGGTTCAGGTTCTTCTCCGTTTCCCCGATGTACTTGTTCACCGTTGCCGAGAGGTCGGCCCGGTAGAGGTCTTTCCCGAGCACCGAGGCCAGCAGTTTTGCGGCAAGTGTCTTGCCCGTTCCGCTCGGACCGGTGAACAGTGCCCGCACCCCCGCGTTCAGCCGGTTGTCGAGGCCGGGACCCATGTGCTTGTGCAGATGTTCGCGGTTGCGGCAGCGGACCTCCAGTATCCGCAGCTCCTGCTCCGTTCTCTCCGATACCGCAAGTTGTCCCCAGTCTCCCGACACCTCGATCCTGGTGGCCAGGGAGTCCAGGGACTGCCGGTTCAGTGCCCGGCAAGCCTCCCGCACGTCGGAGAGCTCGATCGAGGAGCGGCCGGCCAGGGCGGCGCAGGATGCGGCGAGCGGCGTCGCACGTCTGATATGCCCCGACGTAATGCGGAAACGCTCACTTATCGTTTCCGGATCACTGAGCGGACGGGACACGGACGCGACCGCCCAATGCCTGCGGCGGACCTCGCTGTCGGGTATTTCCAGGGTGAGTGCAAGGGCGCTTTCCACCCCGGGTCCGGTGATACCGCCCTGTTTCCCCAGCACGATGCCCAGGGGTCCGTCATAACATTTCAATGCGGGAATATCGAAGCTTTCCCCGGGAGCCGGTTCGATGCCGATCAGGGGCATTGCTCCGAGCGCTGTTGCAGCAGGACCGACCATGCTCCAGCGTTCGTCGTCCGGTTTCTGAAGGCCCCGGACGAGCAGGAGACCGAGACCAAGCTCTCTGGCAACGGATCCGACGAGCGTTTTTCTCCCGTTGTTCCGGGGCCCGCGCACGATGAGCGCCCGGGCTTCGCCTGTTCGTAACAACGACGGCATCGGCCCCATCATGGCGCACACGCTCTCAGGAAGGACCTGCGTTTCGAGTGCATGCAGTTTTTCCGCGGGCAAATAGTGGAGCCAGGGGGCGGGTCTCTCCAGGGCCTGTCCGCGCGCCAGGTCCCATAAGGCTCCCGGTACCTGGAACGTCCATTCCGACTGCGGGGTTTCGGGATTCAGCACTTTCACGAGGCCGAGTTCCTGAAATAGCCGGAGCAGCGATCGGCCGTCGCCCTGCTCCGACACGCCGGACCACCAGTTGTTCAGGAGGCCCTGCGTGGGCCGGTGCTGGCCTGCAACGCCGTGAAGCGCCTCGAAAAGCGGGCCAAAGCGCTGTTCTTCTTCGATCAGCCCGAGGCAAAGGAAAAGCGTGAGAGCGTGATGATCGAGTCCCGCTGCTGCCTGCAGCGCCCGGAGCGGAAGATGTCCTTCCGCCGATTTTTCCCATTCCTGAAGCCAGCCTTGCCACAGGCCGGACGCTTCATCCGTGGAGCGACCGTCCAGGCCCCGTTCCGCCAGCTCATTCTGATAACCGATCAGGAACGGAAACCGTTTGAGCATGTCGTCGCGGGACTCAAAGGAGGAGGAGGTCTGCTCGATCACGTGCAGCACCGCGGCATAGAACAGCAGCTTGAAATGTTCGGCCGGCGTGGGCGGAATGTCGGAGAAGGGATTTGTGTTCATAGAGAATACCGTTATGCCATCTGTAACAAAAGACAGCATGTGACCATGTGTCTGGATTCGAGAGCCAATCGTCCTCTTCTATTTATATACTGACATTGTTTATTACCTGATATTCGAGTAACTATCACTATTTTTCTCAGCGGCTTTATTTTTCCACATCCTGTCAAGCAGTGCATTGCGGTCAACCAGTCCGGCAAAACAGCGATCTTCGTCTACAAGCGCTACAAAATCACTGCTCCGAGCGAGGACAGCCTCTGCAACAGCACTGCGCGGCTTGTCGGGAACATCGTGACACCAAGCGTTCATATCAAGGATCCCGGTCAGGTCTTTCTCTAATAGCTCGCCGTTGATCCAGCGCGTCCGCTCCCACGTCGTGGGTGACGTGCCGAGTGCAAGGTGCGTATTTGCTTCATCCTGAGGTGGTGTTGTCATTCTTTGAATATTTTCAACAAAATTTTTTACGAAATTGTTGACTCTCCATGTTTCGCTACCATAAAACAGCGAAGGTTGATTCTGCGCGTTGTTATACTGTGATGCCGCCGCTCGTACGTGCGCTTCTTCCAGCCACGGATATTTCGCTGCGAGGCCCCTGATTATGTTCGCAGGTGTCGCAGTGCCCAAAAGTCTTCGGCGTATCCCGCCCCGTGTCTCCAGGAAGACAAAAGCACGAAGCCCTGCAACCTTGCCGAGTATCAAGGCGAAAATATACAACCTCGATGTAAGCCATCTTTCCCCAGTTCCAAGATCCACGACCGCGTAGTCAGCCTTTCTCGGCACGAGAAGTTCCTGGAACAGCGTTTGCGAAGCGCTATCAAAGATCTGAGATGATGTCAGCTGTCGCACATCGGCGGGTCCCGCCGACCATGACGACGTCAACGCCGGTAATGTGGCCAGCTCTACCGATACATTGTAGACAGATAACTTCTTCGCCCTGTGAGCGATCTGGGCCACCAATTCGATCAGCGGCGTGCGCAGCAAATATAGCGCAAACACAGCGACCGCAGGCCATGCAAGACCCGTCAAAAGATCAACAAGAAGCTTCCAATCAATTTGCATACTATTCCTCCTCGTCCTGCGTGGCGACTAATACGAACGATTTGAATATTGCTATACTCGGAACGTCTCCCCCTCACCCAGCCCTCTCCCCGCTGGGGAGCGGATTTTTGACAAATTACTCATAATGAAATTTGACATACCGTCCCGCCGCAGGCACCCACCCCGGATCCCGGTCCAGGCCCGCTATCCGAATTTCTATGGGAAGATCGGCCAGGGCAAAATGCACATCAAGATGCGTTTCCGTCACGCGCACCCTGGCGCGATGCCTGAAGAGGACTAAGGACAGCCTTTCCTCTATCGAATATCCGAGCGCGCGCATGAGGCGGGCCTGAACATACGGGACATGACGACAGAGCCATATTTCAAGTGGTCCGTCATGCTCCCCGTGTGCGGCAACAGGACCGCGCTTTAACATAAACGGCGTTGTTGCTGTGTATTCCCGCGTCTCACGCTCCACCTGGTCTTCAACATCTTCATCGGTCCTCAGAACATCGAGAACAGGGAATCCATCTCCATGAACGACTTTGAGTCTTCCTTCCTGCGTATGCCAGCGCCAGAGACCCTCCTCGGGGAACGCTTTAAGCCATGCCGGAGGAAGCCGCCACTCATCGGGCGGGTCAAAACCGGTCCCCGGAGCTTCTCCCTCGCGTCGGCCCGCGAATGTAGCAAGCAGGGGCCAGACAGGATCGTTCGGCACGGCGTCGTTCATAAGCTCGCGGCCGAGGAGCGTGACAAAGTCCCAGATATCGAGATCAATACCCGGTGCGCGGGGCGTGGTGAAGTCGCCGTAGAGCCCGAGATACAATCCAAGGTTGATAAGATAGAAGAGCCCGCCCAGTTCCGTCTCGATTACGAGTTCGTTCTGCAGAACCGGTGGAGCTGTCTCCACTGCCCCCTCAGGCTGCCTTGGTGATTGAATATCGGGAATAGCCGAATCGCTTTCAACAAGAGAAAAGGTCTTTCTTTCCTCGACAGACTCTTCTTTTCCTAATTCATGCTCCCTAAGCCTCACCGTAGTAAGGCTGGTCCGTTCGTCATTCCAGCGAAAGCGGGAATCCAGAGGTTCTGCTGAAAAGTCACTGGATTCCGGGTCAAGCCCGGAATGACGGCATGCGGATGGTTCGGACCTGCTGTTCAGCTCTTTTGATCCGGTTTTAGATTCCGACTGCCTCTTTTCAGAGAGACTCGAATCCGCCGCTTTCCAATGACCTATCGCTACAGCAAACGATTTTTTCCTGATCTCCGCCGGTGCCCGCGTCAGCATCAGGCCGATCCCGATAAGTGCCTGTTGTTCCGGACCGAGGAGGGGAGCGGCGCTTTCGGGCACGAACCTGAGCCATGGAGGAGAAATCGGTTTTCTGCCTGCCGATCGTCTCTCTGAATTCAAATCAGACGTATCGTTTTGTGCGCCGCTCTCTTCATTGAGGTTGGTCGTTCTCTCTGTTCCGGAAGATAGAACCGGCTCGTCCTTTTCTCTGTCGTCTGTTGATTCCGCGCGGCCTTTTTCTTTATTAATGAGCTGCCCTTCAAGCGCAGCCTGGACCTTTCCAAGCCAGAATTTCTGCGTTATTGCGCGTAAGATCGCAACCGCCTCGTTCCTGGAAAGTTTTGCGACAACCGATGCCGCCTTTCCCTGCTCCGCCAGAATGCGCAGTACAGCGGGACAATATTCCGGCGTTTCGAGCAGCTCGTGCATGAGCACGCCCGCGGTTACCGGGTTCCTGAACAGGCTTTTCCACCACCACTGCACGGTCTTGCCCTGTGACCAGTCGCGCGCAAGGCAGGCGAGCAGTTCCGACCGGTCCAGGAACAGGACCGCTTCGGCATCATCCGGCACATGACCGAGGGCCGGTCGCGCAGCTCCCCGTGCAAGCCGGTCGATCGATGCCGTCACCGCTTCTTCCCATACCCACGGAGGCCGCATTTCTGTTTTCGAAAGCCGCAGTGTGCCCGGCCGCGGGTCCTGCAGCTTGCGAATAATGACTATCGCTTGGGGCGATAACCCATGGGGGTGAATTTGGGCTGCATTCAGCATGTTCTCAATAGGAAATCGAGCGGCCATGCCAGCGCTCCCTGCACTCTTGATCCGCAGTGTGCCTATATGCGTTTCGGCATCTGTAAGCATTTACATTATCAATCGTTTCGAGTTGTTCTTAATGCACCCTCTCCTGGATTTTTGCCATTTCCCAGCGAGTCTCAGCGGAAAGCCGTCTCTTTCTGCTTGAAACCATATTCCCGGCCAGATCATCGGGGGAGGACAGAGACTCTTCTGCATGCTTTACTGTTTCACCGCGACCGTAGCTTTAGCATCGGCATAGATCTTTCCGGCATCCAGCTGCTTGGAGACTGTAAACGTAGCTTCTTTACTTCCTGCCGATATGATGCTCATTGTTTCCGGTGCCTGGACCTGCACCATGGTTCCATCTTGGCTGACCGAGACCACGGGAAGTTCTATTTCGCGGTTATCAATTTTTACGGTCACGTAGTTATCGGCCGGATTTACAGCAAAATTTCCCCCTTCTATCGTCACCAAATCTCCGGGGTTTATGCGATACCGTTCTACTGGGCCGCCCGGGTCAGTAATTATGTTCTCGTATTGCTCGGTAATGACTTTAATATCTTTAATAAAGGGAGATGCCGTATCCTTTGTTCCCAACACGGTAAGGTAGTCAGAACTTGCGACCGTTGTTGATGAGCCGGAGAAAGTGATTTTTACAAAGATTTTGTGCTTTCCGGGTGCAACGGAAGGAACTTTGATGGTTATTTGTTGCTTAAGTTCGCTTAAGTCGGTGATAGCGGCAGAAACGCTTCCAACTTTCACGGTAATATCCGGCATCGAACCTGACCATTTCAATCCCTGCGGCACTTGCATGTGGCGACCCTCGATGAACACTGAATCGCCGACATGAACTTGCGAAGGACTGAACGTGATGGTAGGACCTGTAGGTTCTGTTGCCGTCCCCTTGAAGCGGAGGTCAAC
>MHDY01000122.1:0-3567 GCA_001803705.1 Nitrospirae bacterium GWC2_56_14 | reverse complement strand
AACCTGAGTGATCACCTGGCCGGATTCGCTCCGCAGTGTTCCTATTTTCAGGCCTGACTGCTCGATGGTATTTTTTGCAGTCGCGTAATTCATGCCTATTACGTTCGGCACGCCTATTTTATCGCCGACTGAACTTGTCACCTCTTGCAGCTTGGCTTCCACTTTTGCAAGAGCATTCTCTATACTTGTAAGTCGGTTAAGAACACACTCGTTCATGAACTTGGCGGTAATCAGGTCGCCTTCATATACGCGCTCGCATTGTTGACTCATAGTATTCCTCCCTCGATTCTCTAAACTCTACGCATAATTGCTGTAGTCCCAGTAACTGAGATCGAACCTGGCGTCCCCGGCAAATGGTATCTGACCGTTGGTAAAGACCAAACAGGGCTGCGGCGGCCTGGGAGCAGACTTGTCGATCTCCTGGATGTTCTCCCGTATGAGATAGGTCCAGATGAGTTCATTACTTTTCAGATCTATGGCCGGATATTGTATGGCTTTCCGCAGAAGCGGTCTCAGCTTTGCGCCTTCAATAAATATCCGGTCCGGAAACGTAAGCGCTTCAAGGATTTCTTTGTCGCGCAGGGTCAGGCCCGAGGCGAAATTCGCAAGCTTGATTCCCCGCGATCCTTTTTTTGCAGCCAGAGGCAGAATTCCGGCCGGCGGCAGATAACGAAAATAATCACGCGTTTTCATCAGTTCCAGTTCAGATGAGTTTATGCCATCCAGCTGCTCCTGGAACTGCAGGAACATGGCCTCGCCTTCTGCCCGCTTGCGGTCGTCCGCAACAAGGGGCCAGGTCAGGCTCTTGTTCCGCGCCGTCACCCGTCGTCTGACGGACCACATGTCCACGAACCGGACGCCGTCTTTTGTCCAGCAAATGAGTGCCAGCGGCACGTCGCAGTCCGTGATATTGTTTTTGTAATAGGCCGCCGGAAGCACAGAGTCCGTATCGGCCTTTTGTTTCCGCATTGCGTCAACAGCGCCGTAGGTCAGCAGGGCCGAATTTCCTTCCGTTGATCTCGCGAACGGATCCGCGGCAAAGCCCTTGAGCTGCCCGGTGCCGAAGCAGAGATGAGCAAGCATGTTGCGCAGTTTGGAGAGGCTTGCCGTATCGGGCTTGTCCATGAGAGTAAGAACGTCTGCCCGTGTGTCATCGCTGATCCAGGCAGCCCCGGCCTCATTATTCAAATTCATCTCCGCAAGGCGGAACTGTACGCCCTCGATCGCGTAGCGCCTTCCGCAGCCCCGCGCCGCTCCCGTGGTATTTCCGAGGCCGCTCATGGGAGCGGAGCCGTCGAATCCCGTTGCCGGAGCCATGAGAAGAACAAAAATGCCTGAGCCTGTCTTATAACCCACGGTCGTCCGGGGAATGCAGGCTGTAAACAAACCGGCATCCGTGGCAAGCGTTTTTTTCTCTTCTTCAGGGATAAGGGCCAGGGTTATGTCTTCATTGAGATACATGGCGTGGCCGTTGCGGTTGACGGCCAGGCCTCCCTTGATCTTCAGAAGCGGCGCCTTTTTCTCCGAGGACATTTTATCGGACAGGCTCACTTCGAGCCCGTACGCGATCCCTTCGCCGATCGTATTGCCCAGCAGCTCCTGCCGCTGCCGGTTGGCTGCCTGCTCCGCGCTCAAATCCTCGGCGCTCAGCAAACGGCCGTTAAAGAAGTTGATGTTCCTGATGCCGTTGTCCAGCATGGGAGTTAGAAGATCGATCGTTTTCATATCTGGTATCTCCTGTGCCGCTTGTCTTGGGTCAGAGCCTGTACACCTGTATTACGAACTCGATCTGCCGGAGCTCCGCTCTCGTAAGCAGAGTTGCGCCGCGCGTTACGCTGAGTACAAATCCTTCGGGCCTGAACTCGCTCACCCGGACGGTCGGTACCGGCGGCTTCATATTTGGATCGGGCACAAGCTCTATCCTGAAAGCGTAGTGCGTTGAAGCGTCCGGCTTGCGGTAGCCGTCAAAGACGAAGGTGATTTCCCCATTTTTGACGCCCGCTGCCCGCAGCCGGTTGATCGTGTTCTCGCCCGTGAGATCCCGGCTCCGGAGCGTGCCCGCCGCGACTAAATTGTACATCGATGGTATCGGCGGCGAGCTGCCCGAGCCCCCGGTCGACCCGGTTCAGTCCTGTTTTCCTTCTCTGCACAGCATCCACTCCTGCAGCATCCGCAGATGAAGCAGATAGGGCCTGTTGTCCTCGTTGATAGTTACCTCCCCGCCTGGCTCGTTGCCCGTCATCGGCACTTCGAGCCTGGCCAGCAGCACCTTGTTCGGGACGGTTTCTTCCGACGCCTGGGATGCAGAAGCTGTCTCTCCACAACCCGGGCCCGGCTCGTTCGGTTCGATCTTCCAGTAAGGACGGAACTCCGTTACCCACAGAAGAAAGGCGGCGCGCAGATACGTGGAAAGTTCCCCGACGTTGATCGTGAAGTTTGTCGGTGGCGAGGATATTCCGAACTCGAGAGCGGGGCAGGGCGGTGACGCAATATGCACCGCATCCCGGATTGCCCGGCGAAAGCTCTCAACATCCGGAGCCGAGGCGTCTGCCGTGAGATGTATACTATCCGCAAGCCACTGCACGTACTTGCGCAGGGCGTCTTCCTCGCACTGGGCAGGCGGGTCGAGGGAAAGTTCGAGCACGAAGCCGTCCTTCAGGCGGGAGGGCGCTTCAAGCTCATCCTCGCTCCTGCAGGGCTCGCCCGGGATCGGGACATCGTCGGTGAGACAGTCAGTGTAGGCCAGCGTCACATACACGGGAAGTGTGTTGGAGGGACTGCCCTCAAGCTTTTCGTTGAGCGTGTTCTCGTCCTGTTTGGCGAGCCAGTCAGTCAGGTTGGCACACTGGGCACGGGGCACGCGGATCATCAGGCCCCGGGGACTGACCGCCGAACCGGCGCTCACCTCGACCCACGTCTCGTCGATATTGTCCTTGTTCTTCTTCACCGGTGCGTTCACGCTGAGCCCGCTCACGGTTCCGTACCCCATCAGGTCCCGGTTTATCCACTGGTCTCTGCCGCTGAGATAGGTGAATTCCTGGACAAACTCGTCGACGCCCAGGATCATGCCCTGGGTGAAGTTTACATGCTTTGCGGGGTCGGCCTTCTTTGTCTGCTGCGATGCCATCTGCGTAAATGTCATATGCGTTCTCCCTTAAGCGTGGGGTGTTCTTTGAACCAGGCGGCCGCAACCGTACACGTTCCTGTCCCGGAGCGTGCCGGGCAAATCCGATGACAGATATGTTTCTCCCAAATGTCCCTGGCCCATGACCATGCGGGTTGTCAGGCCTGCGCCGCGGCTGCTGAGGTCATCGAGGATGGTGTCATGGCCCAGCCGGACAGCTTCAACTTGAAACATGGACCAGTAGAATTTGACGTCAAAGACCGTATGCGCGGGCTTCTCCAGATTGATAATCCGTGTCGCCAACTCCAGTCTGCGGATGTGTTCCGGCGAGTAGGGCGTCTCGGTTTTGGGCATTGGGATGAGTACCCGGAAACGATGTGCATTGCGGCGCATTACCAGGACGATGCCCTGAAACTGCTGCCAGTCGGTGAGAGGTTCTCCGT
>MHDY01000121.1 GCA_001803705.1 Nitrospirae bacterium GWC2_56_14 | reverse complement strand
GACAGGTTAGTTCAAAACGCAGGCGTGAGGGGCGCGATTTTCAGCGACCCTCTCGGCGAAGTCGAGATTAGGCGTCGAGTTGCACTCTTCTCTATCCGATCTACCGATTGCGAGGTTGTCAACCACAACGTAATGCGACGTAGGCACTCGGACGCGACTACATGGTATTGGGAATGAACATGCCGGTCAGGCGAACATTATTCAGCATAAGGCCATCGCCCGAGCAGAGAGAGTATGATGCGCTGAGCGTATAGTCATGAGGACCCGCGACAGCGGGGTAGACCGTATGGAAGGTGAATGTTCCTGCGGTTTCGCTGGACCCGCGAATGCTTGTATTAAAGAAATTGCCGTTTGATGACTCTAGTATCTGTAAGTTCGGCCCACGCGTGGTCAAGTCTCCTCCGGTACAGGGAACGCCAACGAGAGATGCATACACCGTGGCAGTCAAATACATATTCCCATCTGCAGGAGCATTAACTGAAAGTGTGACTACATCTGTCATTACACCGCTGTTTGTCGCGGCAGGCATGGATACGAGCATATTGCTGATAGTTACTGACTTGACTGCCGGCATAACGGACGCGAGGGCGGAAAAGTTCTGATTCATTTGACCCGCACTAATTGTCGTGCCTGCTGTAAATGTATTTGGCACAGACACGGAAGCATAGGCAACTAGACCAGTGACAGAAAAAGCGATGATCAAAAGCACCACGATTTGCCACAAGGTAAAACGTTTCGTATTAAGACCTGTCATTATCTTTTCTCCTTTTGCTAGGTGGTGTCAAGGATTCCAAGCTGAATTATCCCAGGTGCCGGCGTCCCATGTTGAATTAACATTATTCGGCGTTGAATTATCGTTGTTCGGAGTGTTTGCCGTGGAACTCGTCCCTCCGCCACAACTTAACAGAAAAGCGACCATGAGGACAAAGAGAACTACAAATTGCGGTGCTTTCTTCATGTTTTTGATCCACCTCCCCTCCTGATTAGCGATATCGTTTTTGGCATAATGTGGGTTCTCCAATTTTGGGTTACATCCGAAATAACCAGTGATTATCTAGCCGCAGCCGGCTAGGAAAGAACGATTTTTCGGTTTTTACCAGCCCTAGCAAGAATGATACCCTAACTCCGTATTTGGGCAACGGAGCTTGAAAGCAATCCTGATAGATAAATACGAATACTGTTGCTCGGGAAGAATACAGCGAGTCTGCAAGGGAGTGGCTCGATTATAGATACATTGCATGAATTGTCAAGAATTTCGGTGGGCTATTTTAAGGGGATACGAATGAGCCGTTCGCTCAGCGCACAAAATAGATAGCAGCGACCACGAGACCGATGGCAGGGTGACCGGTTTGATTTTGCCTGCCAACCGGCCGCCCAACGTTCCTCCGGCCAGGGCACCGACCGCCATGACTTCCCGAAGCAATTCTGAGCGGGAATCCAGCTTTGTCGTGTTTAGTCCTGGATCCCCGATAGAATACTTCGGGGATGACGGACTGCGGGAGTGGGTTGGTCGAGAGGGGGCTTTCCGGGATGTTGCGCTATCCCTTCAACGCCTCCAGCTCGTCCCACCGCTTGTAAGCAGCCGCCAGTTCTTTCTCTACGGTCTCAAGCCGCGCCTTGGTCGATGCGACCTTGGCCCCGCTCTCCTTGTAGAAGGCGGGATCGCCCATGGTGGCGATGATCTGCTGCTGCTCGGCATCGAGTTCCTCGATCCGCTTCGGCAGCGCTTCGATCTCTTTCTGCTCCTTGAAGGTCAGCTTGCGCGGCTTTTCCTTCGGAGAAACAGGTGCGGCCTTTTTCTCTTCCGGCTTTGCCGATGCAGCAGGCGCTGTTGCTTCTTTTTTATTCTTGCTCTGGCGCAGCCAGTCATCATATCCGCCCACATACTCGTTCACCTGGCCGTCGCCTTCGAACACGAGCGTATTGGTGACGACGTTGTTGATGAAGGCGCGGTCATGGCTCACGAGCAGCACCGTGCCGGGATAGTCCATTAACAGCTCTTCCAGCAGGTCGAGGGTCTCCATATCGAGGTCGTTCGTGGGCTCGTCCAGCACCAGCACGTTCGAGGGCTGGGTGAAGAGCTTTGCCAGAAGCAGCCGGTTCCGCTCTCCGCCGGACAGGACCTTCACGGGGCTCCGCGCGCGGGCCGGGGCGAACAGGAAATCCTGCAGATAGCCGATGATGTGGCGCTGAATGCCGTTGACCGTCACCTGGTCGCTGCCGTTCGCCACGTTGTCCTGCACGGTCTTCTCATCGTCCAGCTGGGCGCGGTGCTGGTCCAGGTAGGCCACCTGCATGTTCGTGCCGAGCTTGAGCTTGCCTTTATTGGGCTGCAGTTCGCCCAGCAGGATCTTGAGCAGCGTGGTCTTGCCCGAGCCGTTGGGCCCGATGATGCCGACCTTGTCGCCGCGGATGATGGTCGTCGAGAGATCGCGGATCACGACCTTGTCACCGAAGCTGTGGCCCACGCCTTCCGCGTCGACCACCATCTTGCCCGTGCGCTCCGCTTCCTGGATCTGGATGTTCACGGTGCCGATCTTTTCGCGCCGGGCGCTCCGGGTCCGCCGCAGCTGTTCGAGCGCGCGCACGCGGCCTTCGTTCCTGCACCGACGGGCCTTGACGCCCTGCCGGAGCCAGACCTCCTCTACCGCCAGCTTTTTATCGAACTTTGCGTTCTCTATAGCTTCGGAATCGAGCGCCGCCTGTTTCAGATCGAGATAGGACTGATAGTTGCCGGGCCAGCTCGTGAGCCTGCCGCGGTCCAAGTCCACGATGCGCGTGGCGATCTTCTGGAGCAGTGCCCGGTCGTGGGTCACGAACAGGAGCGTGCCGCCGAAAGAGAGCAGGAACTCTTCGAGCCATGAAATAGCGGTGATGTCCAGGTGGTTGGTAGGCTCATCCAAAAGCAGAAGGTCCGGCTCTCCTGCCAGGGCCTTTGCCAGAAGCACCCGCCGCTTGAGACCGCCCGAGAGCTCGGAGAACTCGGCGTCCTCGGGAAGCTGCAGCCGCGTCAGGATCTCGTCCACCTTCTGCTGCATCTGCCACCCGCCGGCTGACTCGAAACGGTGTTGCACGTCTTCGAGCTCGGCCATGAGCTTATCGCTGTGGTCATGAGCCAGTCGTGCATTCACATGATGGTACGCGGCAAGCAGTTTTCCCTGCTCGCCGAACGCGGAGGACACCACGTCGAAGACGCTGCCGAACAGCGCCTGCGGCACTTCCTGCGTCAGGAGGGTGATCTTCACACCCTGTTGGAAAACGATCTTGCCGCCGTCGGGCTTCACTTCGCCCGTGAGGAGCCGCATGATCGTGGACTTGCCCGTGCCGTTCCTGCCGACCAGGCAGACCCGCTCGCCGCGGTCGATGGAGAGATCGGCATTTTCGATCAGAAGCGGCCCGCCGAAGCTGACCTTGACACTCTGTAAACTGACTAAAGCCATGGAATACCCCGTTCTTTACTGCCTATTTGTGCCCGCACAATGTACCCTGTGGCGTGCGGAATTGCAACCGAAATCAGGGCAATCCTGACAGACCATCGCAAGTCTTTTAAAGTTCATGCCGACAATCCGGCACAAGCGAATGAAAACCCCTCACCCTGCCCTCTCCCCTCGGGGGAGAGGATAAAGGCGAGGGGGTCTCTGTATTGGGACTTTGCATTACAAACTCATAAATTAAAGGTATTGTGAAGACGCTGTTCCAAATTCGTGATTTATGTTATATTTCTCACAATCTAACGCATCTATCGGAGGTCGCGCAGAATGTCGTTCAGTCAAAAAATTGCCCTTATCATTATCAGCACAGCACTGCTATTTGCGTCCGGCTGCAAGTCCGACACGCGGAGCAAAGAAGGCGCGGCTCCGGCCCCGGAAAAAAGCAGCATCGTTGACTTTCCCGGCATGCAGCTGCGCCCCGGCGGCGATAAGGCTTCGTTCACGCTGATCGGCCGCATCAGGAACAAGTCGGCACAGCAGACGATCACCGAAGTAAGGCTCAGGCTCACCATGGAGGACGTGCTTGCCACCGGCGCCACGACGACCGTGGGAGACACCCTCGTCATCGTACGGCAGGAGCTTCCTCCGGGCCAGTCGAAAAGCTTTTCAGAAAACGTCGCATTCGGAAAGCTTCCCTCACCAAAGGGCAGACATGAGTGGAATCATTCCATAGCAGGAATTACCGTAAAAGAGTGAAAGAGCAGGATATCATCGATGGCCTGAAGCCCATCTGCAAGTGCAAAGGGATCAGGAAAAGCGTGTTTCTCAAGCACATGAAGGCAGGCCTGAGAACGGTGGAGGCTTTGCAGAAGGCCACGGGCGCGGGCACCGGTTCATGCAAGGGAAAACACTGCACGGAGCGCATTAAAGAGCTGATAAGAAATCATCCTGGCTGAAGGTTATTAGACTGAAGGCTGAAGGTGGTAAAACGGCAAGACACTTCGCGAGTTGAGCTCTCCTGGTGTAATTGGCGTTGTTATCTTTCCTTCAGCCTTCAGCCTATCCACCTGCATCACCCCTGCTTCTGCGCCACATACACCACATGGCGCAAGCCGCCTCTGCCCGGACGCTGGCGGTCGATCGTAAACCCCGCAGCTACTAACCGCTTTTCAAAGGCCTCATCGGGATTCTCACCCCAGATCGCAAAAACTCCACCATCCGTAAGAGCGGCTGCCGTTGTCCTTAAAGCGCGGCTCCCGTAAAAAGGATCGTTCATTGCATCCGTTTTTGCGTGAGGACCTTCGTAGAGATCGATGATAATAGCGTCGAACCGGCTTGTCTTCGTCTCGGCTGCCTGTCCGATCAGGTAGGCAACGTCGTCGACAATGACCGTCACCCGGGGGTCCTCCACCGACCGCAGCGTAAGATCCGCCAGCGGACCGCGGCACCATCTGACCACGACCGGGTTGAACTCGGCAACAACGACCTCCGCATCCGCAGGCAGCGCATCAAGTACCGCCTTGAGGGTCAGCCCCATGCCCAGGCCGCCGACGAGCACGCGCGGCTTCGGGCGCATCGCCGCCTTTTTGGCGGCAAGCTCGCCCAGCACGATCTCGGAACGGTTGCTTGAGCTGTTCATCAGCACACGGCCGTTGATCATGATCAGAAAGTCGCGCTCGCCCCGCCGGCGCAGTTCGAGCG
>MHDY01000120.1 GCA_001803705.1 Nitrospirae bacterium GWC2_56_14 | reverse complement strand
TGAGAGCCTTCATTTCCTGTTCGGCGGCTTCATCATAGGTGGACATCTCGGACCGTGCCGCACGCTCGCACAATTCCGCAAACGAAACATCCGGTCGCACGGCGACTACGCCGCCAACTTCCGCCACAAATCCGTGTACCGCGATGCCGAACTGGGCCAGCAATTGCTTGGCAAGGGCGCCCACCGCCACCCGGACTGCAGTTTCGCGGGCGCTGGAACGTTCGAGGATGTTTCGGACATCATGGTGGGCATATTTCATCCCCCCCGGAAGATCGGCATGACCGGGCCGGGGGCGGGTTACGGCGATGGAGTCATCTTTGAAACGTGCCTCCGGCGACATCTTCTCATTCCAGTTAACCCAGTCCCGGTTGGTGACAGCGAGGGTCACGGGCGAGCCGAGGGTTTCCCCCCAACGGACGCCGGAGAGTATTTCCACCTGGTCCTTCTCTATCTGCATTCGGCCGCCTCGTCCATAACCTCCCTGGCGGCGGGCCAGGTTGAGGTTGATGGCTTCGGCGGTAACAGCGACCCCTGCGGGCATCCCTTCGACGATGGCGGTAAGTTGGGGGCCGTGGGATTCTCCGGCGGTGAAGTAACGTAACAAAGCGGACTCCTTTAGTTAAACAAATGCCAGGATATACCTGGCATTTGTCACTACTAGCATATTTTCCATTGAATTGAAATAACTAGAACATGCCGCTTATTGACACGTACTCCTCAGTAACCAACCCACCAGGGCTTCTCACCGCTATTTTAATCAATCCCGACTTGGCAACGGGCGTCGTACCCGCAGCGACGTTAATCGTAAGAACTGCAGGATAAAAGGGTGAAGTTACCGGTATGGTCGTATTTGGGAAAGTATAGCTGGTCGATCCCGTGGTGGTTCCGAACGGCACCGTAACAGTCACAGTTGTCCCAGCCGCCATCGGATTCCCGTTTAGGTCGGAAACGGTAATATCGAGAGATCCGGGGCCGGCGAGAGATGCAGGGCTCGTTGTTATATTGGCCGCATCGGTTGACATAACTAACTCAATATTCCTAAATATGTGCTTAGCCTCAGGGGCGTCAGCATAAGTAGCACTTTGGAAGATGCCATTGTACAAAGCATCACCTGTGGAGTAAGCAGTTCCTTCAAAAAGAATCGGTGGTTCATCGTTGTCCTTAATCCCATTGGCGTTGTCATCTCTGAAGGCAGAACCAGTATCGATAAATTCACCAGCATCAGCGAGACCGTTACCGTTGACGTCAGTGAAACTCTCTTCACCGGTGGCATACGCCAAGATAACGAATCTGCCGTTATCGGTACGGGGTTCCCCACTGACCCAGTTGACAGTTACCGTACCGGTAGCATCAGTGATCCCAGAGCCGCCGACGACCCCGCCACTGGTGGTGAAGAGAACAACGGTGCCGGCGGGAGGCGGATTGTTGAAGTGATCGCCAAGCCGAACCGTCATCGGAACAGGTACACCATCATGGTTATATGATTCAGAGTTCAAAGTCACCGCGGCGAGAGAGAAGCTGTCCTGGTCAGGCGGTCCAGAGGTAACTGATAGCTGGGCGGTAGCCTTGAGCGTAGGGTTGCTGCGCAGAGTCGCCGTCACCTGCAGGGAGGCCTGGGTCGTTCCTGAACTGATCCCTACCGTAACTATGCCGGTGCTGTTGGTAGTCGCAAAGGCAGGGGTCAACACCACGCCGCCGTTGTTGGCCGGAGACACGGCAAAGTCTACAACTTCATTAGGAACCACATTGCTGCCACTGACGACCTTGAACGATAGGAATCCGTTCTCTGGACGCGCCGGCGTTCCCGTCCCTTTCAATGCGAGCTTGCCGTCGCTCGGTGTAATGGAAACCACCTGAACCTGGTCAGGGGTGAGTGTCGATGTTGGCGGTGGCGGAGGAGGTGCATCGGCATCCCCGACAAGGCTGAGAGTCTGAAATGTCGAAAGGTCACCGCTCGATGCGGTGATGCGAACGGTCGTAGTGGTCTGGACAGCAGTAACACGGAAGGTCACGGCAGCAACGCCATCGGAGCCGACGCTTCTGTTAGTAGCGTCAAGTGCGACAAGATCCGGACGATCGGTAGAAAAGGATACCTCAAGCCCCATGGGGTTTCTGCCATCGGCAGCTGAATATCTTGCCGTCGCCGTGCCCGGCTGACTGGTATCGGCAGGCGCCGTCACGGTCAAGGTCAATGCCCCGGAAGAATCCGAGGCTCCGCCGCCGCAACCAGCCAGCGCCAGGAGACACAGTGCAACAATCGATATGTTTCTTATAAAAGACATACTACCTCCGTCACCCTATCCTACGATCCTTGGAGTTATAAATATCAACAGTTCCGTTTTCACTTTGTTTCTCGTGTTCGATTTAAAGAGCCACCCCAACAGCGGTATGTCCTGCAGGAACGGCACGCCTCTGTCCTCTTCGGTGTCGCTGTCCACGTAGATCCCGCCGATGACGGTGGTTTCACCGTTCTTTACCTGCAGTTCGGTGGTCGCTTCCTTTTTGTTGATCGCGGGAGGCGAGCCGGTGCCGGCGGAGTTGTTGGAAGCTTTGATCTTCATGCCTATGCTGCCGTCGGAGGTAATATGGGGCGTCACCTCGAGGGTGAGCGCTGCCTCGATGAATTCTGTTTTCGTCCCTTCGGCAGAGGTCGTCTGGTACGGGATCGACTGCCCCTGGGAGATCTTAGCTGCCTTGTTGTTCAGGGTGACCACCTTCGGAGTGGAAATGATTTTGATCTGGCCATTCGTTGCCGCTGCGGAAAGCCGCAGGTCGAGCTGCACGTTGCTGGTCAGCTTGCCGAAGGACATGCCGATGGCGGCGCCAGGACCGGAGGTGCCTGAAGTCGGTGGCGGGCTTACAATGCCGCCGAAGCCGGTATCGAGCCGGTTGATCCCGAGCATGGAGGCGGAGCCGTCGCGGTAGTGGATGCCCCATTGGATTCCCAAGTCGCGGGTGAAGGTAGAGGATGCCTCTACGATGCGCGCCTCGATCATCACCTGCTTTTCGGGGGTGTCGATGCTCTTCAGCAGGCTGCGCATCTTTTCGATGGCAGGGGCGATTTCGGTGACGATGACCCGGTTGGTCCGGATGTCGGCCGTTATGCTGACTCCTTCACGTGCCGTTTTCAGGGAGTTCAACTGCGACACAATGTCCGCAACCGACGCATAGTTGACCTCGAAGATAACAGTCTGCAGATCCATGGCCCGTTCACGAGCCTTCTTCGCCTCCAGTTCCCCCTGCTCGACGGATTTGAACTTTCCGGCTGGTTTGATCTGGACGATATTACCGCTCCGTTTCATTTCGAGGCTTTTCGACTCGAGAATCACGTCGAGTGCCTGATCCCACGGCACGTTTACCAGTTTGATGCTGATGGTGCCGCTAACGTCGTCGGCTATCAGGAAATTCAGGTTGCTTACTTCGGCAATCAGCTGGAAGATCTTCCGCACGTCTGCATCTGAAAATTCAAGGGTAACCTTCCTGCCGGTGTATTTTTTGTCGTCGCCAGATGCAATAATCACCGGCTGCGGCTCTGCCCGGTCACCCGGTGCCTGCAGCTCACGGGAAACTTCCGCTGCTCGCGCCCTGGGTGGGGCGGGTACGACCGTGTCAATATCAGACGGATTCTTGAAGTTCCACTGCAGAGTGTTACCGGTCTGGTCGAAGGTGAAAGGGGCATCCCCGGCAGCAACGAGGATTCGTGCCGATTGCTTCCCTTTGCTCTTTACCTGGTAGGGAGTAATCCCCTTGACTGACGACCCGGTGAAACCGGTAGTATCTATGACCCGCTGCAGGTTCGCAGGGATCTGGCAGTTCTGTATGGACAACAGCCATCCGCGGGCGGTTTTCACCGGCTTGCCTGCAGAGCATTGCTGGCCGATGGTTATCGCGATGCGAGAATAACCGTCGCTGGTGGTGAAGTCGATGGCGCCGACGTTGTTCGGGGCAGCGGGAGCGGCGACGGGCTGCCCGGCTGCTTGCACTGCAGCTTTCGGAGAGACAGCCGCGGGAACGTTGTCAAAAACCACTTTCAATCCGCCGTCCGTCTTCGAGACCTGGTAGGGAGGGAGCTGACCTGCCGCATCAAGGACGATACGGACTTTACCCGGATTGATGCCGATCCGCGCATTGCTGATGCCGAACTTGTTCACCGTCACAACATTCGGGAGTGCCGTCTTCAGTACATCCGGAAGGTCGATGACCAACCGGTCCGGTTTAGTGAGTTTGAAGGTGTTGAAGGTATCGATGCCGCCGTTAATGGCCAAGTCGATTCCGTTGTCAGTCGTCTTCAGGGTGGCAAGAGATTTGGGGGTTGCTTCGGCAGTCTTCTTCTCGACCTGTGCCTGCGGGGCCTGGGGAACCGGAGATTCTGCCGGAGCTGTCGCTTCAGGGGCCGGGGCAGCGGCATTTACAGCAACTTCAGCTGCCGGAGGATCAGAGGCAGCAACCGGCGCTGGCGCCGTCTGCTCAGTCGCTGTAGCAGGCTCGCCTGCCGGCGTCTTCGCGAAGGAAACGACCAGCTTTTTCTTGTCATCGGACGCAGAAGCGACGACAGGCTCTTCATTCTGCACCATCGTAATCTCTACCCTGCTCAGGAAGCCGCTTCCATAGACATGCCGACTGACCTGGATCGCCTTTATATTTCCCTTGTTGATGGAAAGAGGCTCGCTGAATGCTCCCGGCTCGGTCTGTGCGAGGTCGATTACGGCCTTGGGAGGTGCGCCGGTACTGTAAAAGGTGTACGCCAAAGGCTTGTCGGAGGCTATTTCCACCCGTGACCCATCGGGGGATACCTTGATGGATTCCAGTGTGGCAGCAGCAGTCTCGACTACAGCCTCTTCCCTCACACTCTGCAGGCTTTGGGCACACCCGGAAGCACCTGCCAGGAACAGGCAGCAGACGAGTATATGGAAGAATCTTCCCGATTGTACTTTCATCAAAGCCTCCTTACTTTTTCTGAGGGAGCGACAGCTTGACCAACGTTTTCTTACCATTGATTCTTTCGTCGACTTCTATTGTGGTCCTGGTGATCCTGGTGATGCGACCATTGTTGCTGCCGATGGGCATCCCCGGTTTCACCACATACGCCTTGCCCGCCGGGTCAACAACCAGTGCGGTGTTCTGGCTGAGACCGACGATGATCCCAGACACCTTGAAACTGCTTAGTTCATATCGCTCTATCGGCAGGGCGTTCGGCGATATGCGCGGCTGAACGGCGTCAGTCAGTTTGGGCAGATCGGTAATGAACGGTTTGAACGGGTCCTTCATCTTGCTGAAATCGAACCCTGTCCCGGAGACCTCGGCCGGCTTGACCGACGAAACCTGCGCCTGAACCGGTGTCGCGACCTTAACAACCTTCTTGGCTGGAGCGGCAGGCTTCGGCGGCGGTTGCTCATCCTTCTTACAACCGAACAGGGCCAGCGTCAGCAATAGAACGAGGATCGGCATGTCATTTGCCCTTTTTGTCAGTGCCCTTTTTGTCATTCTGTATCTCTTTCTTGTCAAGGAAACGGAACGTGGTCGCCAGGCAGGTTACCTTGAGCGAACTCTTCCCCTTTTCACCCTTTAATTCCGTGAAGTTCACGTTGCCGATGTTGACGATCCGCGGCAGGTTTCCCACGGCGACAAAGAAGTTGCCCACGCTTTGGAAGGTACCGGAAACAGAGATGTCCACGGGGACGGAAGAGTAAAATTCCTGGGGAACCTCCGGCTTCGGACGGAAGAGAAGAAAGTCGAGACCGGCATTTTTACCCACCGTGGTTATGCTTGTCAGGAGCCCCGGGATTTCCTTCTGGTTCGGCAGCTCGGTAAGCGCCTTCTCCAGTTCCTTCTCCAGGTCGGCATACTCCTGTTTGAACTTCGGGAGGTTGTCGGCTATCCGTTTGCTCTCAGCCACCTTGGTTTCAAGATCGGCCTGTTTCTTCTCCAACTCTGCAAGTTGTTTCATCTTCGGCTGCTGCAGGCCAAAGAAGAATGCAGCGCCGAGAAGGAGGACCACCGCGACGAGAAGGGTTACCTTCTGCCTGTTGGGAAGCTTCATTATCTTTTGTAGTCTCGGATCCATAACGTCCTCAGCCGGCTATTTTTTCGGCGCCTTGACCGGTTCATCCTTTTTCAGGTTCTTGATGAGATAGGTGAGATCGAACCGTTTCGTCTTCATCCCGCCGCTCGTCTGCTGCTCCGAAACCATCAGTTCGACGTTGGTGAAATCTCCCGTTTCTTGAAGGTTCCGCATGAATTCGGCAATGAGATCTTCGTTCAATGCCACCCCTGAAACAGAGACGTTAGCGCCACTTTCCACATACT
>MHDY01000119.1:12997-13701 GCA_001803705.1 Nitrospirae bacterium GWC2_56_14 | reverse complement strand
CCGGATACAAAATAGTCGCTTCATGAAGACCGCGTTTTGCATGAGTGCTGAAAGGACGAGATTCTCATGGACGATACACAAAAAAATATTCGCATACCTGACAAGAAACTTGCCGCCGTGTGCGGGCTTTTCTGCCCCGCGTGCCACGTATTCATCGGAACCCACGAAGAACCGGCAAAGCTCGCGATGATGGCCCAGCGCTTTCAGCGTCCCCTAGAGGAAATGCAGTGCAACGGATGCCGGTCCGAAAAACGGTGCTTTTTTTGCGAGACGAAGTGCACCATGGCAAAATGCGCGGCGGGAAAAGGCGTGGATTTCTGCGGAGGCTGCCCGGAATTTCCCTGCAGTAACCTGAAAGAATTTCAAACGCTGGCGCCGCACCGGATCGAGCTGTGGAAATCGCAGGCCCGCATCAAGGAAGCGGGCTACGAAACCTGGTACGCGGAAATGCTCGAGCACTATTCCTGCCCCCAATGCCGTACCATCAATTCAGCCTACGATCTGAAATGCCGGAAGTGCGGCCATGAGCCGAGCTGTGAGTATGTGCAAAGACACAAGCCTGCAATCGAACACCATCTCAAAAATCGGTAGAGCATTGCGAACAGAAGCGAGCCCCGGAGCCCGAGCCGATGCCCGCCCTGATGCAGCCCATTCCTCAGCTCTTTTTTAACGTCGATACACCAAAAGGCCAATAGCCCGGGCAG
>MHDY01000119.1:11228-12952 GCA_001803705.1 Nitrospirae bacterium GWC2_56_14 | reverse complement strand
AGAATGATAGCAGCCGTTCCCGTGATCTGACCGGCAAAATACAGAGCAATGATCGCAACGGCGATGATCGCCCGAATGACCCGGTCTACGGTGCCCATGTTCTTTTTCATATGCTCATCTCCTTTCGATGAAAACGTTCCCCGATGCAACAACATTCAATCCTGCTTATAACAGCCACTTCACCAGAGACACCACACCCGTAATGGCCCCGATGCAGAGAATGCAGACCAAAATAATTTTCAAGACCGTGCTCATGCTCCGTCGCCTTTTCTCTCATGCGGCCGATAGCTCCTGAAGCACTTCCAACTCCGTCTCGATCTTCACCGGCCGGGAGATCGTAACTCCCACCGGGGAGGTCCTGACCACATGATCATGAAGCTCCTGCAGCGTTTTCCGGTCCGCGTCTGCCTTGATCTTTACGCGGACGGTCACGTTCTTGTAGCCCGGCAGCCTGTCCATATGGACATTTGCCGGCGGCTCCAGCCCAAGGAACCCGGGAAGGTCTATCTCTCCCTCCACGTCGATCCGGAGATCCTGGATCCTGATCCCCCGTACTGCCGCGTTCATGGCATAGCCGATGGCAAGGCACGCGCCATAGGCCTGCAGCACCAGTTCCACGGGATTGGCGGCCGTGTTCGTCCCTGCAAGCATGTCCGGCTCGTCGGCCTGCACCTTGAATCCCCGGGATTCGGTTTCCACGCGGAACCCCTCCACCCACCGCGCCGAGGCCGTCCAGACGGTCTTGCCGGTTTCCCAGTTCTGCTTCACCGCATCCACGATATCCAGGAGTTTTTCTGTATTCAGTCCATTGATCACCGGCATATCGTTCCCTCCCCCTCCTCGACCCGCGCTAGTACCCCAGCGGCTCCCATGAGCGGAAATTGTTCACTTCCTCGCCCGGATTCGGCAGCCCCGCGAGTTTCCAGGCAGTAACCGGATCGATGAACTTGTCCGTGACGCAGGTGCGGGGTTGTTGGACGTTCGCGCATATAGCGCGCATGATCGGAAAGAACGAATGTTTCCGGTAGTAGCTCCTGAGGGACCTGAGGATGTCAAACTGCTCCACCGTGAGCTCCGAGATGCCCTCCCCTGCGGCAAGAACGCGCGCTATCTCCTCCGTCCAGCCGTCGAGGTCCGTGAGAAAACCTGCATCGTCTACGGTCACCCTGATATTATTCTGTATGATCTCCAGCATGGAACGCCTCCCCCCCCTGCTGCGGCATCGCCCTTTTGTTTCTGCCATGCCTTGCCGTGTCACACGGCAAGTCTTCATGTCCATGTAAATAGTAACGCCGGTGCAGGGCGCTGTCAAGACTGTGCCCGTCATTCGTCGAGCTGCGCTTCCCCGAGCTTTGATGCATGATACTTTACTATGATTTCACACCAAAACCGTCCTCATTTTACCTGCTGTGGTATAGTTAGCTAGGGAAGTCGGTTGATGCGGCGGCGAGGAAGCGGAGTTGCGTCTGCCGTCGTATGAGCAGTGAAGGATTTTGACTTTACGGAAGTGGGGGTCGCTTATCATGAAAAAAAGAGCTCTCGGCAGATCGGGTCTGGAGGTTTTCCCCCTGGCCCTGGGAGGAAATGTCTTCGGCTGGACCGTGGATGAGGCCATGGCATTCAGGATTCTGGATGCGTTCACCGCTGCCGGAGGCAATCTCGTGGACACGGCGGACGCCTATTCCCGGTGGGTCCCGGGCAATACAGGCGGGGAATCGGAGACC
>MHDY01000119.1:5289-11202 GCA_001803705.1 Nitrospirae bacterium GWC2_56_14 | reverse complement strand
CAAGAAGCGCGACAAGGTCCTGATCGCGACAAAGGTCGGAAGCCAGATGGGCCCCGGGAAAAAAGGGCTTTCGAAAGATTACATTATGGGCGCAGTTGAGGACTCGCTTCAGCGGCTGCAAACGGACCATATCGATCTGTATCAGTCGCATTTCGACGACGCGGAGACCCCGCTGGAGGAAACAATGGAGGCCTATGCGGCCCTGATCGGCCAGGGGAAGGTCCGGGCGATCGGAGCATCCAACTTCACTGCCCAGCGGCTTTCCGACGCATTGCAGATCAGTGAGCGTTTTGGATATCCGGCGTACCAGAGCCTGCAGCCGCGCTATAACCTGTACGACCGCGAGGAGTTCGAAGTGTTGCTGGAGCCCCGGTGCAGCGAGGCCGGGTTGGGGGTGATCAGCTATTCCTCTTTGGCAAGCGGGTTCCTCACGGGCAAGTACCAATCGGTCGACGATCTGGGAAAAAGCGTCAGGGGGATGAATGCCGGACATTACCTGAATCCCCGGGGATTCCGGATACTCCATGCACTGGAACGCGTGGCAAACCATTACCGGGTGAAGCCTGCAAGCGTGGCCCTTGCCTGGCTGATCGCCCGTCCGGGCCTTACTGCTCCCATTGCCAGCGTCACCAGCCTTGCTCAGTTGGAGGACATGTTCAGGGCGGCGACACTGGAGCTGAACAGGGCTTCCCTTGAGCTTTTGAACAAGGTAAGCGCCTGGCGCAAGGACTCGGAAAGCGCCGTCCATGCGGCGTGAGCCGTTCCGGTGATATACTTAAATTAGAATCGGCCGGAATGACCGGAACAGACGCACCGAAGGAAAAGAGGTGAACAAGTATGATTATCGATCTGGACAAGAAGGAACGGGACCTGCTCGTTCACGAACTGGAGGAGACCACGATCCCGCAGATCAGGGAACTGGTGGCCTCGGGCATGCGGAAGAACAACCGCGATGAGCTGAAAATAGACGAGGAAGCGCTGAAGAATGTGCTCGAAAAACTGAAAAAGGCCGCCTGAAATGTCGCTGAGCGGCTTTGGGAAAAACTGTCCCCGTATACGGGGAGGGGAAGAGGCACGGGTAGATGTGCCTCTTTTTTTCGCGTGGCCGCCGAAACCCGACACTCCTCCGGACTTTCCGCCGAAATGATCCTTTTCATGCCGATGGTCGATCGGCCCAGGAGAGTTCCTCGCTTGGTCCGTCTGATCAGTCCGAGGTCCTGACTTGCGTCCTCTCGCCTATGCCGAAGCGTTCGACGACCTCCAGGCTGGCTACTCCATTCGTTGCAAATTCCTGGACATAGCGCTGCCTGATGGGTCCTTCCAGAGCCTCACGATCGCTCTCGCTCAGGGTGTTGAGGCGTTCGGTCCCGCCCGCGATCTGCGCCGCGTCCCGCGCCGATAATCTGCTTATCAGCTGGTCCCAAAAGAGGTGGTCGCCAAACTCATCGATGGCGACGTGCGCCAGGCTGCTTGCTTCAAATTCCGCGGTCGGGATGTACGCTTTCACGCGTTCGTTATAACCGATCAACCGCTCAAGTCCTTCGCCTTGCGCAAGGGCATAGAGCTTACGAATGAGCTCGAGGTGCTGCTTGCGGCGAATGTCCTTTTCGCGCCGGTGTCCGGACAGGACCACGTCGGCGATATGGAGAATGTCCAGCAGGTCGCGGTATTCTTTTGTTGAGAGTTCAATGTTCATGGCATTTCCCTTTCCAGGTCATCGGGACCGACCCTGCTAATCCCCAACCTGCAGAACGATCTTGCCCATGGATTGCCGGCCCTCGAGTCGGCGGTGCGCCTTCTCCGCTCAACGGCAACCCTGCATTCCTTAATATAAAGGATAGCAAGTTTTCGGAGAAAGTGGAAGGATTACGGAATACGCAATGCACTGGTGAGGAGGATCAGGCGTTATAGTATCGGGGATGGGTTAAGCCGAAGCTTCGCTCACAGACTCAAAGCCACCCATTGAGGCGAGATTTATGGTGCGTATCCGGGCGCTCATGCTGCCTTGCGCTCTTCCGCCTGGAGCACGTAGGCCCGAAAGTCGTTTTCGATATTTTTGATGAATTTCTCGCGGCGCTTCGGATAATAGACCGTCTTGACCCTCATATAGATCTTGTAGTCGAGGTAGAAATACAGCTCGAAGCTGCTCGCTCCGAGACCTGCCAGTATCATGACGTTCTTAATCCGCATCAGATCAGGCGTGACCGCAAAATCCACCTTAAAAAGAGCGATGACGATCGCGATCAGCGCAATAAGGATAACGTTAAAGTTCGTGAAAAATCTCCTTTCCAGTTCCGAATACTCGATGGCTTCCACATAGTCGAACATTTTACCGGCCTTTGCCTTGAACGTTTCCCAGTCGCTGATCCGTGCATGGTAAAGAAGGGCTTTCCGGTAGTTTTCCACTTCCTGGTTGAATTGTTCTTCCAGTCCCCTTCTCATGCCGCACCTCCTTTCATCACCTCAGTACCGCAGCGCATAAGAAACCGACCTTTACATTAAGTATAGCAACTATTGTCTCCTGTTTCAAATCCAGCCGCTGCCGAAAAATTTACAGGCGCATCCGGTGGGAAAAATATTTTTTATCAATACGTTATTTCAGAAGAGGGTCTTTGGAGACAGGAGAGAAATCGGAGAGCGTTGCACAGATGACCGCATGAAACAGTACCCACGTTGACGAATGATCAGGAGCAATGACAGAAAGCCGGGGGCCGGCCCCTACTCCACCTTCACCCCTACCGCCATTTCCTGCCGGCGCAGCGACCTGATCTTGTCCCTGAGCTCGGCCGCGGTCTCGAAATCAAGCTCCTTTGCCGCAGCGCGCATCTGTTTGTCGAGCCGCGCGATCAGGGCCGGGATATCGACGGTGGGAACATACTCGCCGGCGTCCTCGGCGGCGATGGGGACCGTGAAGTAATCCTGTTCGTACACCGTGCGCAGGGCGCTCTGGATGTTCTTCCTGATGGACTGCGGCGTGATGTCGTGTTCTTTATTGTACGTTTCCTGCACCGTACGGCGCCGGTTCGTTTCGGCAATGGCGTTCCGCATGGAGTCGGTCATCTTTTCCGCATAGAGGATCACTTCACCGTGCACATGCCGGGCTGCGCGGCCCATGGTCTGGATAAGCGAGCGCGTGGAGCGCAGGAACCCTTCCTTGTCCGCGTCCAGGATGGCGACGAGCGAAACCTCTGGGATGTCCAATCCTTCGCGCAGAAGGTTGATGCCGATCAGAACATCATACTTGCCCATGCGCAGGTCGCGAATGATGTCGACCCGCTCCAGGGTGTCGATGTCGGAGTGCAGATAGGCGACCTTCACGTTCAATTCCTTATAGTGCTCGGTCAGATCCTCTGCCATGCGCTTCGTGAGCGTGGTGACCAGCACGCGCTCATGCGCCTCGGCCCGTTTCCTCACTTCGTTCAACAGATCGTCGACCTGTCCCGTGGCCGGTCTGATCGTTATCTCCGGGTCCGTAAGACCCGTGGGCCTGATGACCTGCTCGATGATCCGCTTGCCGGACTTTTCCACCTCAAAATCAGCCGGCGTCGCCGACACGTACACGGTCTGATGCACCCGCTCCTCGAACTCAGCGAAATTGAGCGGCCGGTTGTCGAGCGCGGACGGCAGGCGAAAGCCGTATTCAACGAGGTTCATCTTGCGCGCGCGGTCGCCGTTATACATGCCGCCGATCTGCGGAATAGTGGCATGGGACTCGTCTACGACGAGGAGATAGTCCTTGGGGAAGTAGTCGATCAGGGTCGGCGGCGGCTCGCCCGGAGACCGTCCCGAAAGGTGACGGGAATAGTTCTCGATGCCGTGGCAGTAGCCCATCTCCTGGATCATCTCGAGATCGAACATGGTGCGCTGCTCGATGCGCTGCGCTTCGATGAGCTTGTTGGCCTTGCGGAACTGCTGGATGCGCTCCCGGAGTTCTTCGTGAATGCCGTCCATGGCCGTCTTCATGCGCGACTCGGGGATCACGTAATGGGAGTTCGGATACACGGCGATCTTGTCGAGCTTCCGGAGCGGCGTGCCCAGGAGCGGGTCGAACTCCGCAATCGCGTCGATCTCGTCGCCGAACAGCTCGATCCGGATGGCCGTGCTCTCATAGGACGCTGGGAAGATCTCGACCACGTCGCCGCGTGCGCGGAACGTGCCTCGGTGAAAATCATAGTCGTTCCGCTCGTACTGGATGTCCACCAGCTTGCGGAGCAGGATGTTGCGCTCGATGCGCTGCCCCTTTTCCAGGAACAGCAGCATGCCGTGGTACGCTTCGGGCGAGCCCAGGCCGTAAATGCACGAGACCGAGGAGACGACGATCACGTCGTTCCGCTCAAAAAGCGAATTGGTCGCCGAATGGCGCATGCGGTCGATCTGCTCGTTGATGGACGAATCCTTTTCAATATAGGTGTCCGTGGTGGGGAGGTACGCCTCGGGCTGGTAATAGTCGTAGTACGACACAAAATACTCCACGGCATTGTCCGGAAAGAGCTCCTTGAACTCGTTGTAGAGCTGCGCAGCCAGCGTCTTGTTGTGGGCGATCACGAGCGTGGGTTTCTGGACCTTTTCGACCACGTTGGCCATGGTAAAGGTCTTGCCCGAACCGGTCACGCCGAGCAGGACCTGGTGCTTCTGGCCCGCCCGTATCCCGTCCGCGAGCTTTTCAATGGCCTGCGGCTGGTCTCCGGTGGGGACAAACTCCGATGTGATCTTGAATTTCGGCATGCTGAATAGTACTCTACTCCACAGGGATGTGTCAATCCGTCTCGCTTGACACCGAACGCGCCGCATGGCGACAATTGCAACCTGCTGATTTTCCGTGTATTCCAGCAGGCATTGCCCTTGCAATTCATGATAATTGAATATTTTAGAACCTGGTAAAATTCACTTGTATTTTGACACTGCATTGTCAATAATGAACCATTGGTCCTGCGCATATGTTTTTTCATGATAGGGGCCTTTGCTCGAATAAAATCAGCGATAGGGGAGGCAATCATGTGGTCATCTAAGATACTAACAGTGGGCATTCTGGCCTGTCTCATGGCGATCCTGTGTGCTTCATGCACCGGTAAAGGAGATGGCGGTGGTGCGCCATCCAATCTCATCGGTCTTTCTCCGCTCCTTGTCACCGACAAGGTAAGCGTCGTCACGCCCCAAACCTCCACGAGCAGCGGCAAGCCCCTGCCGGCCGGGAAGCAAAGCATCGCACCGCTTCTCTTCGGTGCGGTCGTGATCACCGACCTTACTTCTTCCTCCGATTATGCCAGCGATAAGGTCAGTGTTTACGTCAATGAGCGCTCGCTCGAATCGTTCCGTTCGGTAAACGAGATCCTGTGCATGATAGGCCAGTCGCGGTACGACCTGATGCTGAACAAAGGACCCTATCGCGCACAAGTGGACAAGAACCTCTGCAGCAGCAGCCGGGACAGCGCTTCGAGCGCCGGCCAGTCCTCGACGGACCAGTCATCGGGGTCCACCATGCCCCAGTATGAGACCTGGACCGTTGATTCATACCGCACGAGCGCTCAAGCGCCGCACGTTGTCCGGGTATGGGTGCATTCCCCGCCCAGGCCTGGCGAACCGGACACGGTGATCACCGCGCAAATGGTCATCACCGAGGGCGCAGACACGGCCCCGCCCTATGGCATCTTCAAGACCAATTTCAAGGCCCTTGACAAACAAACCCTGTCGACCGTGCTTTACAAGGGTTTCCTGAACGCCGAGCGCGACCCGGTGATGAACAACAAGGTCGTGCTGAAGTTCTCGACCGAGGACAAGGACAGCTACATCATCGAGAAAGCGGCCCTGGACAAGAGTTCCGACGGGACGGGCGCGGGAAGCGTTCTGAAGGTTGAAAGCTATCCCGGCATCGACCCGAAGGCCACCCGGTTCAACCTCGCCTATGACGCCGAC
>MHDY01000119.1:5011-5237 GCA_001803705.1 Nitrospirae bacterium GWC2_56_14 | reverse complement strand
CCGATATTTCTGCATGGCGCTACGGGCTCTACAACCTGAACGGTGACCGGGTAAAACAGAACTCCGGATTCCCGGTCAGGAAGGGCAGTGACTATGGCTGGATCGGGTACTGGGGGTCCTATTTCCCGAATAATGTGACCGTGAACGATGGCGATTCCGTTCTGAAACATGATTATACCACCAATTCCGACACGGCATACACAATCAGAAAATCCGGCGGCAAATT
>MHDY01000119.1:3380-4999 GCA_001803705.1 Nitrospirae bacterium GWC2_56_14 | reverse complement strand
GCTGAAGATCACGGACCTCGGCCATATCCAGAACATCCCCCTGATCTGGTCGGATGGGGCGGGAACGAACTACCAGGTAGCCTGGAACGGGTCCGCATTCCAGAAGATCGCAAAACAAAACCCCGCGCCAGACTACACCTGGTCCACCTGCGGACCAACGACCACCTGCACGCCATCCACCATCGACCTCAGCGCTATCTCCTGGCCCGATATGGGATTCTGGTCCCAGTCCTTGAGCGGGCTGGTGATCGTGAAACTCCATGGGAGCCTCATAGGATGCACAGGCACAGGTCCGTTCAGCTGCACTGCTGACAGTTCGACCCCGGTTGTGGTCTTCACCGAGAACATCGTTTACCCCAATGATCCGGTACCGGCTGCATTGGCTTGTTTTGACAACTGTCCTGACGCGGCAAATCTTACTACCGCAACGCCTTTCCAGGCGATCTCCAGTTATCAGACAGTGACACCGTCGCTTGCGACCCATGCCACCTTCTCTTTTGATACAACAGCTATGCTCCTTACCACGGTCAGCGGCACACCGGTCATCCTGTCGTCTGAGAACAGTGCCTTCACAAACGGCATCACAAGCGGCCCGCTGTTCGACCCTGCATACCTTATGGACCCCTCACTGCTCCATTGCGACTGGGACGCTGTGGGTGGACCCTATACGACCTGCGGCAGCAAAGCATGGAGCGTGCTCCCCGAATTCTACACTTGGGAAACCGGCCCCAATGATTGGAACAAATTTACCGGCCTGATAGATGGACTCGGCGATCCTGTCACGTTCGACCCGCCGCGCCAGATCCTGTATACCCATCATGAACTAGGGACTAAATACGATAACGCATCGTTCTATCTCGAGTACAGCGGTTTCGGGGACCTGCACGGCGTTCCCGGAAAGTGCGTTGACATCGATACGTCTGCGGACGCCGACTGCAGCACCAGCGGCAGCAATCCTGCGATCAGATGGGTTCCTGAATTCAGCATCCCTGATACTCAGGCAGACGGAACCCTTACGGAAGTTACGGACATGACCACAGGAACAGCCTTCCTTGTCAAGGCACTGGAAAAGGAAGAGCGCATGAAGGTCGCTGCGCCGGGCTCCTGTTCGACCCTTGACACAACAGCCTACGTACTCCCGAGCATGAGTTCCTGGATCGATCCGAACATCGGCAACGAGCCGGTAATTACCGCTCCGCCCGCAGTGGTCGGGGGGGTCGTACAGTAGGACCATTCCCTTCCTGCAAAGGGCGGAGCTGATGCTCCGCCCTTTTCTGTTTCCTGCACCCATTGTCGCTGATACAATCATATCCAGGTGAATAAAAAAAAGAAGCTTGAACAAGGAAGGCTGCCCAAATAATAATCACACTAAATAATGTTTGAACTATTAAATTTAGTTGACTTCTTAAGTAAAATGTAGTAATTTCTAAAAATTGAACCACCGGGACGATGCGCCTTCCCGCCGGCCCGCGGCAATAATTTATTTTTGGAGGAATGACATGAAGAACCGCACCAGCAGCGCCCTATTCGTAATCCTGATCCTCATTGGCTTTGCCGCATCCGGATTTGCATCCGACAGCCCGCAGCCCTCGCTGTGCGCTGATAAGGACCTGTTCTGT
>MHDY01000119.1:0-3346 GCA_001803705.1 Nitrospirae bacterium GWC2_56_14 | reverse complement strand
CTGTAAGGAATTCGAGACCCTCGTCCAGAACGAACAGTACGACAAGGTCATCGGCAGGATCGATGAAAGAGAGGCCTATTCCGAAATGGCCAGGCAATACATCGGCAGGGCTTACCTCGGGATCGCATCGCGGGAGAACAATACTTCCAAGCAGGAGGAGGAATACTGCAGGAAAGCGCTTCAATACGGGGCGGTCCAGGCATACATGGGGCTCTACTTCATCACGGTCCAGGAGGCGCCGGAAACCGCTCTTGGCTATCTGCGCCAGTACGTGGCGACCAAGCCCGGCGACTCGGTCCCCTATGTGATCCTGGGAGAAGCGGAGCTCGAAAAACGTAATTATAAGGAAGCGGACAGCTATCTTCGCGAATCCAAGAAGGTGGCCCGGGCCAGTTCGCCGCGCGTTGACTTTATGCTTTTCCAGGCGAACTATATGCTCGGCAATTTCACGGATGCCTCGCAAATGCTGGAGAACGCCTTATCGAGCGGGCAGTTCGACAAACAGATGAGCTCGCTGTCTGCTGACGCCCGTTTTGCCGGCATCGAAAAACGCCCTGAGTTCAAGAAATTCCCGCTCCATGCATCGCGCTCCTGACATTCAGCGTGCGCACCTTCATGACCTCCGTTCATAGCGAACGACCGAATAAGGGATCTCCTCCCTGACCTCTTCCCGTGAGATCTCGGCAAACTCAGCCGGGATCTCGGGGAAGAAGGTATCTCCTGCATAGACCCCATGGACCACCGTGAGGTAGATGCGGTCCGCCCGTGAGATCGCCTCCTGATAGAGCGGGCCTCCCCCGCAGATGAACACCTCATCCTCGCTCCTGCAGAGATCCAATGCATCTGCAAGGCTGTGAACCACCGACGCCCCCGCAGCGTGATAATCCCTTTGCTCCGTCAAAATGATGTTCTTCCTGCCCTCAAGCGGACGGCCGATGCTTTCAAAGGTCTTCCGTCCAAAGATCACCGGATGCCCCATGGTGATCTCACTGAAGCGCTTCAGATCGGACGGTATGGACCAGGGGATCCTGTTTCCGGCGCCGATGACGCGGTTTTCGGACATGGCGGCAATAAGAGAGAGGATCATGCGCTTACACTAGCAGACGGGTGAGGTACTGTCAAAGGGAAAGGACAGATGCAGGTGGATAGACTGAAGGCTGAAGACTGAAGGAGACCCGGAGCGGAGAAATCAGGCCTCTCGTTTTACCACCTTCAGCCTTACACCCTTCAACTTGAATTATTATAAAAAAACTCCTGCTCAAAACCGCTTAAGCAGGAGATTGTTCCGACCGTGACGAAAAATGTCTGAACCTGAAGTTCTACCGCACCAGCAGGTACAGCAGCACGGCAAAACCGGCGATGACGCCCATAGCGGTCTCATGCTCCGAGTTTTCCTTCACCACCTCAAAGCTCCAGCGGTTCGTTCCCCTGCCCGGATAGGGAGAGAGGCGCGGCAGATAATCAGGCACCGCCTTGTCGAACTCGACCCAGGGCTGGCCGAAACTGCTGATGAGCTTTTCGTTCTCCTGTTTCTTTTTGTAGGGTGCATAATAAATGAAGAACCACACGAAGCCGCCGATCATGATCCAGTAACTCATGGCCATGGCGCTGAAGCCCAGCGTGATGAGCAGCGTCCCGATATAGAGCGGGTTCTTAACGTGGGAATAAGGACCGGTGGTGGTGAGCTGCTTGTTCTTCCGGAGGTGGCCGGCGGCCCAGAGCCTCAGCCATTCGCCCAGGAGCGTGAGAACTGCCCCGGACACGAACCAGACCGGTTCCAGGATCTTGTCCTTTGCCAGCCAGAACATGATGCCGCACACTATGGCGGCCAGCACTGTCTTGCCCGTGATCTTCGTAAGCTTATACTGCAAGGTCCCTTTTTCCGCCATTATACGCTCCTTCATGAGTTCATCGGTTCATCGTCCCGGTCGCGCAGACGAGTTATTCCTGTTTACCATTTTCTTGGCATGACCAGGTTCCTGAGCTTCCGCCACATTCGTTCTTCCGCGCTCATCAGTTCCGGCGCATAGAGGCTCTTGAGCTTGATAAGCGACAGCCGGTCGGCCAGACTGAGCGCCCAGGTCAGGCAGCGGCCGATGAGCCACACGCCTCCGGGATGAAAGGCCGACGCCAGGTCGACGACAAAGACCTTGCCGTCCACCAGCAGGATGTTCGAACGGCGCTGCAGGTCGAGATGGACCCACCCGCGCTCATGCAGATCGGCGATGATCAGCTCGAACTGCTTGACGATTCCCGGCCCGATCTCGCCGGGAAGATGGCTGCCGAGGTCCCTGCCCTCCAGATATTCTATGGCGATGGCGAAGGGGGTGAGCCGCTTGAACCGCGACGGGAGGCCGTCGATGCCGGCCAGCGCCGCATAAGCGCGGCACTCACGGGCAATGACCGTGCGACCCACAAGGTTCCGCTCGAGAAAACCTTTTTTCCCGAAATCCTTGACCACGAACCGCTGCCCCCGGGAACCGGCAACAAACACGTCCGCTTTGTAGAACTTCCCCGTTATGAGGACCTTCTCGAGATTCGAAACTGCCTCGTCGTATGATAGGTCAGGGTGCATAGACCATTGGTTGTCTCATGAAGATCGGTTACTTTCCAAAATCCCGCAAGAATTGCGTCAGCAGCCTGGTCCCGATGCCGGTTGCGCCCTTTGGCGTGTAAGGCCGGTCCTTTTCCGTCCACGCGGTCGCGGCAATATCGAGATGCACCCAGGGGTACTTCTGCACGAACTTTGACAGGAAGGCAGCAGCCGTGATGACCGAGGCCGCCCTGCCGCCGGTGTTCTTCATGTCGGCAATATCGCTCTTGATCTGGTCGTAGTAGTTTTCCCAGAGCGGGAGCTCCCATACGCGCTCTCCGGTCTTTTCGCCTGCCGCGCGTATCTGTTCTTTGTACGGTGGAGAAGTGCCTACCATGCCGGCGGCCTCATGTCCCAGAGCGATGGTGCAGGCGCCGGTGAGCGTCGCAATATCAACGATCACGGACGGTTTGTATCTGCAGGCATACGCAAGAGCATCGGAAAGGATCAGCCTTCCCTCGGCATCCGTATTGATGATCTCGATGGTCTGGCCGGACATACTGCGGAGCACGTCGCCGGGTTTCAAGGCCCTGCCGCCAGGCATGTTTTCCGCCGCAGGCAGCAGGCCCACGATGTTCAACTTTAGTTTGAGCGCCGCCGCATTGCGGATGGCGCCGAGCACGGCCGCGCCGCCGGACATATCGTCCTTCATCCGGTCCATGTTCTCGGCCGGTTTGATCGAGATGCCGCCGGAATCGAAGGTCGGTCCATGTTCTCGGCCGGTTTGATCGAGATGCCGCCGGAATCGAAGGT
>MHDY01000118.1:6335-6429 GCA_001803705.1 Nitrospirae bacterium GWC2_56_14 | reverse complement strand
AGCAGGACCGTCCGGAACCGGGGAACGACCTAGTCCCGTCGAACGCGACGTTCGCGAAGGGGGGAGAACCGTCGCAAAAGACCGGGCAGGGCGC
>MHDY01000118.1:6091-6216 GCA_001803705.1 Nitrospirae bacterium GWC2_56_14 | reverse complement strand
CAATTGAACAGCGCCGGGGAGAAGTATGAAAAGGCCGGGGCTTGAAGTTATTTGAAACAGGGACAGGATTTCAATAATTAATCGGGTGAGAGGGGAAACAATCAATATGACGGGTGGACCACTGA
>MHDY01000118.1:4845-6060 GCA_001803705.1 Nitrospirae bacterium GWC2_56_14 | reverse complement strand
GATCCTTATGGCCGCCCCGGCAACCGCCGGGGAGCAGCCGGCCCTCAAGACGGAAAAGGATAGGGTCAATTACTCAATCGGTGTTAATTTTATCGGCAACATCAAACATCAGGGCGTGGAGATAGACCTGGACCTCGTTATGAAAGGTATGCAGGACGCCTACTCCGGGGAGAAGCTCCTCCTGAGCGATGAGGATATACGAATAGGCATAGATACGTATCAGCGCGCCGTGAAACAGAAACACGCGCAGGTGACCGCCAAGACGGCTGAAGAGAACAAGAAGGCGGGCGAGGCCTTCCTGGCGGAAAATAAAAAGAGGGAAGGCGTGGTGACCCTGCCGAGCGGGCTCCAGTACAGGGTCCTCAAGGCGGGCGACGGAAAGAAGCCGACCGATGCGGACACGGTGGAATGCAACTACCGGGGCACGCTGGTCAACGGCACTGAGTTCGACAGCTCCGCCCGCACGGGAAAGCCGGCGACCTTCAAGGTCAGCGGGGTCATCCCGGGATGGACGGAAGCCCTGAAGCTCATGCCGGCCGGCTCCACATGGCAGCTTTTCATCCCGTCCCAGCTCGCCTATGGAGAGCGGGGGCCGGGCCGCATCGGCCCGAATTCTACGCTCATTTTCACGATCGAGCTCATCGCCATCAAGTGACGTTGATCAAGAGGCACGGATTTAAGGATTTCTCTGTGTGCTCTGTGGTTGTTTTTGCCAGTTTCATCTTACGGGAAAGGAGGTTAAGGGTATGCAGAGATCGATAATACGGGCGGCTGGGTTCTGTCTGGCGGCTCTGTTCGCGCTTCAGGCATATGCCGGGCCGTACGATGCTCCCGCAGTCCCGAAGGAAGAAGGCAAGGCGCTGAAAACCGGACAGACGGGGACCGTTGGTGAGGCCGCGACGGGCAAGTCCGGATCGTCCGTGGTAGAGCGGGACAAAAAACGGTACGCCATCCAGAAACGGGCCGCAGACCGGAGGGCCGCTGAATTGAAAAAGGCGGAACAGGCCAAGAAGCCGGCCACGTCCTCCTCTGTTGTGGAACGGGACCAGAAACGGTACGAAGCCCGGAAACGTGCCGCTGCCCGGCGGGCCGCTGAAATGAAAAAGGCGGACACTGCCGGGACGCAGAGCGATGTGATGATGACGGAACCGAGTGGCTCGCAGGGGCAAGCACCGGTGAAATGATGTAAAATCGACGAGGGGAAAAAAGGCAGTT
>MHDY01000118.1:1294-4807 GCA_001803705.1 Nitrospirae bacterium GWC2_56_14 | reverse complement strand
TATGTACAGGCAAAAAATGTGGATCATCATGGGCCTGGTAGCGGCACTGGCCACCCTTTTCGGGGGAATCACCCCGGCGGGCTGGGCTGCGCCGTTTACCGCCCCCGGCACTACGCCGGATTACTTCGAGACCCCGAACTGGGCCAACAGCCCGCCGCTGACGAAATTCGTCGACGGCCTGCCGAATCTGTGCTCGGCGGGAACCAACAGCCTCGGGCAGTGCATCCCGGTGGCGGTGGCGGATATCACCACGTTCCCCGGGTCCGATTATTACGAGATCGAGCTGAATGAATACACCGAGCGGATGCATTCGGAACTGCCTGCGACGAAGCTTCGGGGCTACCGGCAGACCAATGCAGGAGCTCCGGCCAACCAGTTTCACTACCTGGGACCTTTGATCATTGCAACAAAGGACCGGCCGGTGCGGATCAAGTTCACCAACTCCATTCCCCCGACCAGCAAGCTTTTCCTCCCGGTGGACACCTCCATCATGGGGTCGGGCGAATACATGATCGACTACGATCCTATCACCAAGCTTCCCATTACTCCGATCTCCGGCATGTTCTCGGAGAACCGGGCCACCCTCCATCTCCACGGCGGCCGCACTCCGTGGATCAGCGACGGCACTCCCCACCAGTGGACGGCCCCTGTGGGAGATACCTCCGGCTACTCCAAGGGTATCAGCGTTCAGTATGTGCCTGATATGTGGTTCGATGCAAGCGGCAATGTTCAGCTTTCGACAGCCTGTACCGATGCCGCCGATTGTATTTCTAAAGGATTCAGCAACAACCCCGGGGACGGCAAGCTGACGTTCTACTACACCAACCAGCAGAGCGCCAGGCTGATGTTCTACCACGACCATGCCATGGGCATCACGCGCCTCAACGTCTACGCTGGCGAGGCCGCGGGATATCTGATAACGGACCCGACCGAGACAGCGCTGCAGGCTGCCGGGACCATTCCCCCCATGGCCGACACAATACCTCTGATCATTCAGGACAAGACCTTTGTGAACCCCGCAACTATTACAACCACAGACCCGACCTGGGCCTGGGGAACAGTTGCGCCGACACCCTTTACACCACCGGCGACGGTTATGGGTCAAGGCATGAATCCGCAACTGGGCGACCTCTGGTGGCCCCATGTCTACATGACGGCGCAGAATCCGTTCACTCCCGACATGAGCGGTGCAAACCCGCTGGGCCGGTGGCACTATGGCCCCTGGTTCAACCCGCCGACCTTACTGTGCGGCTCCGGACCCAACATCGTGACACCCTGGTGCGTTACCCATGCGGCGGTACCCAATGTCTATTACGATCCAGCCTGTGATCCGGCAACATCACCGACGGGCTTTTGCCAGCCGCCGCAGATGCCCGGCACGCCCGACGTATCCTGGGGCGCGGAAGCGTTCCTGGACACCATGACGGTCAATGGAACTGCCTATCCCACTGCCACGCTGCAGCCAAAGACCTACCGGTTAAGGATACTGAACGCCTCTCATGACCGGTTCCTCAACCTGCAGTTGTATGTGGCAGCCAACAAGACCGGTCCCACCACTCCGGGCGCCGGTACGCCTGTTTTCACCGGCACTCCGGCTGAGCTGACGGAAGTTGCAATGATCTCCGCGGCTGCTCGACCGCTTTGCACCGCAACGTTCACAGCGGACTGCGTCTGCGACCCATCCACGGGGAATTCTCCGGCGGGCTGCATCCCAGCCAACTGGCCGTCAGACGGCAGGGAGGGCGGCGCGCCCGATCCGTACACTTCGGGTCCGGCAATGATCCAGATCGGAAGCGAAGGCGGCTTCCTGCCCGGGCCGGCGCTGCTGACGAACCAGCCGGTTCAATGGATCCAAGACCCGACCTTGTTCAACGTCGGCAACGTGATGCAGCAGAACGAGGGCGGCGGTACGCTCTTCCTGGGTCCGGCTGAACGGGCGGACATCATCGTCGACTTCACCAATTTCGCCGGCAAGACCCTGATCCTGTACAACGACGCTCCCACGGCGTTCCCGGCGCTCGTCCCGCAGTATGACTACTACACGGGCGCCCCGGACCGCACCGACATAGGCGGATCTCCCGCGATCCCGGCGGGTGTTGGTCCCAACATCCGTACGGTCATGCAGATCGTAGTGGCTGGTACAGGCGGTACCGCACCTGTTAACGACTACAATCCGGCCACGCTGGCTGCGTTGGAGGCTGCGTTTGCCTCTACCCCGACGGTCCCGGGCGTGTTCGCGGCGTCCCAGGATCCGATCGTTGTGGGGCAGGCTGCCTACGGCACGGGTGCGGGCAACACTTCCGCCTACAACGTTGCTTTCCCCTCTACCTTTCCCAACTGGGGCATTTCAAATATCTTCAGCACCAGCTTGAGCTTCATGAAGCCTGACGGCACGCTGGTAAGTAATTACCCCATGCTGCCCAAGGCTATCCATGACGAGATGGGCGGGACCTTCGATGACTACGGGCGCATGAGCGCCAAATTGGGACTGGAAGTGCTGAATTCCAATGCCGCGCTTTCGACCTTCTCCATGCAGACCTATGTCGACCCGGCCACGGAACTCGTGTCCCCCGGCAAAGTCCAGTTCTGGAAGATCACGCACAATGGCGTGGACGCACACCCCATCCATTTCCACCTGTTCGACGTACAGGTGATCAACCGGGTCGCCTGGGACGGGTTTATGAGACTCCCTGACGCGAATGAGCTGGGATGGAAGGATACTGTCAGGATGGCCCCGCTGGAGGACACGATCGTCGCGTTCCGGCCGATCGTTCCCCAGGTGCCCTTTGTGCTCCCTGAGAGCTACCGCCCGCTGAACCCCACGCAGCCCCTTGGCTCCACCATGGGCTTCGGGCAGCTCGACCCGCTGACCGGGGCGGCTCTGGAACCGCTTCAGACCAATGTGATGGCCAACTTCGGGTTTGAGTACGTGTGGCATTGCCACATCCTCAGCCATGAAGAGAATGACATGATGCGGTCGATTATCTTCAAGGTCAAGGACCACCTTGGCGTTGCCAGCGCTTCCAACTGGTATCTCGATACGAATGGCAATGGAACTTGGAACGGGTCTTCGACTGATAAACTCATTACGTTTACGGCGCCAGTTGCCGATGCAACGAAAGTTTCAGGCGACTGGAACGGGAACGGCACGACAAGTGCAGGAGCGTACAAGGCAGGCGTCTGGTACCTGGATCTCAACGGCAATGGTATCTGGGACGGCGCAGCGATTGACGGTCAGTTCTCGTTTGGCGGCGGTATTGCGGGAGCGGTACCGGTGACAGGCGACTGGACCGGCACCGGATCCACGAAACTCGGCGTATTCGCCAACGGGAAATGGTATCTCGACCTGAATGGCAACAGGGTTTGGAACGGCACCGCGACCGATGCGTTGTATAATTTCGGCGGTGGCCAGGCCGGAGCGATACCGGTGACCGGTGACTGGAACGGCAACGGGAAAACGAAGGTAGGCATCTATGTCGCCGGAAAATGGTATCTTGACCTGAACGGCAATGG
>MHDY01000118.1:0-1233 GCA_001803705.1 Nitrospirae bacterium GWC2_56_14 | reverse complement strand
GTCCCGGTGACGGGCGACTGGTCAGGCAACGGTTCCACGAAGATCGGTATTTTTGCCACGGGTAAATGGCTTCTCGACCTGAACGGCAACGGTGCCTGGAACGGCAGCACGACCGATGTGCAGTATAACTTCGGCGGCGGAATTGCCGGAGCGGTCCCGGTTGTAGGCCTCTGGTAATAGATTTACCGTAAATGCAGATCATAGGGTGTGTCTATCGCGGGCTTTCATGGACGCGGTGGCACACCCTTTTTTATTGGTATACCAAGTGGGTAGCAATTGCTCGTACTGATGAAAGAACCATATTGTTGCATCCTGTAAGTTTCCCTTCACTCAGACTTCTCTTTGCCGGCCTGACGAAAAAGAACCACTGCAAAAAAAATGGACAGTCCAATATGAGCCGCTAATTAGGCTGACTTTCCTGCTATTTCATAACATTTTGAAATGATGATGGAAAACATTGCCACTTTCCTGGCATACACCTTGCTTATAGAGAACACGTAACCTTATTACTATAAATTTAGATATTTGATTGGCCACTTAAAGTGCAAAGTAATGCACTGTCGATGATATCCGCATAAAAAATTTTAAGCGAGGAAGAAGGATTCTATGAAAAATGCATTTATGGGTTTTATCGGGTTGCTCCTTTTGTCCGGTCTTTGCCAGGCAGCGGAAAAAAAAGAACTCAAGAACGAAACAGAGAAGATCAACTACAGTGTCGGTTACCAGATCGGCGGAGACTTCAAGTCACAGGGCGTGGAACTGGATCCTGACGCGCTGGTACAGGGGATCCAGGATGCTCTCAAGAAAAATAAGCCCCTGTTGTCCCAGGAACTGATGAACGCAACGCTGGTGGATCTGAAGAAGAAGATCGTGGCCGATCAGCAGTCAGCGGCGAAAATAACGGCCGAGGAGAACCGTAAGGCAAGCGCGGCCTTCCTGACGGAAAATGCCAAGCAGAAAGGTGTAACGGTCCTGCCGAGCGGCGTTCAATACAAGGTCCTCAAGGAGGGTTCCGGCAAGAAACCCACCCTGAAGGATGACGTGAAGATCCATTACCGCATTACCAAGATTGACGGAAAAGAGATCGGCAATACCTATGTGGGCGGCAAACCGAGGACCTCCCCTGTAGCCAAGGCTATGCCCGGGTTGCAGGAGGTCCTGTTGCTGATGAAGGAAGGCTCAAAATGGCAGATATTCCTTCCTACCGCGACCGCGTCGGGAGGTCGTGAACCC
>MHDY01000117.1 GCA_001803705.1 Nitrospirae bacterium GWC2_56_14 | reverse complement strand
ACCATGATCCCCTGCGGGATCGAGAAGATGGGTGTCGAGGTCCATTACAACATGGACCAGGCAGTTGAAGGCGCTGATGTGATCATGATGCTGAGGCTCCAGGTTGAACGCCAGATCGCCGGACTCTTTCCGGGTGTGCGCGAATATGCCCGGTTCTACGGATTGAACCAGGCGCGGCTCACCCTCGCGGCAAAGAACGCGCTGGTCATGCATCCCGGCCCCATAAACCGCGGTGTGGAGATCGCATCGGATGTGGCCGACGGCACGCCGGTCATTCTCGACCAGGTCACGAACGGTGTGGCTGTCCGGATGGCGGTCATGTTCCTGCTGTCCGGCGGAACGAAGTCAGAAACGCAATAATATTTTGACACTGATCAAGGCCGATTAAGTATGATAACTGCGGATAAAGCTTCATACATAATCAGTGAAAATCAGTGTCTGAAAAAGGGTTACCATGAATATTCTTATTAAAAATGGCCACATCATCGATCCTGCTAACAAGGTTGACGAAAAGCTCGACATCCTGATATCGGACGGCAAGATCGAGAAGCTCGGCAAAACCGGTTCGGTCTCATCCCCGGATGCGCAGGTGATCGATGCGGCGGGGAAGCTGGTGGTCCCGGGGCTCATCGATATGCATGTGCATCTGCGCGAACCAGGGTTCGAGTATAAGGAAACGATCGCGACCGGGACTGCGGCGGCAAAGGCGGGCGGTTTTACGTCGGTCTGCTGCATGCCGAATACCAACCCGGTGAACGACAACCGGTCGGTGACGGAGTTCATCCTGTCGCAGGCTGCGAAAGAAGCCTCTGCCTGCGTGTTCCCAATCGGCGCGATCACCAAAGGATCGAAGGGCGAAGAACTGTCCGAAATGGGCGAGCTGCGCGCCGCGGGCTGCGTGGCGGTCTCGGACGACGGCAAGCCGGTGATGAATGCGGCCATCATGCGGCGGGCCATGGAATACGCGCGGGTCTTCGACCTCCTGGTGATCTCGCACTGCGAAGACAGCTCGCTGTCCGCCAAGGGTGTGATGAACGAGGGTTTCGTCTCGACCGAACTGGGGCTCCGCGGGATACCCCGTTCAGCCGAGGATGTCATGACGGCGCGTGACATCTCGCTTGCCGAGCTGACGGGCGCCAGGGTGCATATCGCCCATGTCAGCACCGCCGGTTCAGTGGACCTGCTGCGTGCGGCAAAGGCGCGCGGCGTAAAGGTCACGGCGGAAACCTGTCCTCACTATTTTTCGCTGACCGATGAGGCGGTGCGGGGTTACAATACCATGGCAAAAATGAACCCGCCGCTTCGGACCGCCGAGGATGTTGCGGCGATCAAGGCCGGTCTCAAGGACGGGACCATCGACGTGATCGCCACGGACCATGCGCCCCACGGCAGGGACGAAAAATCCGGCGAGTTCGATTATGCGCCCTTCGGCATCGTCGGCCTTGAGACCGCGCTGGGTCTCTCGCTTCGGCTGGTAGCGGAAAAGGTGCTTACCCTGCAGCAGGTCCTCTGCAAGCTCAGCCTCAATCCGGCTTCAGTGCTCAAGATCGGTAAGGGCACGCTCAAGACGGGTGGAGACGCTGATATTACGATCATCGATGCCGACCTTGCGTGGACGGTTGATGCGTCTCAGTTCAGATCAAGATCAAAAAATACACCATTCAACGGGTTGAAGCTTACGGGCAGGGCGGTCCAGACGATCGTTGGGGGAAGGGTGTGACATTGCGGATTCCCCGATTCGATCGGGACAGGTCTCCTTGCGGATTGCGGATTAAAAAACTGGCCGCGATCTTATTTATTGTCTTCAATTTAGGCACTTTAGCTGATGCTGCCCAGGACCAGTCGCTTCAGCAAAAACTCGCTGCGCTCGAAGCGCTCGAGGGCAAGTTCAGTTTTGTGGTGTTCGGAGACAACCGTTCCAACAAGCCTGTCTATAAAAAATTTGCCATTATGGCAATGGCGTTGCAGCCGGACTTCATCGTGAATACCGGGGACATGAACGAGACTCCCGGCGATCGGGAACAATGGGTGTCGTTCTGGTCAATGTCCAAATTGATAGACGTTCCCTATTTCCTGACCGTGGGGAATCATGATATAAGCCCGCTGGTGCCGTCCAGTGAACAAGTATATAAAGAACAGGTCGATCTGCCCGGAAATGAGCTGTTCTATTCTTTTGAGGCGGGCAACTCGCTGTTCGTCGTGCTTGATTCCTATCTGGACGGACAGGAGCGGAAGGTCACGGGCAATCAGCTGAAATGGCTCGAAGACGTCCTTGCGAAGGCGGATAAAAAAAAGCACCTCTTTGTCTTCCTGCACCATCCGCTCTATACGGAGCACCGGAAGGGGAGGCATTGGGGAGACTGCCTGGATAAGTTTCCCGAAGACCGGGACCGGCTGCAGGCCCTTTTTGTGAAGGCAGGCGTGGATGTAGTATTTGCCGGCCATGAGCATTTCTATCAAAGGAAAACAGTCGGCGGCATCGAGCACGTCATTACCGGCGGCGCCGGTGCGCCGTTGTATGTCACGGACGGGGAAGGCGGATTCCACCACTTTGTCCAGGTGACCGTGGACGGCGACCTGGTGAGCGCGGAAGTGATCGATCGGGACGGAAAGGTGAGGGACCGGTTCCCGGCAGCCCCTCCCGTTATCGAGGGGATCGTGAGCGCCCCGGTCAGCACCAGTGAGTTAGTCGATATAAAACAGCAGGGCCGGTGAACTGCCTGCGCTGTAATCTTGGTTGATCGAAGGACATGAGACGAATGAAAAAAGCGATGCTAGCATTGGCGGATGGCTGGGTCTTCGAAGGGACCTCCTTTGGAGCGGAAGGTGAGACTACCGGTGAGGTCGTGTTCAATACCAGCATGACCGGGTACCAGGAGATCCTTACCGATCCGTCCTACAAGGGCCAGATCGTCACCATGACCTACCCGCAGATCGGGAACTACGGAACGAACGATGAGGATGTCGAGTCGTCCCGGCCCTGGGTCGAAGGCTTCATCGTAAAGGAATATCTGGACTTCCCGAGCAACTGGAGGTCCAAGCGCAGCCTGCATACTTATCTCATTGAAAAAAAGATCGTCGGCATCCAGGGGATCGACACTCGTGCGCTTACGCGCCATACCCGCGATGTGGGAGCGCAGCCGGGAGTGATATCCACTACGGACCTGGATCCCCTGAGCCTGGTTGCCAAGGCAAAGGCCCTTCCCCGAATGAACGGCCTCGACCTGGCGCAGCATGTTACCTGCAAGAAACCCTACTCGTGGAGCGAAGGCACCTGGGACCTCGTCACCGGGTACGGAAGAAAAACATCGTCACGGTATCGTGTGGTTGCTTACGATTACGGGATCAAGCGCAACATCCTCCGCCTGCTCACCGACGCGGGCTGCGATGTCACCGTGGTGCCGGCGACCATGCCGGCTGAAGAAGTGCTTGCCATGAACCCCGACGGGGTGTTCCTGTCGAACGGCCCCGGCGATCCCGAGCCATGCACTTACGCCATCGAGAACATCAAAAAACTGCTCGGCAAAAAACCGATCTTCGGCATCTGCCTGGGGCAGCAGTTGCTGGGCCTCGCTCTGGGCGGCAAGACCTATAAGCTCAAATTCGGCCACCGCGGCGGCAACCAGCCGATCATGGACCTTATGACGCGCAAGGTCGAGATCGCCGCAGAGAACCACGGGTTTTCCGTTGATCTGGAATCGGTCAAGGATAAGGTCGTCATGACGCATCAAAACCTGAATGACAAGACGTGCGAGGGAATTCAGCATAAAACGCTCCCGGCCTTTTCCGTGCAGTACCATCCGGAGTCCTCGCCGGGACCGCATGACAGCCGGTATCTGTTCCAGCGGTTCGTGGATATGATGGAGAAAGAAAAAAGAAAAATATAATAGCCCTATTTGCCACGAAGACTCGAAGGCACGAAGTATAAGCCGGAATTTCTTAGTGTCTTCGTGCCTTCGTGGCAAAGCAGAAGTGGTTTATCATGGCTTCAGTTATTTCAGAAACAGAATTGCACAATCGCATTGAGGTTGCTTACCAGCTCCTCGAACGCTGCCGCGTCTGCCCCCGCGAATGCGGCGTGAACCGGCTCAAGAACGATAAGCTGGGTTTTTGCCGGTCCGGTCTGAATCCGGTTGTTGCGAGCGCCAGCGCACATCATGGCGAAGAACCGCCGCTGTCGGGAACCAGGGGATCGGGAACGATATTTCTGGCCAACTGCAACATGAGGTGCGTCTACTGCCAGAATTACCCCATCAGTCAGATGGGGAACGGCGTTGAAAAGACGCCGGCAGAGCTTGCCTGCCAGATGCTTTGGCTGCAGGAGCAGGGCTGCCATAATCTCAACCTGGTAACGCCGACGCATTTCATGCCCCAGATACTCAAGGCCTGGGGACTCGCCAGAGAGCGGGGCTTCGCACTGCCGCTGGTATACAACACGAGCGGTTACGAATCGGTGGAGGCGCTCCGGTTGCTCGACGGCATCGTCGATATCTATCTTCCGGACATGCGCTACTCCGACGATCGCCTTGCGATGCTCTACTCCATAGCGCCAAACTATGTCGAGGTCAACCGTGCGGCGGTGCGGGAGATGTTCCGGCAGGTCGGCAACCTCGTGCTCGATGAGCATGACATCGCGAAGCGCGGGCTCATTATCCGCCACCTGGTGCTGCCAGGCGGACTTTCAGGAACTGAAGGCGTCATGAAGTTCCTGGCTGAAGAGATCTCGAAGGATGTGCATATCAGCCTTATGTCCCAGTATTTTCCAGCATACAAGGCGAACGAATTTAAAGAGCTTTCGCGAAGGACCTCGACAGGTGAGTACGAAGAAGCCTGCCGGATCATGGAAAAATACGGTTTGGAGAACGGCTGGGAGCAGGAGCTTTAGGGGCAGTTCGTAGTTCGGAGTTCGTGGTTTGGAGTTTAAAGTTCGGAGTTAAGGAAGGGATACATGCCGAAACGGACAGACATTAAGAAGATTCTTATCATCGGTGCAGGGCCGATCGTGATCGGCCAGGCCTGCGAGTTCGATTACTCGGGAGTGCAGGCCTGCAAAGCGCTCAAGGAAGAGGGCTATCAGGTCGTCCTGGTGAACTCCAACCCGGCCACGATCATGACCGACCCGGAGATGGCGTTCCGCACCTACATCGAACCGATCACGCCTGCCGTGGTCGAGAAGATCATCGAGCGTGAACGGCCTGATGCGTTGCTGCCGACCATGGGCGGCCAGACGGCGCTCAACACCGCGGTGGCGCTTGCCGAGCTGGGCGTGCTCGATAAGTACAAGGTGGAACTGATCGGCGCCAAACTGCCGGCCATCAAGAAAGCCGAGGACCGCGAGCTCTTTAAAAAAGCAATGGAGAACATCGGTCTTGAGGTCCCGAAGAGCGGTTTTGCCACGAATCTGGACCAGGCCTACGAGATCCTCAAGGAAGTGGGTTTTCCCGCGATCCTGAGGCCGGCATTCACCCTGGGCGGCACGGGCGGCGGGATCGCCTATAACCGTGAAGAGTTCACCGATCTGATCACCCGCGGCCTTGAAGCGAGCCCCGTGAACCAGGTCCTGGTGGAGGAGTCGATCGTTGGCTGGAAAGAGTATGAGCTCGAGGTCATGCGCGATGCCAAGGACAATGTGGTCATCGTCTGCTCCATCGAGAACCTCGACCCCATGGGCATCCATACCGGCGACAGCATCACCGTGGCGCCGGCGCAGACGCTCACCGACAAGGAATATCAGATCATGCGCAATGCGTCCCTCAAGATCATCCGCGAGATCGGGGTGGACACCGGTGGTTCGAACATCCAGTTCGGCGTGAACCCCGACAACGGCAGGCTGGTCATCATCGAGATGAACCCCCGCGTGTCGCGCAGCTCGGCGCTGGCGTCCAAGGCCACGGGTTTTGCCATCGCGAAGATCGCGGCGAAGCTTGCCGTGGGATTCACGCTGGACGAGATCACGAACGATATCACCAAGGCAACGCCGGCGTCCTTCGAGCCGACCATCGACTACGTGGTGGTCAAGTTCCCGCGCTTCGCCTTTGAGAAGTTTCCCCAGGCCGACGCCACGCTGACCACGCAGATGAAGTCGGTGGGCGAGGCCATGTCCATCGGCAGGACCTTTAAAGAGGCGTTCCAGAAGGCGCTCCGCTCACTCGAGATCGACCGCTATGGACTGGAATCCCGGCGGGACCGCGATGGAGACGGCGAAGAGGGGCGGATGGATATCCGCCAGAAGATCAGCGTTCCGAACTGGGAGCGGCTCTGGTACGTGGCCGACGGGCTTCGCCAGGGCATGAGCGTCGACGAGATCTTTGCGCTCTCGAAGATCGATGTCTGGTTCCTGCATCAGATCAAGCAGATCGTGGATATGGAAAAGGTGCTGGCCGACCAGGGCGCAAGAATTTTGAGCGATCGGACCCCCTCGCTGGACCATCCGCTCAGGAAGGCGAAAGAATACGGATTTTCCGACCGCAGGCTTGCCCGGTTGTTCACGACCACGGAGGAAGCGGTGCGAAAAGCGCGCTATGACCTCGGCATCATCCCGGTGTTCAAGACCGTGGATACCTGCGCCGCGGAATTCGAGGCTCACACGCCCTATCTGTACTCAACGTATGAAAAACCGTTTTATAAGATTGGGAGCCAGGAGTCAGGAGTCAGGAGCCAGGAGGCGGAGTGCGAGGCAAACCCGACGGCGCGCAAGAAGGTCGTGATCCTCGGCGGTGGGCCGAACCGGATCGGCCAGGGCATCGAGTTCGACTACTGCTGCGTGCACGCGGCATTCGCTTTGAAGGAAGATGACTTCGAAACGATCATGGTGAATTGCAACCCCGAGACCGTGAGCACCGACTACGACACCTCGGATCGCCTCTATTTTGAACCCTTGACACTCGAAGACGTTTTACATATTATACAACGTGAAAAGCCCTTCGGCGTGATCGTGCAGTTCGGCGGCCAGACGCCGCTCAAGCTCGCCGTCCCCCTCGAAAAAGAAGGGGTGCATATCCTCGGCACCACTCCGGACAGCATCGACCGGGCAGAGGATCGCAAGCGCTTTAAAGAACTCCTTGACAAACTGGGGCTTCTGCAGGCGGAAAGCGGGACCGCCGTGTCCTGCGACGAAGCGGTCAGCGCCGCGAACACCATCGGCTATCCCGTCATGGTGCGGCCGTCCTACGTGCTCGGCGGCAGGGCCATGGAGATCGTGTACGACGAAGAGAGCGTACGGAACTACATGACCCGGGCGGTCAAGGCCTCTCCCGAACGTCCGGTGCTGGTCGATAAATATCTCGAGGACGCGGTCGAGATCGATGTCGATGCGATCTCGGACGGGAAGACCGTGGTCGTGGCGGGCATCATGGAGCATATCGAGGAGGCAGGAGTGCACTCGGGCGATTCGGCCTGCTCCCTGCCGCCGTTCTCGCTCTCGCAGGCGATCATCACGGAGATCGACCGCCAGGCCCGCATGCTCGCGCTGGAGCTGGGCGTTATCGGCCTCATGAACATCCAGTTCGCCGTAAAAGAGGGCCGCATCTATGTGCTCGAAGTGAATCCCCGCGCTTCGAGGACCGTGCCTTTCGTGAGCAAGGCCATCGGCGTGCCGCTGGCCAAGCTGGCCGCACGGGTGATGGCGGGCAAGACGCTTGTGGAACTGGGTTTTACCAGAGAGGTCAGGAAAAAGCATATCGCGGTAAAGGAAGCGGTCTTTCCCTTCGCCAAGTTCCCCGGAGTCGATACGCTGCTCGGTCCCGAAATGAAGTCCACGGGCGAAGTGATGGGCATTGATATGGATTTCGGCATGGCCTTTGCCAAATCTCAGATGGCGGCGGGAAACCCCATGCCCGTATCCGGCAGGGTGTTCCTGAGCGTGAAGGACAAGGACAAGGCAGGATCGCTGGAAGTTGCGCAGGGACTGGCACAGTCGGGCTTCTCCATTGTGGCCACGCGGGGCACGGCCGACTACCTGAGGAAACACGGCATCACGGTCGAGACCGTGAACAAGGTCACCGAGGGCCGGCCGCACATCGTCGACCAGATAACCGATATGCAGGTCGACCTGGTGATCAATACGGTCTCCGGCGCGCAGTCGCAGAAGGATTCCTACTCCATCAGGCGCACGACGCTGATGAAGTCGATCCCCTATTTTACAACGATCTCGGCCGCCAAAGCGGCCGTGCGCGGCATCGCCGCGATCAAGAAAAATCTATTACAGGTGAAATCCATACAGGAGTATCATACATCATGACACAGAAAATCCCGATGACCCAAACGGGCTACGATAAGCTCAAGCAGGAACTGGACCGCATTGTCAAGGTGGAACGGGGCAAGAACATCAGGGACATCGAGGAAGCGCGCGCCCATGGCGACCTTTCGGAGAATGCCGAGTACCATGCAGCCAAGGAGCGCCAGGGCCATCTGGACGCTAAAAAACGCGAACTGGAGCAGAAGCTCGCCCACGCTCAGATCATTGACGTATCGAAGCTGACGAACGAAAAAGTGGTGTTCGGCGCCACGGTGACGCTTGCTGATACCGAGTCCGGCAGCGTCAAAAAATACACGCTGGTGGGCCAGGAAGAAGCCGACCTGAAACTCGGCAAGATCTCCATTCAGTCTCCCGTGGGCAAAGCGCTGGTCAGCCATAAGGTGGGCGATGTGGTGACGATCAAGACTCCGGTGAAGACCGTGGAATATGAGATCCAGGAGATCGAGATTGCCATCGAATAGGCTTCACAGGGCGCTCATTGTCTCGCACAAACCCGTCGGTCGAGGGTACTATCGCCTCGTTCTCAAGGCCCCTGAAGCGGCGCGCTCGGCGCTTCCGGGCCAGTTCGTGATGCTCCGCGTATCGGATACCCTGGACCCGCTTCTCGCCCGTCCGTTCGGCATTTCAGCGGTCATTTCCCGTTCGTCCCTGGAGATACTGTATCGCGTTGTCGGCAAGGGCACCACGATGCTGACGACTGCGAAGGCCGGTCAATCCTTAAGCCTGCTCGGCCCGCTGGGGAAAGGCTTCCCCCGGCCGGAAAAAAAGACCGTACCCGTGCTGGTCGCCGGCGGCAGCGGTTTTCCTCCATTGCATTTCCTTGCCCAGCGCGCTGGTTCGCGCACCCACCTTTTCCTCGGTGCACGGAACAAAGAATGCCTTCCTCCTGCAGACATCGTGCGCTCCTTCAAGGAGCTCGCTGACAAGGTCCATATTGCGACAGATGACGGAAGCGCCGGTCAGCAGGGGACGTCAACCGATATCCTGGACGCATTCCTGACAAAGACGGAACGCCGCGAGCATCTGGTCCTCTATGCCTGCGGCCCGCATGCCATGCTCGCCGCGGTGAGCAAGATCGCTGCGGAGCATGCGATCCCCTGCTACGTCTCCATGGAGGAACGCATGGCCTGCGGCCTCGGCGCATGCATGGGATGCTCGGTCCCCATGAAGGCAGGCGGGTACAAACGGGCATGCAAAGAAGGCCCTGTGTTCGACTCGCGCGAGATCGACTGGAGCGAACAGGTGCTTCTGAAGTTGAAAAGGTAGGAAGGTGCGCTGGTGAGGAAGACGAAGGACAATAAATCCGCAATCCGCAAGGAGACCCGTCCCGATCGAATCGGGAAATCCGCAATCGAAAGCCCTGACCTTTCCATAGACTTCGCCGGGATCAAGCTCAAGAATCCCGTGCTTACCGCATCAGGGACCTTCGGCTATGGCGAGGAGTTCGCCGAGTTTGTCGATCTGAACAAGCTGGGCGGAGTGATCGTAAAGGGTATTTCCCTGAAACCGATCAAAGGCAACCCTCCGCCGCGCATCTGGGAAACTCCGTCGGGGATGTTGAACGCCATCGGCCTTGAGAACCCGGGTGTCGATGTGTTCCTGAACGAAAAAATGCCCTATCTGAGAAAATACGATACGGCGGTGTTCGTGAACATGTTCGGCTACAGTCTCGAGGAGTATGTCGGCGTTGCCGAGCGGCTCGATGGCGCCCAGGGGATCTCCGGCATCGAGGTGAATATTTCCTGCCCCAACGTTAAAGCAGGCGGCATGGCCTTCGGCACCGACCTCCGTGCCACCTTTGAACTGCTCTCGGCTGTCCGCAAGGCAACGAGGCTGCCGCTTATCGCCAAGTTGTCGCCCAACGTGACCGATGTGACCGCCTTCGCCAGGGCAGCGGCCGACGCCGGCTGCGACGGGCTGTCGCTGATCAATACCCTGCTGGGCATGGCCATCGATGTGCGCTGCAGGAAACCGCGGCTGGCCAACTGCACGGGCGGCCTGTCCGGCCCCGCCATCAGGCCGGTTGCCGTGCGCATGGTGTGGCAGGCGGCGCGCTCCGTGTCACTGCCGATCATCGGCATGGGCGGCATCGTTACCGGTGAGGATGCCATGGAGTTCCTGCTCGCAGGAGCATCGGCAGTGGCGGTGGGGACGGCTAATTTCATCAATCCCCGCGCCACCCTGGACGTGCTGGACGGCATCGAGGGCTTCATGCGGGAACAGAAGATCGCGGACCTCCGGGAAATCATCGGAAAGGTGGATGCCGGGTGAGGATCATCTCCAGCCTCAAGAGCAAGATCATCATCTCGGTCTCCGCGATCCTCGCGGTGACCATCGGCGCCGGGACCTGGATCAATATCGGCTACCAGCGGGCGCAAATGGAAGGCGCGTTGGAAGATAACGTGCTGGTGATCGCCAATACCATCGAACGCAGCCTGTCCAACGCCATGCTGGACGGCAAAAGCAACGAAGTGCAGCATATTCTCGAGGCGGTGGGCGGGTACCATAATATTCAGGAAGTGAAGATCTTCAGCCCCAACGGCGTTATCCTCAAATCCTCGAAGCGCGGGATGATCGGGAGGTCGGTCGACCCCTCGACCCAAAAGTGGTTCCTTGAGGGACGGTTCAAAAAACCCATCAAACGGCGGAACGAGGGCGTCTTCTCGGTGTTGTTCCCGATCGAGAATGACGACCGCTGCTATCGCTGCCACGGGTCCATCGTCAAACTGAACGGCATCCTGACCGTTGATGTCTCCATGGCGCAGACCCAGGGAAAAGTGGATGACCTGAGCAAGACCATGTTCCTCTGGGCCTTCGGCGTAACGGCGGTACTCGCCATCTCGCTCTCCCTGTTCCTCACGCGCTTCGTCACCAACCCCATTCAGGAGCTGATCGCGACCATGGAGCGCGCCGAGCGCGGCCTTGAGGCCCGCGTCGAGGTGAAAAGTTCCGACGATATCGGCAGTCTCGGCGAAGCCTTTAATTCGCTTCTGTCGAAGCTTGAGCGCGCCCGCCGGCGGGTCGAGCGCTATCATTTTGAACAAATGAAGCGGGCGGACCGGCTGGCCTCCATCGGCGAGATGGCGGCGGGCATCGCCCATGAGATAAAAAATCCGCTGGCAGGCATTGCGGGCGTCATTCAGGTGCTGAAAAAAGAAATGCCGGCGGGGGAGCCTAAGCGGGCCGTCCTGGAAGAGGTCTTGTCCCAGGTGGAGCGGATGGACAAAGCGGTCCGCAATCTGCTCTCCTTCGCCCGTCCGCCGGAGCCCAAGATGTCGCTGGTCGACATCAATGAAATGATCGGGAAACTGCTGGATTTCCTGGCCCCGCAGTTCGCCAAACAAGGCATCATGACGGAGCGCAAGTTGTCCGTGGGCCTTCCCTGGCTGACGCTTGACCCTGACCTGATCCAACAGGCGCTGATCAACATTGCGCTGAACGCGATCCAGTCGATGCCGACCGGCGGCAAGTTCACGGTTGAAACAAAAACGGAAAACCCTTCGATGGAATCTTCCGGATCGGTATCGATCATGCTTGCCGACAGCGGTAAAGGAGTTTCCACGGAGAATTTGAGCCGGATATTCAACCCTTTTTTTACCACGCGTCAGCAGGGAACGGGACTGGGTCTGTCGATCACCCAGCGGATCATTGAGCAGCATAACGGAGAGATCAGCGTCATGAGCTCTGCGGGCAAGGGAGCGACCTTTGTGATCACGTTGCCTTATCCCAAGCAAGGGACATCAAAGCAAACGGCATAACAGCGAGGAGCAGGATACATGGCACAGAAGATACTGGTCATTGATGATGAAAAATTGATACGCTGGACGCTGGAACAGCATCTGGTCAAGGAAGGGTACGAAGTTGTCACGGCGGAATCCGCGGAAAAAGGACTGGAACTGCTCACGGAAGATGTTCCGGACCTCATCCTCCTCGATAACCGGCTCCCGGAAATGACCGGACTTGAACTCCTCGAAAAGCTGAATGTGCAGGAACGGGGACTCATGGTCATCATGATCACTGCGTATGGAATGGTGGAGACCGCTGTCAAAGCGTTGAAGCTCGGCGCCTATGATTATATCAGCAAACCCTTCAACCTCGATGAGATCACCTTTGTGATCAAAAAAGCGCTCGAAGCTGGATCGTTGCGGACCCAGGTCAAACAGCTCCGAAAAGAATCCAGCGCACAGGTCGATGCCATCATGGGTGAATGTGATGACATGGTCAAGGTCAAGAACCTGATCAGGAAGATCGCACGAAGCGATGCAACCACGGTGCTCATTCAGGGCGAGAGCGGCACGGGCAAGGAACTGGTCGCCAAGGCCATCCACTACGGCAGCGCCCGGGCGGACAAGCCGTTCATGGCGATCAACTGCGCCGCTTTGCCGGTCAATCTGCTCGAGACTGAGCTTATGGGCCATGAAAAGGGCGCCTTTACGGACGCAAAGGCCACGAAGAAGGGCCTGTTCGAACTTGCCGACGGCGGCACCGTATTCCTGGACGAGATCGGCGACATGGATATGAGCATGCAGGCAAAACTGCTCAGAATGCTCGAAGAGAGGATCTTTAAACGCGTTGGCGGTGTAAAGGACATCAGGGTCGACGTTCGGCTCGTATCGGCAACGAACCAGGAACTATCGAAAGCAATGAGCGAAGGCAAGTTCAGGAAAGATCTGTTCTACCGGCTGCAGGTCGTGCCCATTGTCGTGCCTCCCCTCAGGAACCGGGGCCGGGACGTTATCCTGCTGGCATATCATTTTATCAACTATTTCAGCCAGGAGTGCCATAAGAACATCCACCGGATCACCAGGGAAGCAGAAGATATACTTCTCGCATACACCTGGCCCGGAAACGTGCGAGAATTGAAGAATGTCATAGAGCGTGCGATGATCTTGGAGGTCGAGAGCGAGATCCAGCCTGAACATCTGCCGCAGGAGCTTCTGGACAGCGTTGCTGATGCCGCCGCACCGGCTGGCGTTTTGGGAGCTCCCATCTCCCTGGATGGCTTTATTATTCCCGAGTCGGGGCTGTCTATCGAGGATGTTGAGCATGCACTGGTGAGAAAATCGCTTGATATGGCAAACGGCAACCAGACCAAAGCCGCTCAACTGCTGAAAATGCCCCGGGATGCCTTCAGGCGTCGTATGAAACGCTTTGGACTTATTTAAGGAACATTACTCGTACAGCGCAGCAGGGTCTTTTGAGGATCGGTGCGCGGCTTTTTTCGTTATGTGGTCACCTGCCTGTATCTTTCATCGCTCATGTGGTCATCCCACCGTAGCCCGTCCTTGAAGCAGCGCAGCTCCCCCTGAAAAAGAGAAGGTTCCTTGCCGCTCGTTCTCTTGCTGCTCGCAGGCATCCGTCAGCATGACAGCGAGTGCGGATTTATTCATCGGGCGGATCGGACACACAGGTTCACTTCAGGTCAGGATGGCATCGTTTGCAGTCCTGGATGGGGAAGGCGACCGTGAGGTGGCAGGCGCCGCAAAACTTTCCTTTACTGATGTAGTCCATGCGGAAATGCCTTGTACCTTTTTTCTGGATATTGAAGATGTCAGGGTGGCAGTCGGCACAGTCGAGCCAGACCGTATGCTGCAGGTGGGGGAAGAGCGCCCGTGTTTGTATCCCGCTCCACTCGGGCTCGAGGCGAAGGACCTTGTCAAAAGGGATGGGTTCATAATCCTCATCGAGGATGCTCTGTTTTGGCGAGATCAGTTTCTTTTTCAGGGATTTTACCCAGTTGATCTTATCGCCGTACCGAGCTTTGGGCAGGGCTTTCAGTTCCGGGAACCTGGCATCGGTTGCGCCCAGATTGCCGGTATGGCAGAAGGCACAGGTATCATCGCTGACCCCGAAGGCGATCTGGTTGTTGTGGCACGCCCCGCAGTATTCACCTTTTTTGATCTTTGCCTCGGTGATCTCGGTCGCATTCGTTTTCATTTCAAAGTTCAGCTCGAAGTGGCAGACACGGCAGGTATAATGCTGCCGGTGGACCCAATGAGAAAAGGATACTGATGGATGGGTGCTGCTCCGGGTCGATCTGCTGATCAGGACGTTGCCATACCGCGCGGGATCGGGGAGCGCAGGCAGGTCAAAAACGCTATCATAGGCGCTCCCCGCCATGGCGGGGAGCGCTGTGGTGATCAGGAAAACGAAAAGGAAGGCGCTGCGCATGCAAACCTTGGATTGAATCCCCTTGCGAAAAAAATCCGCCACTCGATCAATAGACCTCTTTCAGATGGCAAAGCTGGCAATCATAGAACGGAAATGCCACCTTTGCATGGCAGGCGCCGCAGAACTTTCCCGCGAAGATGTCCTGCATGTTGTATTTCGTGACACCGCGTTTCGCGCCGAAGATCTCGGGATGGCAGAGTTCGCATCCGTTAATGTCGGCGTGGATCTTGTGCGAGAAGATGATGTCGGGCATGCCGAGGATCGTTGACTTGATGTCAAAGTCCTTGGGGTTCGGGATTGCCTGCCGTTTGATGGAGATCCCCTCGACCTGGTCGCTGAGCTTGATCAAACCTTTTTCCTCGGCCTTCATCCAGTCAACGCGGTTGCCGAACCGTGCCTGCGGGAAGTCTTTCAGATACTCGTTGAAGCTTTTCTGGCCCTTCACTTCCTTGTCGTAGGAGTGGCAGCGGTCGCAGTTTTGCACCTCGGACACCAGCTTTTCTCTCGTCGTAGGACCAAAAGCGTCTTTGCCGTTATGGCAGGATCCGCAATACAGGTGATTCAGATTGTCCGCTTCCCTGATATCGCTGCCGCCGGCCTCCATGGCAAAACCAAGGTCAACATGGCATACCCTGCAGGTAAATTTGGTCCTATGCACCCAGTGTTTGAAAACGACCGGTGAGATGTTGGCCTTTTCCGAGTAATTGTTTATGATCACATTACCAAACTCTTCAGGCCTCGGCATCCTTTTTTTTGTTCCGAAGTTGCTGTTGGCGGCGAATACCGCAGAGGCGCTCACCATCAATAGTAAAACCATGACCAGTATCTTGTGCTTCATAATGCATGTCTCCTTCCTTCATATGTGAAGAATTGAATCGTGACTGAACGGACCGGCTGACGCAAGGCCAGCTCGTTACCGTGTTGCTTACGCTCTTTGCTGCTCCGAGCCTACCGGTGGCAATGCAGGCAGAGGTCCCCCGGCTTTTCAGCCTTGTACCGGAAGAGGCCTTTCCAGTTGGAACTGTGCGGATTGTGGCAGCTGATGCAGGCCATAGTCTTTCCCAAACGCTTCGGATCGTCCACCTGGTCCATGGGATGTCCCGACTTGGGCCCTCCTTTGGACGACCGTACGGAGGCGCCGGGAGGCAGGGGAGTGCTCGGATGCTTGTCCCGTGAGATGTTCGCGTGGCATTTTTTGCAGAGTTCATTTGCACCCAGCTTGAGCAGCCCCTTGTTGGGCGAAGTATGGACCCCGTGGCAGTCATTGCAACGGCCGTCGCTCAGAGGTTTGTGAACGAACTTGCCGGTAAAATCCTCGGTGCTGTGGCAGGTGAAGCAAAGGTCCGGCGATTTTCCGGTCATGAGCTTGGGGTTCTGGCTCTGATGCGGCTTGTGGCATCCATTGCACATGCCGATCTTGAAGGGACCGTGTTTCTCCCGGCCGGCCAGTTCTTCCGTCATATGGCAGTCAAAGCAAAGCCCTGGCGTGGATTTGTTGAGAAGGTATTTAACCTTTGACGTGTGGGGCCGGTGGCAGGTAGTGCAGCGGCCGCCGGACACCGGTTTGTGGCTGTGCTTCTCCCCGGTAAAGGACTTTTTATCGTGGCACTTATAGCAGAGGTCAGGCTGTTTGGCCTGCAAGAGCTTCTCGGTCTTGGACTGGTGCGACGTATGGCAGGCCATGCAACTGCCCTGTTCGACCGGCGCATGGGTGATGCCGTCCAGGAACGCAGCCTTGTCATGACAGGTATAGCACAGGTTCGGCGTATCGGACACCAGGAGATTTCCTGCGTTCTCGGAATGCGGGTTGTGGCATGCGGTGCACTTGCCCGAGATGACCGGCTGGTGCAGCATGGCGGTCTTGTCTGCGATGCTCGCCCGGTCATGGCACTTAAAGCAGAGTTCGGGCATTTCAAAGGTGAGGAGCTTTTCGTGATTATCCGAGCTGTGCGCATCATGGCAGAACATACAGAGCGCGGCAGCGGTCGGGAAGTGGATATTCTGCTTGGTGGCGATCTTTTTGTCGTGGCATTTGTAGCAAAGGTCGGGCATGGCGGTGTTGAGCAGCTTGCCGTTGTTCGATGAATGGGGGTTGTGGCAGGCCGTGCATTTTCCGGTGACCGCCGGTTTGTGCTGGTAGCGCCGCAGGAAGAGGCTCCTGCTATGGCAATCGTAGCAGAGGTCGGGCTGCTCCGATTTGAGCGAAAGCTCCGATTTATCCTTGTTCGCATGAGGCGAGACGTGGCAGGAGCCGCAGCCCTTTTTCATGGCAGCGTGCAGGACCCGGCCCTTGCTCATGGCCGCATGGCATTTGTTGCAGTCCTGGTCCTGAGCAGCCGGAGCCGTTCCTGCGAAAAGAAGGATGGCCGCCGTACAGATGACCGCAGTGAAAGAACGTCTGAGTTTGATTTTCATGTCCTGTCCCAATATGGTTAGTTAGATCACCGTCTGAACAAACCGTGCGATCATTGTGTTCCTTCGGCAGCCGCCGGCGTTCTCCGGGGCTCCCCGTCTCAGCGGCGCAAGGCGTGCGCGGAGCTTACTTGATCTGACGAATGAACTGTTTCAACTCGGTGTCATCAGGCGCAACTTTCAGCGCTTTTTCCCAGGTTTCTCGGGCCTTGTCCTTTTTCCCGATGGCATAGTAGGCCGAACCCAGGCGTTTCCAGGCAAGGATGTTATCGGGCTGCAGTTCGATGATGATCGAACATTCCTGGATCGAAAGGTCGTAGCGGCCATCGTAGATATGGTTCAGCGCGGCGAACAGGTACTGGTCGATGATGTTCATATCGCCGACCGGCCCTTCCATGGTGCTTAAATTGGAGGCATATTTGCGCTCAAGGAAGTCCTTGATCGCGGTGGTCAATGATGACTGGTGCAGCTGTGCGGCATACCACGCGCCCGCCATGGATGCTTTGCGGTTGCCGTCAACGCTGATGTAGAGAGCGATCGCTTTACGCATCATGTCGCCGGCAGGGCTCTTTTCGTCGATCCGCTGCGCGACCTTGATAACGTCGTCGAGGCGTGCGATCATGGTCTTGACATCCAGGTCGGTCGGGTTGTCCGCAATGATCCTGTTGTAATGATCGCGTGCCGCGTTGTAGTCGCCGCGTTCATAGGCCTGTTTCGCGTCGATATAGAGGCTGCCCATCTTCTCGCGGACCGCCGAGGCGATATACCGGGAAGCCGCTTCCTGGGAATCATCGATATCGAGGATCTTTTTCCATTCTTCGATGGCGCGGTCGTATTGTTTTTCCTTGAGGTAGGCTTCGGCCTGGTCGTAGAGTTTTTTCGTTCGAACGTCGACGACGTTGCTTTTTGCATTATTGAGGAGGCTGCTGGCCCTGCGGTCGTAGGGTCTGACCGCGAGGATCTTTTCCAGTTCGTTGATCGCCGACTTGTAGTCTCCCTCCTGAATGAACTTTTCAGCGTGGCTGTACATCTCGTTCGTGGTCTTATCGGTGATCAGGCTTTTTGTCGTATCAATAAGACTCGCGAAGCGGCGGTCTTCGGGGTTCATCTTGAGCAGCTTATCCCAGGTCTCGATCGCCTTGGCATAGTCCTCATTCTGAAAAGCGTCGGCGGCGTCCTTGCAGAACGGCTCCATCGCCTGTTGCCGGGCCAGTGAACGGTACCGGGCGGCCGTCTTGTCAAAAGGATCAATGGCGAGTACCTCGTTCAGGAGCGGCGCTGCCTGCTCGAACTTGCCCTCCCGAAAGAGCTGAACGACCTCCTTTTTCAGCTGGTCGATCCGCTCCACCTGCTTCGGCGTGATGGCCTCGGCACCGGTTGCGATTAAGAGCATGGCACCGATGACAAGCGTAAGTACCTTTTTCACTTGTTCGCTCCTCTGACCACGGTAATTTCGATTCGCCGGTTCTTTGCCCGGTCGGTCTCTGTATCGTTTGTATAAGCGGGTCTGAACTCCCCGAATCCATGGGCAATGAGCCGCTCAGGAGAGATGCCGTTATTCAGAAAGAAATAGATGACACTGAAGGCGCGGGCCGATGACAGCTCCCAGTTGGAGTCGAACTTCTGGTTGTGGATCGGGACGTTATCGGTATGCCCTTCGGCGATGACCATGTTGCTCATGGGTTTTAACTGTCCGTTGAGGTGCTCAAGAAAGAACAGGATGTCCTTTTTCACTTCGGCGCTGCCGCTGTCAAAAAGAGCGAAGCTTTCCATCTTGATCTTGATGGAGAGCGGCGTTATGACCAGTTGGATCTTGTCCGTCAGATTGTTCTTCTTGATGAAATCGCGGACGTTCTGCGCCAGCGCGATCTCCTGTTTCATCTGCGTGACCCGGGGGTCGTTCGGGTTGGTTTCCGCCAGGTCGGACAGCGCCGTCTCGTACTCCACGGACCCGGACAAGGAAAAAGCGTAGAACATGATGAACAGGATGACCAGGGTGAGCATGAGGGTGCTATAGGGCAGCATCCAGAGCTCGGTTTCCTCCATCTGCTCTTCATTGTACTGGATGAATTTTTTCAGAACTGACGTCACAGCTTGCTCCTTGGCTGGCGGACGAGGGTGATCTCAATACGCCGGTTTTTGGCCCGGTTCATTTCCGTATCGTTCGGATAGGCGGGATGAAACTCGCCGTAGCCTGCTGCGATGAGCTGCTTGGGGGGCATGCCGCCGGCAATGAAGAAGTTCACGACGCCCACGGCGCGGGCGATGGAAAGCTCCCAGTTCGAATGAAATGCCCCCCCGCGCACCGGTATCGTGTCCGTATGACCTTCAATGATGATGTCATTGGGGAACGCCTCGATCAGGCCCACCAGGCTTTCCAGCACATTGACCGTGCCGGGGTTCAACTTGGCGCTGCCGATCGAAAAGAACGACTCCGGGTTCAAGGAGATATTGACGGTCTTGTCAGTTACGGCGACGGTCGCTTTTCCGGCAAGCTTTCCCTCGGCGACCGCGAGCTCGATGCGCCTGATGGCTTCTTCTTCACGCTGCATTTTAGCCTGGCGTTCCAACTCGACCTGGTCGCGCGCCGACTGATTAATGACCGTGCTCTCCATCCCTGAAACCACCATTTGCTTGTCCGATGCGGTCATGCGGGTCATGGCAAAAAGCATGAGAAAAAAGAGCATCAGGTTCGTGGTGATATCGGCGAAAATAATGAGCCAGATATTCCCGATTTCTTTTCGTTTATCAGGCATGGCGTAAGTCTGTTCTCACCCTTCTCGTTCTTGTTCCGGACTAGGCCTGGCGCATATGCGCCATAATGAAAGCGGTCAGTTTTTTCCTCAGGATCAGGGGAACGTCTCCCTGCTGGATCGACATGATGCCTTCTGCGATCATCTCCTTATTGATGATGTCGCGCTCGCTGTGGTCCGTCAGTTTTGTGGCGATCGGGATAAAGACGTTGGCGGAAAAGATCCCGTAAAAGGTCGCGGTGACCGCATTGGACATGGCGGCGCCCATGCTCGAAGGGTTGGACAGGTTCCTGAGCATGTCCACGATGCCCATCAGGGTGCCGAGCAGACCGAAGATGGGAGCGACGGTGGCCATGGTGCGGAACGCGCCGGATACCTTCTGCTGGTTATGGCGCGTATAGAAGATCTCGCGGCCCAGGTTGTCCTTGATGACATCATGCTCAAGGCCGTCAACAAGCATCTGGAGGCCATGGAGCAGGAACCTGTCGTTGATCTTCGGCATTTCGCCTGCCAGGCTCTCAACGCCTTCGCGCCTGGCTTTTTCAGCAAGCGACGAAAGTTTCGCGATCATATCTTCCATGTCCTTGTCGCTGTGTTTGCTCGGGAACAGCATGACGCGCAGCGACGGGATGATCTCCTTGATCACGGCCCAGGGATAGGCGATCAGGGTTGCGCTGAAGGTGCCCCCGTACACAATGATCAGCGCCAGGGGATTAAAGAGCATGTGCAGGATATTGCCTGCAGCCAGAACATACAGGATCGTCAGCAGGATTGCGACGAGCCCGATTATGGTCATTTTGTCCATTTTTTGCATATTAGTTGTTTTCAACCTCCACAAGACCCTCGCTGATCAGGCGCCGTACCAGGACCATGAGGTTCTGTTTCTCCCTCCGAAGGCGGACGCCCGAGAGGGGGCGGCTCAGTTCCATTTCTTCTTTGAGCCGTTCAGCAGCACCTGCGCTGAGCGAAGAGATGACCTTTTGCTGGATGTCTTCCGGCGATGCTTTCAGTATCTGGGCGAACAGCGCAGCATCGATGTTCCGGTACAGTGTCTGGATGCCGAGGGCAGGCAGGTCCCGAATAATCGACTCCAGGTTCTTGATCCTTGACTTGAGGCGTGTTGCGGTCTGCGCGTCTTTGGTTTCCAGGGTTTTGACGATCTTGTCGCGAACGTCCTCGTTGGTCATATCAAGCAGTGCCAGCAGTTTGTTCTCGCCGCCGACAACATAAGTCAGCCTGCTTTTCACCATCTCTTCGAGAGCTTGGACCTTTTCCATATTGATCTCTTCATGGCCAAGGATGAGTGCGACCTCAACCTGCTTGTCCTTCGGGAACTGATCGAGGAGCCGCATGCCGATGGCCGGGTCGATGTAGTTGATCGCGATGGCGATGTCCTGTGCGGTCTTGTCCTTCAGCAGGAAGGCAAGGCTGGGAATATCGCGTTCCCGGATAAAGGAGAAGGGGAGCGCCGCATCCTTGTCCCCCGTGAGCGCAGCAGGTTCATTTCCGGAGGCGCTTGGCCGTCCGGACAGGACCTCGCGTTCGTACGTCATGGTCCGCTCGACCGTGTTCGACTCTCCCGTTCCGCGGATAAGACCCCAGTCGATGTTCTTGAGCGCCGGAACCACTTTCTTAAGCGGGTCCATGAAGAACAAACCGACCGTGACGAGCATGAAGCCGCCGACCAGGGTCAGGATAAGCCAGAAGAGGTTCGGCAGGGCAAAGAGCGAGTTGAAGAATCCCTTTGATTCGAAGTCCACCTTTTTTACGTTGATCGAGTCTCCCCGGTTCTGGTTGTAACCGATCACGTTCCTGGCAATGTCCTGAATGAGCTCGATGATCGATCCGGGAACGCTGTTATCGATCCAGATGGAGAGTGTGATCTTGTTGACCTTGTATTTGCTGGTGCCTGCGCCGAGCACCATCTGGGACTGGCCGGTGCCGATCTCCTTCTTCTCCGGTACGCCGGGAAGCACCAGTGCATTCCCTTTTCTTTT
>MHDY01000116.1 GCA_001803705.1 Nitrospirae bacterium GWC2_56_14 | reverse complement strand
GTCTGGAGTGGCTGCGCGGCAGTTCACCGCAGCGGCAAGCCCCCGTGCCGTCATTTTCTTGCCGATGCCGGACTCACCCGAGAACAGATAGGCATGGGCGAGCGTCCCATGGGCAAGGGCCCGCTTCAGGATCTGCAGCGGCCCCTCATGGCCTTCGATATCGTTAAAGAACATGGAAGGATAGCATGGACGTCATGGCACGTCTCTCTCGGGAGCCGCTTCCGATCCGCTCAGATCAAGCATCGGTCCACGATCTCCCTGATCTTTTCCTGCACGAGGAGCGGCGGCAGCGCCGCGTCAACGATCTTCATGCGGTCCGGCGCTTCCCGCGCCAGGGTCAGATACCCCTGACGGACGCGTTCATGGAACGCAAGCGCCTCATTCTCGAACCGCGCTTCCGCCTCGAGCCCCTGCTGGTTGTTCCGGCCGCGGGCGCGGGCAAGGCCCACGGCGGCCTCCACATCGAGCACGATCGTCAGGTCCGGCCGCATTCCGGCGGTCACCAGCCGGTCGAGCGCATGGATCATGGCAAGGTCCAGTCCGCGTCCGTAGCCCTGATAGGCGAGCGTCGCATCGGAGAACCGGTCGCATAATACGATTGCGCCGCTCTGGAGCGCGGGACGGATAACCTCTTTGAGATGCTGCGCCCTGCTTGCGGCATAGAGCAGCAGTTCTGCAGAGGGGTCGAGGATTTTATTCCCGGGATCGAGGAGGATCTTCCTCACCTGATCCCCGATGGGCGTTCCGCCGGGCTCCCGGGTGAGTGTAACTGCCCGATGGTTCGATCGCAGGTAATCCGTAAGCAGGGAGATCTGAGAGGACTTGCCCGAACCTTCGATTCCTTCGAACGTGATGAACCAGCCCCTCACCTATTTGAGCTCCGCGAACACATCACCGGCCATTTTTAACTCCGGATTAGACGCAAAGAGGATCACCTGGGTCTTGGAGCCCAGTGAGCGGAGGACCTGGCACGCGGCCTTCTGCCGCATCGGATCGAAGCCTGCCAGCGGGTCATCCAGCAGCAGCGGCAGCCGCCGTTTCCCTGCCAGGGCCTCGACGATCCCGGTCCTGATACAGAAAGAGATCAGTTCCTGCGTACTGGGGCTCAGGTCTGAGACCTGCACCGCCGTGTCGTCCTTGGCATGCGCCACCGGCCCGGCATCGCCGGCGATCTCGATCCGTATATATTTACCTGCCGTGACCGCCGTAAGGTTGCGCTGTGCCGCCGCCTCCACCGCAGGAATGAGCGTCTCCATCTCGATCGCGCCGATGCGGCTGGCAATGCCAAGCTCTGTCAGAAAACCCGCTCCCGGAGCGGCGCCACCGGCGTCGGGGACGCCAAAATCGCCCAGGTCCGGTCCCGCGTCCCAGGACGAAGCGGAAGATGCGCCCTCGCCCGGCAGTTCCGACTCGATCCGGTCGATGTCCTGCCTGATGCTGTACGTGTCCACGGCATATTGCGCCACGGCACGTACGGCCTTTTCAAGCTCAAGAACCTCCAACTGCTGGCCCTGGTACTCTTCGATGAGCGCCTCGCGCGTCACGCCGCCGTAAATCCGCTGCTGCTGCTCCGCAATCTCGTCGCGGAGCGAAAGAAAGTGCCGGTAATTGTCGACCTTTTCCTTAAGCTCTTCCGTTGTCTTCGACCCCGTCGATCTCATACAGGCCATGATGGCAGCCCCGCCCTGTTCAAAGCTCTTTTCCAGGGCGATCCGGTCGGCCTCAAGCGCGCCGATCTCCTTCTGCACCACCTTGCGCTGCGCACTGCTGCGCGAGCTGTTATACCAGGCAGCCAGGACGAGAATAGCGGCTACGAGGATCCCGATCGGGAAGAAGTAGTCTTGCTCCGGCGTGAGCACGGCCAGCGCGGCGACAAACGAAAGCCCTCCCACGATAACTCCGGCGATGAACAGCTTGTCGGAGAACATGCTCGGCACCGGCATGCTGTCCAGCTGCGCCGTAAGCTGTGCGATCTGCTCGTACAGCTCGTCGGAGTCGGCCATCTTTTTGCCCTGCTGTTCCACATGGGCGTCGATCAGTTCGGCAAGGTTCGGCGGCAGGTCTGCACAGCCTTTCAGCTCTTCGAGGCGCGCTTCCATTTCGGTGCAGCGGTTGTCGATCTCGTCGAGTGACTCCAGCTTCTTGCGTATCTCATCCAGCTTGAGTTTGCCCGATTGCATCCGATACTCGGCATCAGCGGCTTCCTCTGCCTTGCGAAGCGTCTCGCGAAGTTCGGCGAGCCTCGCTTGGCCGGCCGCTGCCTTGCCGGATCTCGGAGCAGGCTGGTTCCGGGGCTGCGGGGAAGCCACGGGTGATGCGGCAGGAGCTGCCGGGCGGACCGCACGCTGGTCCCGGCGGATAATGAAAAGCTTGGCATATTCCTCTTCCGTGATGCCGGCGGTCAACCCGGCCATGAAGGGCACGGCGCTTTCCCACGTCTTGTGCATGAGGATGAATTCTTTGGTGGCGGGATTATATTTTGAAAGGTTCACTGCGCGTTTGGAAAAGTCCTGGATCAGCCGGAAGTAGCCTCCGTCGTCGCTATAGACGACCAGCGCGCCGCGGGACGCGTCGGGCACCGAGCGTGAGATGAGCGAGGCCATGCGCGAGGGCTGGTCCACGGGAAAGAGCAGCCGCTGCATGCTGTCCACTGCCGCGGTCTTGCCTGCTTCGTTGCCTGCGGCAATGAGATTGAAGCCGCTTTGGAACCTGAGGCGGGCCAGCTCTCGAAAACCCCGGATCCCCTGCATCACGAGCTCCACCAGGAACATAGCGAAGGCTCCTTTCACTAAAAGTTCCGCTACTATAGCGCAAGTTGAGCAAAGTTGCAACAGGGAAAAGGGAGCGAAATGAGAAATTGCGTCAACAAAACCGGAGGATAGAGAGGCGGGAAGACGATGCCAGGCTCGTAATGCGATAGAGGAAGCGAAAATCTGATATACCGGACGGACAGAGGGAGGAAACCGCTTCCCGCTTTGCAGCGGGTCTGCATGGTTGAACGTTTATTTCCGTTTGAAAGGATTGGTAAAGCGCACGCCTTCGATGACCGAGTTGTGCGAAAAAACATCGCTCAGCACGGCCGGAACCTGGTTCATCTTCGCGGTGGCCCATACTAGAGAATCCCAGTAGGATAAATGATGGTCTCTGGCGCCCCGGACCGCCTCCAGGACGACGAGACTCGTCAGCTCAACCATGTTCCAGGACCGGATATAGTTGGATATGCTTGCGAAGCCTTCCTTCGAATGGCTCTCCTTCGAGCTTCCGAAAGAAGCAGGCGGGCAATGCGTCAACGTAGCATAAGAAAATGTGAACTTCAATCACAAAGACGCGGAAGATCGCTACGTGGTCATCTCAGAATTGGACTGTTCAGCATATCTCCTGATCGAAACGACGAAAACCTCGAATCCTGTCCGTTTTTTTACAATAAGAGCAATATTAGCCCGTAAAAAGAGCAAACTTAGCCGAGACAAAATAATTGAAATCTGTATACTTGTCCGGTCGGAGATATACGTCCCCAAAGTATTCCCAACTGTTAGCCTTGAAGGAAGGGGGTGGGAACAGCACAGCATGTTTGCAGCTTGTATATTTTTTTGATCTGTTCGCAGTTGCATAAATCCAATCTAAAATGGGGGGTAGTATGAAATCGATCATGAAGAATTCTCTCTGGTTGTTCCTGGTTGCAGCGCTCATTGGCATGCCCGCATCAGCATTCGCGGTCACGTTTCTCATCGGTTCCGAGGATATTCGGGTCGGCGCGGTCCAGACGGACCACATCGCGCCCTACGCTATAACGAACGACAAGATCGCGGCCGGCACGATAACCCAGGACAAGCTGGCCTTTACGCCCGGCGGTTCGCACTACGCCAATGTCGTTATTGTGGCCAAGAGCGGCGGCGACTTCACCGATCCCATCGCGGCGGTCAATTCCATCACCGACGCTTCCGCAGCCAAACCCTATCTGGTCAAGGTCATGCCCGGTGTCTACGACCTGGGCACGTCAACCCTGCAGATGAAGGCATATGTTACCCTCGAAGGAAACGGTGCGGAAAACACCATCATCAATGCAACATCAGCAGAAACGGAAAGTTGTAATCAAGGGACGGTGAATGGCACCATCAATATGGCCGACAACAGTGCGGTGAAAAATCTGACGGTGAACGTTACCGGAGGCCCGGGTAACAGGGTCATGGTCTTCAATGTCTGGAATGTGAAAGCATCGATAGACGGCGTAAAAATGATTGCCATGGCGGGAATTGGTTCCGATGGAGTATGTGTTGGCGGCAATGCTGGAAATCTGGAGTTGAGCAATTCCATAGTTGAGAGTACCACTACCGGTGAAGGCCAGGCAAACGCCGTTTATGCGGACAGCGGCAGCTCAAAGGCTACCATCGTGAGGTCCAGGTTGTTCGCGAATAGCATCGTAGGTAGCTGGGGCGACGTCGTGAATTACGAACAAACGAATGCAACGGCAGTTATCAGTGACAGTATTGTCGAAGGTGTCGGGCCGGTAAACAATATTCTTAACGGCTGCAGCGGAAATATGACGGTCACCAATTCGAAAATACTGGGAAGCTGCAACCTGTGTGTCGGTTTGAGCATGAAAATCGCGAATAGCCTTATAGAAGGCGGCAATGGCTCCGCCTGCCGTATTGAGCCGAATACTCCTAAATTCATCAACAATTATGACGAGAACTTCGATCCCATTCCGAACCAGTAGCCAGTTTTAGAGAAGTGGCTTATGCGGTTCTTCGGTTGTCGATTGCTGCTATCCAGGGCCCGCCTTAGGCGGGCCCTTTTTTTAAGAGACCCGGCTATTCGAAAATCGAATACCCTCCTTACGATAATCATATGTATTGTTCCCCATGGTTCTCCCGGCCCCATACTGTCTCCAGCTCATCAAAAAACCAACTATCCGTAACATAACGCTTTTATTCCCCCTAAATCCCCATATCGATCCTCCCCCCTGTTTTGGCACAACAGATGCAAAATAAAGGTCAAAGCATGCGGACGTTAATCCCAAAAGCAGGGGGCTGGAGATGATCATGACACGTGATTGGATGGGCTGCATGAAGAACATATTTACTCTGCAGAAAGACCGGGAAGCTCCTCAAGCAGTAAAGGCGGCGGGATTCGCATCAATGACCCGCGTGCTCCAGCCG
>MHDY01000115.1 GCA_001803705.1 Nitrospirae bacterium GWC2_56_14 | reverse complement strand
ACGCTTTGCCGGCGGAATGGAGACCGAAATGAGCCTCAGAAGGGTTTCCATCCTGTTCGCGTTCAGTACCTTCGCGCTGTTTGCAATGCTGATACTGTCGCTCCTCTACTTTTTCAGGGGGGAGCTGTTCATGGAGACCCTCCTCTCGGAGCGGACGCTCTTTTCCATCCGCCTCAGCATCTACTCGGCCACGGTGGCGGCGGCTCTCGCCACGGCACTGGCCGTCCCCTCGGCCTATGCGCTGTCGCGCTTCGATTTCCCGGGAAAGGAGGCCGTCGATACCATCCTGGAACTGCCGATGATCGTCTCCCCCGCCGCCCTCGGCGCCATGCTCCTCATCTTTTTCAACAACCCGCTCGGCAGCTGGATGCAGGCCAACGGAGTGCAGTTCGTCTTCGACGCCAACGGGATCATCCTCGCCCAGTTCGTGACGACGCTGGGGGTCGCCACCCGCCTCACCAAGGCGGCAATGGATGAAATCCCGCGACGGTACGAAGACGTGGCACGGACGCTCGGCGCATCTCACGCAAGAGCCTTTTTCAACGTCACCCTCCCCCTGTGCAGACGGGGACTGGTTGCGGCGTTTATCCTCTCCTGGGCCAAGGCGATGGGGGAATTCGGCGCCACGATTACCCTGGCCGGAACCATGGCGATGAAAACCGAGACGCTCCCCATCGCCATCTTCATGAAGCTTTCCACCGCCGACATCGATGGAACGGTGGTGCTGATTCTCATCATGACGGTCATCGGTATCGGCGCCCTCTATGCAGTGAGGCTTATCGGCCGAAAGGGGCTGCATGTTTGAGCTACGGAACATCGCCGCGAAAGCCGGCACCTTCTCCCTCAGCGACATTTCCCTGACGATAGAACGGGGGAGCTGCCATGTCATCGTCGGCGCCACCGGCAGCGGAAAGACGCTGCTGCTGGAGTCGGTCCTCGGTTTGAGACAGCTCTCCCGCGGGAGCATCCTGCTGGACGGCCGCGACATCACCAACCAGCCGCTGGAGAAACGGAACATCTCCTACGTGCCCCAGGACCTGGCCCTTTTCCCCCATCTGACGGTAGAGGAGAACATCCGCTACGGTCTGCGAATGAGAGGAATAACGGACCCGGAGCACGAGCGGATGGTGCAACGGCTCATGGAATCGGTCGGCATCGTCGACCTGTCGCACCGCTCCATCAGGAACCTGAGTGGAGGAGAACGCCAGCGGGTGGCCCTGGTCAGGGCTATTGCCGCCGGGAACAGGCATCTCCTGCTGGACGAACCGTTTTCGGCGCTGCACCAGGGGCTGCGGCGCGAACTCTGGTTCCTGCTGAAGGAGTTGCAGCACACGTGCGATCTGACCGTGCTCATGGTGACACACGATATGGAGGAAGCATTTTTCCTCGGCGACCAGGTATCGGTCATGATCGAAGGAAGCATACGCCAGACCGGCGCGGCACGGGAGGTCTACGAACGGCCGGCGGACATGGCGGTGGCCCGCTTCTTCGGCATCAGAAACGTTTTCCCCGGTCGGGTGAGAGCGCAGTCCGGTTCGGGACTTCATGTCACCTGCGATTCGTTGGGCACGGAGCTGACCATACCCCTTGGAGCGGCACTCCGCCCGGCGGGAGAGCCAGGTGCTCCGTGCACGGTCGGCATCCGGCCGGAAAATGTCATGGTGCTCAAGACCGATCGGCCGAGCCGCGCACAGGATAACCTGCTGACGGGGGTACTGACCGACATCCTGATAAAGGGCGCGTCCCACACCCTCCTGTTCAGGCCCGCGGAAACCGCCGTGGTGGTAGAACTTGAAGTACCCGATTATGCGTTGAAAAAATTGCAGTTGCAGGAAGGAGACTGCATCTCGATCTTTTTCAAGGGGGAAAGTCTGTTTTTACTCTGAAGTGTCGGGCCCTGAATCAGTTTGCAGCGGGGAGGGTGAAATAGAAGGTTGAACCTTGACCCGGAGTCGATTCGAACCAGATTCTTCCACCGTGCCGTTCAACAATCTTCATGCATGAAGCGAGACCGATGCCGGTGCCGGGATACCCCTCTTTCGTGTGGAGCCTCTGGAAGATCTGGAAAACCCGGTCATGATGCTTGGGGTCAATGCCGATACCGTTATCGCGTACCGCAAACGTCCACCATCCTTCTTCACGCTTGGCCGAGACATGGACCCGAGGGGGGACCTCCGGCTTTCGATATTTCAGGCCATTGCCGATGAGATTCTGGAAGAGCTGGACGAGTTGAGTAGGTTCCCCGTTGACCGTCGGTAGTGCGGCAACGCTCACCTGCCCCTTAGCTTCGCGCACTGCCTGTTCCAGGTTCGCCAATGCCGCCGCGCATATTGCATTGGTATCTACAGGCGAGAGCTTTTTCTGGCGGGATATCCGCGAATACCCGAGGAGCCCGTCTATCAGGTTTTGCATCCGGATCGTTCCGTCCACCGCATAATGGATATACATCCTCCCCTTCTCGTCGAGCCGCTCCTGGTACTTCCGATCGAGAAGCTGCATGTAGCTGGACACCATACGCAGCGGTTCCTGGAGATCGTGCGAGGCGACATAGGCAAACTGCTGCAGGTCCTGGTTCGAGCGCTGGACCTCCGCAAGCAGCCGCTCCCGCTCTTCCTCGGCGTGCTTGCGTGCGGCGATGTCCTCGACGATATTGATCGAATACTCCGGCAGGTTCCGCGGCCCGAGCTGCGCGGAGCGTGTCACCCGTACCCACACATCCCTGCCGTCCTCACGTATGTACCGTTTTTCAACGGTGTAACTTCCCATCTCGCCACTCATCAGCCTGGTGTAATTAGTCAGGTCCGGCTCATGGTCTTCGGCATGGGTGAACCGGTCAAAGGAACGTCCCCGCAGCTCGGCCTCCCGATACCCAAGAATGTCGCACAGCGTGGAGTTTGCCTGGATCAGCTTCCCTCCACGGTCGAAGAGGCTGATACCGACCGCGGCGTTTTCAAATATCCCCCGGAATCGCGCTTCGCTTTCCCGGAGCCACTCCGCACTTTCCCTGAGTTCCGCCTCCGTCCGCTTTCGCTCGGCTATGTCCTCAATAATGGCTATTTCATATTCGGGCCGGCCGTTGGCATCGCGAACGAGCGAGAGCGTCAGTCGTGTCCAGACGTGCTGCCCCTTTTTGTGGATGAAGCGTTTTTCTACCGTGTAATTTTCCAGCTCTCCGGCGGCCATGCGGCCGAACGGGATCAGGTCGAGGTCCACGTCCTCCGGGTGGGTCATCTCCGGCCAGGGAGTTGCCCGCATCTCTTCCAGACTATAGCCGAGCATATGGCAGAAGGCAGCGTTGGCATCTATCCAGCGAGCATCCGCGAACCCGACGCGGCCCATTCCGACGGCAGACTGCTCGAAGATGGCCCGGAACTTCGCCTCACTGGCCCGCAGCGCCTCTTCATCGCGCTTTCTCCTGGTAATGTCGACGGAAATCTGGGTTGCGCCTATCAGCTTTCCCTGGGTATCCCTGATCGGGCTGAAGCGGATTTCGAAAAAACCACGGCGTCCGGGGGCGCCATATTCCTGTTCCACAACGAATGATTCCCCCTCCAGCGCCCGTTGCCAGACCGCCACGGCCTTGGCCTGTTCCTCCGGCAGGTGGGCCAGAAGTTCTCCAACATGATCGCCCACCTTAACCTCCACTCCGAACAGTTCCCCCAGTATCTTGCGGTATGCCGAGTTCATCACCAGGAAGCGCCAATCCATCCCCACTGCGGCGACATATGAACCGGTCCCTTCGAGTACCCCATTCAAAAGATTCCCTGCAGTCCGTAAATCCTCTTCCGTCCGCTTCCGGTCAGTTGTCTCCCAGGCTGTGGTCAATACGCCCCACTCCCCGGTGCCGGGCAGGTGAACCCGAACCGTCGACCAGGTGAAGTAGCGTTCTTCCAGGGGAGCGCCGTGGGAGCGAGCGAGCAGTATTCGCTGATCCACAGCGTGATGCGGTACGCCGGAAGCAGCTACCTCCCGATGAATGTCGCCAAACCAGGGCTGAATTTCCGGCCATACTTCCTCAACCGTCCGCCCCACCATATCCTTCCTTGGAGCAAAAGCCTGATACTGGGGGTTGACGAGGACGATCCGCAGGTCTGCTCCCCTTGCCAGAAAAATACCGGCCGGCATGTTTTCAATTACCGATTCGAGCAATTGCCGCTGGTCCTGAACCTCTTCATTGCCCTTGTTTCGTTGCCGCTCCATGCCTGCTCCTTTCACAGAGCATTCCACACGCTGCACCCTCGCCGGTGTTGCCGCGGCAGGCGCATCTTCATTCAATTATACAAGATTGATGTACAAGTCACGCAGTTGCACGGCTCTTACGATGGACGAAAGGAGGGATGAGCAGCTAAGGCTGCGTGTATGCTTGTTTCAGGTATGCGTGGGGGGAAGGTGATCCGGTAGTTTCCCGAGACCTTTGCAATAAAGGGACTGGTGCATAGTCAGTGAAACATCGCTTTCAGGTACTCGCGGTTGTGTTTCGCGATGAACTTGACTGGAATACCTTTGGGGCAAACCGCTTCACATTCGTAATGGTTGCTGCAATTGCCAAAACCTTCCCTGGCCATGGCGTTAGTCATCGCCTTCACACGAGCCACCGCCTCAACCCGCCCCTGGGGGAGAAGAGCGAGGTGCGAGACCTTCGCACCCACGAAGAGCATGGCTGAGCGATTAGGGCAGGCAGCCACGCAGGCTCCGCAGGCTATGCACTCAGCTGCGTCCATGGCTTTTCCCGCCTGCTCCTTCGGGACGGGGATGGCGTTGCCGTCAGGCGCCCCACCGGTGTGAGCCGAAATATAGCCGCCGCTCTGAATCAATCTATCCAGTGAGCGCCGGTCTACCATCAGGTCCTTGAGGATCGGAAACGCCCGCGCTCGCCAGGGCTCGACGACAATAGTATCGCCGTCACGGAAGTGGCGCATGTGGAGCTGGCAGACCGTGGTCTTCAGCTGCGGCCCGTGCGGCTCCCCGTTGATGACCTGGGAGCACATGCCGCAGATTCCTTCCCGGCAGTCGTGGTCGAAAGCAACCGGTTCATGTCCTGAAAGGGCCAAACCCTCGTTTACTTCATCCAGCATCTCAAGAAATGATTGATCCACGCTTACGTTTTTCGCTTCGTATGTCTCGAAGCTGCCGGGATGTTCAGGCCCTTTTTGCCGCCAGATACGAAGAGTTACGTCTATTGTACCGTCTGCGCTCATTACCTGTAGCTC
>MHDY01000114.1 GCA_001803705.1 Nitrospirae bacterium GWC2_56_14 | reverse complement strand
AATTACTATGATCCAGGGGAGACGCTGCTGAACCTGATGCCGCTCGCAGTTCGCATGGCGGGGCCGCGCGCGGGACTGTGGCATGGGATCATCAACCGGAACTACGGCGCGAACTATTTCATCATCGGCCGCGATCCCCACGGCCCCGGAACTGATTCCCCCAGGAGCACCTTTTACGCGTCGCGGGACGTGCAGGGGCTGTTTCGCGCCCACGAGGCAGAGATCGGCGTGCATATGATCCCCCACCGGGAAATGGTCTATCTGCCCGGCGGCAACCGCTATGAGGAATCTGACCGTGTGGCGCATGGCGCAGAAGAGTACGTGCGCGTATCGGCCACGACCGTGATCGAAGATTCCTTGTTCCAGGGCAAGCGGCTGCCTGAATGGTTCACTTACCCGGAGGTGGCGCAGATCCTGTTCGACGCTCATCCGGCCAAGACCCGCCAGGGATTCTGCATCTGGCTCACCGGGCTGCCGAGCTCCGGCAAGTCGACGATCGCCGATGTCCTCGCACCCCTTCTCCTGTCATCGGGCAGGCGGGTGACGGTCCTTGACGGCGATGTGGTCAGAACGCACCTCACCAAAGGGCTGGGCTTCAGCAAGGAGGACCGGATCACGAACATCCTGCGCGTCGGGTTCGTGGCATCAGAAGTGGTCCGGCACGAGGGCGTCGTGATCTGTGCGCTTATCAGCCCCTATGCGTCGGCCAGGGACCAGGTCCGCTCCATGATAGGCGGGGACCGGTTCATCGAGGTCTTCGTGAACACGCCTGTGTCTGTCTGCGAAGTACGGGATGTGAAGGGAATGTACACCATGGCGAAACAAGGCCGGATCACCGGCTTTACCGGGGTTGACGATGTTTATGAACCGCCCTGTTCGCCGGAGCTCTGCCTCGATACTGTTGCCGCGAATCCTGAGGCGAGCGCCCGGAAGGTCCTGGAAGTGCTGGTCCGGAAGGGGTTTATGGAGTTCGTGGAAAAGCGGGCTAAGCAGCGGACCCCGCGGACCGGGGCCGTACAGGCGGTCAAAAGCTGATGTGTTTCTCCATGGAGCAGGGAGCGGAGCTATGAAACGGGAATTCTCTGCATTAGTTCAAACCCAGGAGTCTGGCCGGCTGTCGCTCGCTGAGCTGTTCCTTACGTTCCTCAAGATCGGGGGCACCGCGTTCGGCGGTTTCATGTCGCTGATATCCATCGTGCAGCATTACGCGGTGGAACGGAAAAAACTGCTCAGCCCGGAGGACATGCTGGATGGCGTCTCCCTGGCGACGATCCTGCCCGGGCCGGTAGCGGTGAATGTCGTGGCTTATGTGGGCTACCGTGTGCGCGGCCTCCAGGGGGCCTTGGTGAGCGCATCCGCCGTGATCCTTCCGGCGTTCCTGCTTCTCCTGGGGTTGAGCTACAGCTACTTCAGGTTCGGACAGCTGCCGGCCGTGGGCAGGTTCTTTCAAGGGTTCGTCCCGGCCGTGGCGGCCATCATCCTGGTTGCTGCATGGAACATGGGCGTCAAAGCGGTGCGCGGACGCATCGAAGCGGGCATCGCGCTCACCTCCGCAGGGCTGCTGCTTGCCGTCGGCGGGTTCTGGGTCAGCGTCGCCATCGTCGCAGCCAGCGGTCTGGCGGGATGGCTGCTCTTTCAGGGAACGGCATCGGGGCCGGTTCAGCAGGTGAAACGGACCGCCCGCGCAGCCGCGCCGGGAAAGAACGCGGGGGGGGGAGGCGCCTCCCCTCTCCATGGCGCGATGGCGGGTACGCTGTCGGCAGCGCCGCTTCTGGGGTTCAACAGCGCGCTGCTCGTCAAACTCGCGGCCACGTTCGGCGGCATGAGCCTGCTCCTCTTCGGCGGAGGATATGTCTTCATTCCCCTGATCCAGCGCATCGTGGTCGACCAGTACTCCTGGGTAACGCGACAGGAGTTCATTGACGCCATCGCGCTCGGGCAGGTGACGCCGGGCCCCATCTTGATCAGCGCCGCCTTCATTGGCTACAAGGTCGCCGGCCTGGCCGGCGCCACGGTCGCAACCATAAGCATTTTCACCCCGCCCGCCCTGCTCATGCTGCTCTGCACCCGTTTCCTGGACCGCATCAAGCGCTCCGGCGGCATCACTGCGGGCCTGCGCGGCATCCGTCCGGCGGTGATCGGGATGATCGCTGCCGCCGGCTTGACGGTGGCACGTACGGCGCCCGTTACCTGGATCTCGGTCTTGATCTTCGGGGCGGCCCTCGTCGCCCTGCTCCGGTTCAAGGTGGAGACGGCATGGATCATCCCGGCAGCGGGGATCACGGGACTGTTGTTATATTGAGATGACCCGGTTCGTTACGGGATACTTGAGGAACAGCACGAACTTCACGTTCAAGGAGGTACTACCATGATGCCCTTATTTATGATCGGGACCCAGCGGTCGGGATCGAACCTGCTTCGTCTGATGCTGAACCAGCTCCCTGAGATCGCGGCGCCCCACCCGCCGCACATTCTCCAGCGGATCATGCCGCTCCTGTCGAGCTATGGGGACCTGTCCGACGACGAGAACTTCTCCCTGCTGGTGGACGATGTCTGCAAACTGGTGGAACTGAACCCGGTGCCCTGGGAGCATGTGGTCCTGGACCGGAAGGACATCGCGCGTCGCTGCAGGGCACGGAGCGTGCCGGCGGTCCATGGGGCGGTGTACGATGTCTGTGCCGAGGCCAAAGGGGCGATGACCTGGTGCTGCAAGAGCCTGGCGAACATCAACTACACCACGGAGATCGAATCGTATTTCGTTTCGCCGAAATATATCTATCTCTATCGGGATGGAAGGGATGTGGCGGTCTCGTTCAGCAAGGCCGTGGTGGGCGAAAAGCACTTTTATCACATTGCCGGGGAGTGGGCCCACACCCAGGAACTGGCCCTCGCGCTGCGCGAGAAGATCGGACCGGAACGGTTTATCAGCATCAGCTACGAAGAGCTGACCGCATACCCCGGGACGACCGCAAAGCGCCTCTGCGCATTCCTCGGCGTGACCTTCCGGGAGTCGATGCTCGATTATTACGAAACCGATGAGGCGAAGCGAGCGGCAACATCGAGCGACCTCTGGAAGAATGTGACCAGTCCGGTGATGGCGAACAACAGCCGCAAATTCCTGCGCGAGGCGGACCCGCGGGACATCGGCATCTTCGAGTCCGTGGCCGGCCGCATCCTGGACGCCCTTGGATATGCCCGGGCCGTTGTACGCCCGGGAGCGGAGAAAGCGTTCAGCAGGGAGGAGATCCTTGCGTTTGACGATGAGAATCGGAGGAGAAAAGAAGAGCGGCGCAAGCTCGTCGACCCGGCCGACCTTATACGGCGAGACCTTCAGTCCGGCCTGCTCAATGCCGTGAAAGAACGACTGGCCCGGAGAACGGCTGCAGCAAAGGTCCTGCCCCGGCTTGAGCCTGTCACGGTACGGCCTTAGCAGAAATACGCGGGTTCAACCGAACCGGGAGGCTGCTGAAAGAAAGGGAGCCGCGCGCTTTTCCGTGAAAGGAAACGTCCCTCCCTTTGCCATCAGTATCAACAGGCGACAGGCCAACGCAGTGGACAGCCGGAAGGCATCCGCTGCTTTTTTTATGCAGTGAGTGACAGCTTTGCAGGTGAATGAAAAAAGGTCCCGCCGAGATTCTCCCCACACTGTTTCAATAATCCACTCCCTTTTGCGGTTCGATCTTCTGTACATACGCATGTTTGATCTCCCGCATTTCCGTGACCGTATGGGCCCGCGCGATGACATCGGAGTGCGCATCTCGTCCGGTCAGGACCAGGTGCGTAGAGGGCGGTTTTTTGTCGATCAGATCGAGGACCTGGGGCAGGTCGACGAGGTTCAGCCTCAGGGCAACATTGACCTCATCGAGGATCATCAGGTCGAACGCTCCTGATGCCAGCTTATCGCGAGCAAGTCGGATGGCCTCTTGTGCGCTCTCGCGGTGCTCCTCAGGAGAGGACTTGTCTCCCGGGATGCCGCAGAAGCCTTTGCCCATGACGTAATTCTCCACCTTTGGACCGAGCAGTTTGATTCCGTCGAACTCACCTGCATGCAGGCTTCCTTTCATGAAGTGAACTATGCAAACCCTCATGCCATGGCCGGCAGCGCGCACGGTCATGCCGAGTGCGGACGTGGTCTTGCCTTTGCCGTCCCCGGTCAGGACGACAATAAGGCCGGTCACTTTGCGGCGTTCCTGCTGCGGAGAAATTTTTTCCATAAATACCACCCCATTAAAGGAAATGCGATGACCGGTTCGTACGGGTCCGGCAGCGCCGATCAAGGATTATTGCCATGCTAGAGCTTTTTCGACGGACAAATATCGAATAGAACGCATTCGCTGTGCTTTGGCCGCTGCGCCTGGCAGACGGCCCTACCGTGGAAGACCAGGAGATGGGAAAGCGTGCCCCATTCTTTCTTCGGCGTGACTGCAATCAGGTCCTGCTCGATCTTGATGGGATCATCATGCTTGGTCAGGCCGAGCCGGAACGCGAGCCGTTTCACGTGCGTGTCCACGGCAATGCCCTCGTTAATGCCAAAGGCGCTTGAAAGGACGATGTTCGCCGTCTTTCTCGCAACGCCCGGGAGGGTGACAAGCTCTTCCATGGTTTGTGGCACCTCACCATGGAATTGTTCCACGATCATTATGGCTGTTTTATAGATGTTTTTCGCTTTATTGTTAAAGAAATTGACGGAGCGGATGTCCTGGGCCAGCTTCTCCGGCGTAGTATTTGCGAAGTCCCTGGGTGATCGATATTTTTTGAACAGGGTTTCGGTCACTTTGTTGACGAGCACGTCCGTGGTCTGGGCGGACATGATCGTCGCCACCAGAAGCTCGAATGGGGTGTTGAACCGGAGCACGGTCTGGGGCGTTCCCGTATATTCTTTTTTTAAAAGTTTAAGGATCTGCGCGACTTGATCTTTCTTGTCCATGAGAACTCCTTGTTCGGTTCATTCGTTATAAAGTAAAAAGACAATTATCACCACGGAAGCACGGAGACACGGGAAAAAGCAAAAATTTTTGACACTGAAAAAGTCAGATTTTGTATGATCCTCACGGGCGATCATAAATAATCAGTAAAATCTGTGTCGAATAAGTTTATCCCTGAGGGCTGCCCGACTTGTTTTTTGCAGCTTTAATCCGGTTCAACAGCGCCGGGAAGAGAGCAAAGCATGCCAGGAGAAGGAATGCCAGGATCACGTTCGTTGAAAGTATCTCAGAGGGGGAATTGATAG
>MHDY01000113.1:3901-5248 GCA_001803705.1 Nitrospirae bacterium GWC2_56_14 | reverse complement strand
ATCTGGAGATGCCCGCCCTGGACGGTTCCAAGGTCCTTGCCTATGCCCTGTCCAAAGGGGTGAACAAGAACCGCATCGTCATCGTATCCGGACATGACGCGGACTATTTGCACGAACGCTTTCCCATGGGGACCTGCCTTGCGGTGCTGAACAAGTTCGAGGGCAAGCAGAAGAGGGTGCTGGACATGATCTTCAAGTCGCTCCATCAGAAAAGCCTGGCAAAGACCGTCTGCCCGGAGCCGGGTCAGGGGGAGACCACATCGTAGGGGCGGGTAGAGGCAGCAAGGGCGGGTTGTAAACCCGCCCCCTCCCATCCAGAGGCCGCAGGTATTCATATGCCCACCATCCTCATCATAGAGGACAACGAGAAGCTTTCCGACCTTCTCTTCAAATTTCTGAAGCGGAAGGACATGGATCCCGTTGTCGTGTCTGACGGCATCAGCGCGGTCCGCGCCTTTGTGGGGGCGCCCTACGATCTGCTGCTGATCGATATCGAACTCCCGCTGATGAGCGGGGACGAGGTCTGCAGAAAGATCAGGAAGAGCGCTAAAGGCGGCGGCATCCCGATCGTCATGATGAGCATGACCGAGAAGGACCCGTCGGAGATCGAGCTGCTGACCCGGGAACTCACGCTCAGCGGTTTTCTGATCAAACCGTTCTCCTCGGATACGCTGTACGAGGTGCTCGCAGCGGCCTTGCAGGGCAGGACACCGAAGCTTGCAGCGCCCGAGCCATCCCCATCTCCGCTGCCGCAGCCCATGCAGGCGGCGCTCGATGCGACGCCTTTTGAAAAGGTGCTGTTCTTTCTGCTGAAGAAAAGAGGGACCGGCGTTCTGACCGTGGCCCGGGAACCGTTGCAGCGGAAGTTCTTTTTTATCGATGGCGCCCTCGTTGAACTGGAACTGTCCGCGGAAGATGCCGGCTTCGGCGCTTTTCTGGCCCGCAAGGACCTCATCGACGGAGAAGAGCAGAAAGCCTACGAGGACCGGAGGAAGCCGGAGGCTCCTGACCCGCGGGACCTGTTCATCAAGATGGGCTGCCTGACGCCGCGCGCGTTCCAGGAAGAACAGACGCAATTTATGCATGACCGGCTGGTAGAATGCTTCTCCTGGAGGTCCGGTACGGTCCTGTTCGAATGGGGCGCGTCCTGCGTCACCCGGTTGCCCGCGGCAGCCTCGTTCATGCCCGCGCTCTTTTTTCGGGGGTTCCTCGCCCACCTGGACCAGGCGGCCATGCGCTCCTTTGTCGAGCAGAACGGGAAACTCTATGCGGTAAGGACCGCGGAGTTCTTTGAACACCAGAACCATCTTGCCGCGGAACTGGCAAGTCCGGAGCTGCTCGATCTTA
>MHDY01000113.1:2196-3831 GCA_001803705.1 Nitrospirae bacterium GWC2_56_14 | reverse complement strand
TACGCTCGATTACCTGAAGATGCTTTCCTACAGCAAGACCCCGGTATCCGGCGCGGCCCCGCCTCCCTTCCCGATCAGAAAACGCGAATCGCATCGGACAGAAGCGCCTGCCGAACTATTCGAGGACCTGGGCGGCGCGCTGAACGACCTTGCCGAGGAGGTCGGCGCGCTGGGGGACATGCAGGGCGCGAGCGCGCCCGGGCCAACCGAGGGGACCTCGGCCCTGGAAGAGGACCTGAACAAACAGTGGGAAGCGATCAAGGGGAAGAACTTCTACGAGATGTTCGGGATGACGCCCAAGACCTTCTCGTTCGAGAAACTGAAAAAAGCCTATTTCGAACTGACCCGGACCTATGGCCCTGAGAAGTTCTTCGGCAGTTCAGGCCAGGTCATGGAGCTTGCCGAGGAGCTTCTGTCCAAGGCCTCCCACGCCTACGAAACGCTTTCCAACGTGGTGTCCAAGGAGAACTACGACGAGATCCTTTCCCAGCAGGAGCAGATGCCGACGGAGGGCGAGGACAAGGAGTTCTATGAAAAGGTCCAGTTCCAGTCCGGGAAGGTGCTGCTGGAGCAGGGCCAGTGCGAAAGCGCCGAGAAGGCCTTCACGAACTGCCTGAACATCGACCCCAACAAAGCGGAGTACCATGCCTACCTGGCGCTGGCGATCTACAACCATCCCGCCAACAAGGGGAACCCCGCCGCGGTCAAACGGGCAAAGGACGCGGTCAACCGCTCCCTGCAGCTCGGCAAGCTGGCCATCTCCTATGCGCTGAAGGGCACGATGTACCTTGACGAGGGCAGCGTGAACTTTGCCGAGGCGGAGTTCAAAAAAGCCCTGAAGCTCAACCCGAACAACAAGACCGCGCTCAAACACATGGATGCGATCAGGCTGAAGCGGGAAGAGGAAAAGAAGGGGTTCTTCCAGAAGCTGTTCACGTGATCCCGTGCTCTGAACTTTCTCTTGACCCCTGCCGCCCGACCCTGTACCCTGTTTCCCATGCTGCTGATCTTTCCCCCTGCCGCCAAGGCCTGCGAACCGCCTGCCGGCATCGCAAAACTCGCCGGCGCCTTGAAGGCGCACCAACTCCCCTGCACACTGCTGGATGCCAACCTCGAAGGACAGCTCTTTCTGCTGCGGCAGAAGCTTGCTGCTTCCGATACCTGGACCCGCAGGGCAGTAAAGAACAGCTCAACGAATCTAGCGGCGCTCAGGGACCCCCGCACCTACCGATCGCCTGACCGCTACAGCAGGGCGGTGCGCGACGTGAACCGCGCGCTCGAAGCCGCAGCCAGACCGTACCACGCGGTCCTGGGGCTCGCTGATTTTCACCATGAAAAACTCTCTCCAGTACGGAGCGCTGATCTGCTTGCGGCAGCCGAACATCCGGAGCAGAACCTGTTCTACAGGTATTTCAGCAAGCGTTTGCGGGAAATTCTTACTCTCGGGACAGGTATTGAGAAAGAGCGAATACAAAGGGTCGGGTTCTCTCTCAACTATCTGAGCCAGGCCTTGTGCACGTTCGCCATGATCGGGTATCTCAGGAAAGAATTTCCCGGGCTTTCGGTCGTGCTCGGCGGCGGTCTGGTGAGTTCCTGGGTGAAGCGGCCGGGATGGGCAGACCCTTTTGGCGGACT
>MHDY01000113.1:0-2182 GCA_001803705.1 Nitrospirae bacterium GWC2_56_14 | reverse complement strand
TTGCCGGGCCGGGTGAGTCCGCCCTGCTCGATCTGCTCGGTGTTCCCGGTTATCAACAGATCCGGGCCATGCCGGACTATGGAGCGCTGCCGACACATGAATATCTCTCTCCGGGATTCATTCTCCCGTACAGCGCTTCCAGCGGATGTTACTGGAACAGGTGTTCCTTCTGTCCGGAAACCGCGGAAGGCAATCCCTATGTCCCGGTACCGGTTTCGCAGGCACTGTCCGACCTCGAATCGCTGACCCTGCAAACCAGGCCTGTCCTGATCCATCTGCTCGACAACGCCGTCAGCCCCGCGCTCATGGGGGCACTCGCGGAGAAACCGGCCGGCGTTCCCTGGTACGGATTCGCGCGGATCAGCAAAGAGCTTGCGGACCTCGAATTCTGCAGGGCGCTGAAACGATCGGGCTGCGTCATGCTGAAGCTCGGTCTTGAGTCAGGCGACCAGACTGTGCTGGACAGGCTGCAGAAGGGGATCGACCTCGCCATGGCGTCGCAGGTATTGCTGAATCTGCAGAAAGCCGGCATTGCCACGTACGTGTATCTGCTCTTTGGAACGCCTGCAGAGACCGTGGTGGAGGCGCGGAAGACTCTCGAATTTGTGGTGCAGCACGCGGCGGCGATAACGTTCCTGAACCTTGCCATCTTTAATATGCCGCTTTGCGGCGAACAGGCCGGCGAATACGGAACCGGGCATTTCTATGAAGGAGACCTTTCCCTCTATACCGGGTTCAAGCATCCTGCGGGCTGGGACCGGAAGCTGGTGCGGCAGTTCCTGGATAACGAGTTCAAACGGCACAGCGCCGTTGCTGCGATCCTGAAGCACGATCCGCCTCTCTTCACCTCCAATCACGCGGCATTCTTCGACTTTTCCTAACCCGGATAAACCCCGACTAATGCAAACGAATTAAAAATTGCTACATCCCTTGGAGGGATCCCCCTCACCCTACCCTCTCCCGCAGAGGGGAGAGGATAAAAAGGGGCGCAGCATGTGTCATCAGGAAAACCTGACACAAATGCAACTTTTTGTCAATACCCTTAAATTACCCCATCGGAATCCTTGCAAATACCCGTCCGATGCTGTAGGTTTTAAACAGCACGGAGGTATGAGGTGGATAGGGAAATGCGGACACTCCTGGTCGTGGACAGCAGCGCGTCACATATATTCTTCATGGGCACGATGCTCAGGAAGCTCGACTACAAAGTGCGCTCCGCCATGAACGCCGACGATGCCCTGCGCGCCATGACCGAAGCACTCCCCGCACTGGTATTGACGGACACCGCTCTTCCCGCCAAAAGCGGCATCGAGCTGTTGAAGGAAATGCGGCAGTCCCCGCAGTTAAAGGCCGTGCCCGTGATCGTCCATTCCTCGGAAAGCGATGTCCGCGTGCGCGAGGCCTGCCTGTCGGCGGGAGCCACGGATTTTTACCGGAAGCCGACCGATTTCAATGTGCTCTACAGCGCCATTCAGGCTGCCACCGAGACCGTGCCGCGAAAGAGCATCAGGATCGACACGCTGCTCAAGGTCGTTGTAAAGAACGGGGCAGGCGCGGCCCGGCAGGAACGGGTGAGCGCCCTGTCGGAAGGCGGGTGCTACATATGTTCGACCGCTCCGGAGCCCGTGCAGACGGTCCTTTCCCTTACGCTGTTCATCAAGCACCGGGAGATCCAGGTTTCCGCTTCCGTGCAATACAGCTCGACCATGATCGGGGGGCAGCATAAAGAACCCGGCATGGGCATGAAGTTCATGAGCATCCGCCCCGAGGACAGGATATTCGTGCGCGATTTCATCAAGGACCAGATCGCGCGGGACATCCCGGTGTAGAACAGGCTGTCTCGCACCGGGTTTTGTTCTCCAGTCCAGCGAAGGGCACGTTCACCAATTCCGTCATCCCCGCGAAAGCGGATATCCAGTGGCATACCCCCCCCAGGTACTATGCATTCGGGTTCTCGCTTCGCGGGAATGACGGAAACTTTTTTGTTGCATCAGTGTTACGTTGAGATACAAAACTTCGAACAGTTCTCCCGCGTCGCTTTCTCCGGCCTTCGAACTGCACCCGCTCTCCTGTAATACTTCTGGAGCTTCTGTCTTGGAATAAGCGCCGATTTGATTTATTAAACAGTATTTGCGTCATTCTTTCGCGTTTTCTGTCACCTTTCTTGCGTGCCCAAGCAAGG